>JAZNRV010000134.1:0-16322 GCA_045590855.1 Acutalibacteraceae bacterium | reverse complement strand
TGCAGGCGTAAAGAGTTCGGCTCCCGCCAGCCTACGGTGAGGTGGCGTATGGATATTCGTGTCGGAGATGTGTTGGTAATGAAAAAACCGCATCCTTGTGGCGAACAGCGGTTTTCGGTGTTGCGTATCGGCATGGATTTTCGTTTGCATTGCGAGGGTTGCGGACACGAAGTGATGTTGCCTCGCCATAAAGCGGAAAAAAATATTCGCCGTGTGGAACGCGCATCGCAAGAGGAAGGATGAACCGTGAATGTTAGACCGTCTTAAAGACGTTGAAAAACGATACGAAGAAGTCATGGCACGGTTGTGCGACCCGTCGGTGATTGCTCAAACAGAAGTGTACCGCGAACTTATGCGCGAAAGTAAGCACTTGGAACCGATTGTGGAAAAATACCGCGAATATGCGGCGGCGCGCGCGGCGGAACAAGAAGCCAAAACACTATTGGATACCGCAGGGATAGACCGCGAGTTACGCGAACTTGCGGAAGAAGAATTGCACGAAAACCGCGAAAGGGCAGAACGTTGTGCCGATGAACTGAAAATTTTGTTGCTACCGCGTGACCCCAACGATGACCGCAACGTGGTTGTGGAAATTCGCGCGGGTGCGGGCGGGGAAGAATCGGCCTTGTTTGCGGGGAGTTTGTACCGTATGTATGGCTTGTATGCTCAAGCCAATGGTTATCAAACCGAAACCGTCAACGCAAACGAAACCGAACTTGGCGGATACAAAGAAATCAGTTTTATGATTATTGGTGACGGGGCATACAGCCGCCTTAAATTTGAAAGTGGGGTACACCGTGTTCAACGTGTGCCCGAAACCGAAGCAGGCGGACGTATTCACACCTCCACGGTGACGGTGGCGATTTTACCTGAAGCTCAGGAAGTAGATGTTGATATTAATCCTGCCGATTTGCAAATTGACACGTTTCGTTCCAGCGGTGCGGGCGGTCAGCACATTAACAAAACCGAATCCGCGATTCGTATTACCCACTTGCCGACCGGTACGGTGGTGGAATGCCAGGACGAACGCAGTCAGTTCAAAAACAAAGATAAAGCCATGCGCGTGTTGCGTTCGAGGTTATTGGAGGCCAAGCAAACCGAACAGCAATCCGCGATTGCGGCAGACCGCCGCTTGCAAGTGGGAACAGGGGACAGAAGTGAGAGAATTCGCACCTACAACTTCCCGCAAGGCCGTGTGACGGACCATCGCATTGGACTGACTTTGTATAAATTGGAAGCGGTTATGAACGGTGCGTTGGAAGAACTCATTGATGCGCTGATTACCGCTGACCGCGCAGAAAAATTACAAAAAGGATAACAAAATGCAAACAGAGTATTTATCAACTGAATCTGCCGATTTGCAGCGTGCCGCCGACTTGTTGCGGGCGGGCGAATTGGTGGCTATTCCCACGGAAACGGTATATGGTCTTGCCGCCGACGCCTTAAACGGTACGGCAGTGGCATCGATTTTTGCGGCAAAGGGCCGTCCTGCCGACAACCCGCTGATTGTACATATTGCTGAGTTGTCGCAATGGGAAGACTTGGTTTCTCACATACCGCCGCAAGCGATGGCATTGGCGAAGGCTTTTTGGCCGGGACCGCTGACCATGGTCCTGCCTAAGGCGGACTGTATTCCTGAGGAAGTGAGTGCCGGTTTGTCAACGGTAGCGGTGCGCATGCCGTCGCACCCTGTTGCGCGCAAGTTGATTACGTTGTCCGGTTGCCCGTTGGCGGCGCCGTCGGCAAACCGTTCGGGGATTCCCAGTCCTACCGAAGCGCGACGAGTGATGGAGGATATGGATGGTCGCATTGCCGCGGTGGTGGATGGCGGTGCGTGTGATGTGGGGGTGGAATCCACGGTGGTGGATGTCAGCACCGTGCCTGTGCGTTTGTTGCGTCCCGGTGCCGTTACGGTGGAAATGCTAACAGCCGTTGTGGGCGACGTGTTGGTTGATGATGCCGTAGTGCATGAGTTAAAGGATGGTGAAGCGGCGGCTTCCCCCGGAATGAAATACAAGCATTACGCGCCAAAAGCTAACGTTGTCTTGGTGAAAGGTACTCCTGAAAAGTATGCCGCGTACGTTAACGCGCATGCTAAAAAAGGCGTGGCAGCGTTGTGTTTTGACGGGGAGGAGCAAAACCTTACCGTACCATATCTTACCTATGGAGGACGAGAAAACCACGAAGAACAAGCGCGTCGTTTGTTTGAAGCATTGCGTTTGTTGGATGAACAGAGAGTCGAAGTGGCATATACTGCCTGCCCCTCACAAGAGGGTGTGGGTTTGGCCGTATACAACCGTTTGTTACGGGCGGCGGGATTTGAGGTGGTCGAACTTGAATAAACCGTTTGTGGTGGGTGTTACCGGTCAAACGGGTGCGGGGAAAAGTTTGGCGGTGCGTTTGATGGCAAAGCCCGATTGGCTTATCTTGGATGCCGATGCCATTGCCCGTAAGGTTGTGCAACCGAACACACCGTGTTTGGAGGAACTTGTCAAACAGTTTTCCTCTGCTATTTTATGTGACGATGGTTCACTCAACCGCCAACGCTTAGCAGATATTGCTTTTGCTACGCCTCAGAGTACGGCGGCGCTCAATTTAATTGTGCATCCCGCAGTGATTAAAGTTATTACCGATGCTTTGGAGCAAACCAAAGCACCGATAGTGTTGATTGATGCGCCGTTACTGTTTCAAGCAGGGCTTGATACTTTGTGCGATGTTACACTGGCTGTTACCGCGCCCGAAACAAAGCGGCTTTGTCGGATTTGCGAGCGTGACGGTATCAGCAAAGAACAAGCACTGGCGCGTGTAAACGCGCAACCCGCAGAAGAATATTACCGCGAGAGGGCTACGATGGTATTGGAAAATGACAAAGATGAGTCTGTTCTTTCGCAAAAAATAAAAACCTTGTGTGAGGAGTGGCAACATGAACAAAATCAAACGTAATTTGCTTATTGTGTTTGCGGTTGTTTGCGTGTTGGCACTTGGCTTTGTGTTACTGTTTGTCGGCAGCGAGTGGTATCTTAAAACTATGTATCCGCTTAAATATACCGACATTGTGGAACAAAATGCCGCGGAATTTTCTTTGCCGCCATCGCTTGTGTATGGCATTATCCATACGGAAAGCCATTTTGACAGTGAGGCAGTGTCACATGCCGGTGCCAAGGGGTTGATGCAGTTGATGGATGCAACGTACGAATGGATTCAACAAAAATTACCCGAGGAAGCGGCACCGCTTTCTGAGATTTTTGAACCGTCGGTCAACATTCGCAGTGGGTGCAAAGTAATGGACGTGTTACTGGGACAATTTGACTGTCTGGAAACCGCGTTGGCGGCATACAATGCCGGTAGCGGTAACGTTTCCAAATGGTTGAAAAACCCCGAATATTCTACCGATGGTGTTACCTTGGATGTTATCCCGATTACCGAAACCAAAAATTATGTTGAGCGTGTATTAAAAGCGCAAAAACGGTACCAAACTTTATATGATATTGCTTAGGAGGAATAACGAAATGTCAGAAAAATCGAAAGCGGATTTGTTGCGAGAACAATTATGCTATGCGCCTAAAAATGCGTTTAAAACGTTGTCGGCGGAGGAAATTGCAGCAGCAGATGATTATTGCACCGCATACAAAGCGTTTTTGGATGCAGCAAAAACCGAGCGTGAAGCGGTAAGCGAAGGAATCAAAATGGCACAAGCACACGGTTTTGTGCCGTTTGACCGTACCAAACCGCTCAAAGCGGGGGATAAGGTATACTATGACAACCGCGGCAAGGCTTTGATGTTGGCGGTTATCGGTACGCGTCCTGCGTCGGAAGGCGTTTCGATTGCTGCGGCGCACATTGATTCGCCTCGTTTGGATATGAAGCCCAATCCGCTTTACGAAGACCATGGTTTGGCGTATTTGGACACGCATTACTACGGTGGAATCAAAAAATACCAATGGACCGCCATTCCGCTTGCGTTACATGGTGTGGTTGTTAAAAAGGACGGCACGTCCGTTACGGTTTGCATTGGCGAGCAAGCCGACGAACCGGTATTTTGCATTACCGATTTACTGCCACATTTGGGTGCCGCACAGATGAAAAAGACAGCTGCCGAAGTGATTGACGGTGAAAATTTAAACATTCTTATCGGTTCGCGCCCCTTTGCGGATGACGAGGGCAGTGAAGCCGTTAAACTGAACATTTTGAATTTACTGTTTGAAAAATACGGCATGGTGGAAGCTGACTTTTTGTCGGCTGAATTGGAAGCCGTTCCTGCCTTTTCTGCACGCGACGTGGGACTCGACCGCAGCATGTTGGGTGCTTACGGTCACGATGACCGTGTGTGCGCATATTCTGCATTGACGGCAACGTTCGCGCTGGAAAACCCGACGTATACGGCCATTACCATCTTGGCGGACAAAGAGGAAATTGGCTCGGATGGCAATACGGGTATGAATTCTTCGTTCTTACGGTATTTTATTGAAGATATTGCGGAACTTACCGGCACCAAAGGCCGTCATGTTTTCCGCAGTTCGCTTTGTTTATCGGCAGACGTTAACGTGGCATACGACCCGTTATATCCGGAAGTAGTCGAAACCAAAAACTGTGCCGCACTTAACCAAGGCGTGGTGCTGACCAAATACACCGGTGCACGCGGGAAGTACGATACCAGCGATGCTTCGGCAGAACTGATGGGCTTTTTCCGTCGTATTATGGACAAAGAAAACGTGGTATGGCAAGTCGGTGAACTGGGCAAAGTCGATATCGGCGGTGGCGGCACGGTAGCAAAATACATTGCTAATTTGGACGTGAACACCGTCGACTTGGGCGTGCCGGTGCTTTCGATGCACGCACCGTTTGAAGTGGTTTCCAAGTTGGATGTGTATATGACGCACAAAGCCTTTTTTGCCTTGTTATCACGCAAAGAATCGTTGCAATAATTTTTCACCCCTGACACAAAGACCTCATAGGATAGCCTATGAGGTCTTTCTTTGTAAAAGGGGGCAGTGTATGAAATCAAAAAAGCGGCGACAACAGGCAAAACGGAAACTTTTTGGAATGTTTGTGTTGGTTGTGGTACTAACCGGGGCGCTGGTGGCAGTTGACGGCAAAGTGCGACCGTTGGTGCAAAGTTATGGGTATATGTCGGCACGCAAAAGTGCTATGTTGGCGGTGCATATCGGCGTTCAGAATGTGTTATCGTCGCAAGAAACGGAATACGATGATTTGGTGGATATTGTGCGAGGCGAGGATGGTCGTGTGCTGTCTGCTCAGGCAAATGTCGGTGCCATTAACCGTTTGAAAGCGGCAGCAACCAATGCGGTTACTGCCGAACTGCAAAAGCGGGAAAAACAGCAAATCAGTATTCCACTGGGCAGTGTAATCGGCGGCAGTTTTTTTACCGGCAGAGGACCGTTTTTGCCCCTTACCATTCACACGGGTGGCGTGGTGATTTCGGAATTGCGCGGGGAATTTAACGATGCGGGGATTAACCAAACCAATCATCGGCTTTCGCTTGATATGACGGTTATGATGACTGCCGCATTGCCGATGGAGCGTGTATCTGTTGAACTCAAAACCAATTTTTTGGTAGGGGAAACGGTGCTGGTGGGCGAAGTTCCCCAAACGGTGTTGCAAGTGGATTTTGGGGAAGGATTGCAGAACATTTTTGGAAGCGGCGGCACTTGATTTTTAACGAAAAAAGAGTATACTATAAGTAGTGTTTGTAATTTCGAAAATGCTTCATTTTATTGTGAGGATGATACGATGGATTTTGAAACTGCCCGCGAGCGCATTGCACAATTGCGCGAAAGTATCGATTATCACAGCCGTTTGTATTACGACAACGACGCACCTGAAATTGAAGACGATGAGTTCGACAAACTGACGCAGGAATTGCGTCGGTTGGAAGAAGAGTATCCGCAACTTATCACGGCGGATTCGTATACGCAACGGGTGCACGGTGAAATTTCCAATCAATTCACGCCCGTTCATCATGAAGTGCCGCTCGGCAGTTTGCAAGACGTTTTTTCGCTTTCGGAAGTGCGCGATTTTGATGCCCGTGTGCGCTCGGAAATTGCGCATCCGCGGTATGTGGTGGAACCAAAGATTGACGGTCTTTCCATTGCTTTGGAATACCGCGACGGCGTTTTTGTACGCGGTGCTACGCGTGGCGACGGGCAAACGGGCGAAGATGTTTCGGCAAATTTACGTACCATTGCCGCTGTCCCTGCACGCTTGCGTGAACCGATAGAGCGTGTGATAGTGCGGGGCGAGGTATATATGCCGCGGGGGCAATTTGCCTTGCTTACCGAGCAGCAAGAGCAAAACGGGAAAAAAACGTTTAAAAACCCGCGCAATGCCGCTGCCGGCTCGTTGCGGCAAAAAGACCCGACGGTGACCAAAAGTCGCGGATTATCGTTGTTTATTTTCAATTTGCAACTTATCGAAGGGGAAACACTACATTCGCACAAAGCATCGCTGGAACGCATGGAGCAACTGGGGTTTACGGTGATTCCCGATTATTTTGTGACCGATTCCATTGACGAAGTTTTGCAAAAAATCGAACAAATTGGTGCGTTGCGTAATACCTTGCCGTTTGATATTGATGGTGCGGTGGTCAAAGTTGACGATTTTTCCGACCGTAATCGGCTGGGAAGTACCAGTAAATATCCTCGCTGGGCGGTGGCATACAAGTACCCGCCCGAAGAAAAACAAAGTGTGTTACAAGAAGTAGAAGTTACGGTGGGGCGAACCGGCGTGCTTACTCCGACGGGTGTGTTTTCTCCGGTTACGTTGGCGGGTACAACGGTTAGCCGTGCCACGTTGCACAATGCCGATTTTATTGCCGAAAAAGGGTTGGCAATCGGTGACACGGTCGTGTTGCGCAAAGCGGGCGACATTATTCCCGAAGTGGTACGTGTGGTGCAACACAGTGGGAATCCCATGTATGTTTTACCCGCGTGTTGTCCCTCTTGCGGGGAAACGGCGGTCAGGGCGGAGGATGAGGCGGCGTTGCGTTGCATCAATCCCGATTGTCCCGCACAGCGGTTGCAACGTTTTATCCATTTTGCATCGCGCGATGCGATGGATATTGAGGGATTGGGTCCTGCTGTTTTGGAACAGTTGGTAGAGGAAGGTTTACTTTCGCAATTAGACGATTTATATATATTAACCAAAGACGACATTCGTGATTTGGAGGGGAAAGGTGATAAGTCGGCAGACAATATCATTACCGCTATTGCCGCTTCCAAAGAAGCCGATTTATCAAGGTTGCTGTTTGCCTTGGGAATTCGCAATATCGGTCAAAAAGCGGCAAAGCTGTTGGCACAGTGCTTTGGTACGATTGAAGCGGTCATGCAAGCTACCAAAGAAGATATTTTGGCGATTGATGGGTTTGGCGATATTATGGCAGAGCACGTGGTTGCCTTTTTTGAGAGAGAGTCGGCAAAGCAACTGGTGGCACGTTTGCAAGCATGCGGTATGAATACGGTGTGTCGTACACAACAAACTGACCGCCGTTTTGAAGGACTCACGTTTGTGCTTACCGGCACCTTGCCGTCCATGACGCGGGACGAAGCCTCGGCACTGATTGAGCAATACGGCGGAAAAACATCGAGCAGTGTTTCTAAAAAAACGTCGCTGGTATTAGCGGGTGAGGATGCCGGCAGCAAATTAACCAAAGCGCAAGCGTTGGGTGTGCGTATTATCGACCAAGCGGAATTTGAAGCAATGTTACAATAATATTTGTCGATTCTCTTATTCGTAGAGATGACATCGCAGGGCGTAGAGGGGCTTTTTGTCGATTCTACGTCCTGCGTTATTTTTATAGAGTGAGAAAAAGGGTTAATGGAGTGTGTTTTTGGCAAAACTGTGGTATGCTGAATAGGTAATTTCAACACGGAGGTTTTTAACGATGAGTTCTTATGTATTGAGCTGTTGTTCCACAGCGGATTTGAAAAAAGAACATTTTGAAAAACGCGACATCCACTACATTTGTTTTCACTATTCACTGGACGGAAAAGATTATCCCGATGATTTGGGTCAGACTATGTCGTTCCCTCAGTTTTATCAAGCCATGCGCGATGGTGCCGAAACGCAAACTTCTCAAATCAATATCACGGAGTACTTAACGTATTTTACTTCGCTTTTGGAAACCGGCAAAGACGTGGTACACGTTACGTTATCGTCCGGTCTTTCGGGTTCGGTGAATTCGGCACGTAACGCGGCGGCTATTGCGGCAGAACGGTTCCCCGAAAGAAAAATTTATATTATCGACTCCCTCGGTGCTTCTTCCGGTTACGGCTTGTTGATGGAGACGCTCGCAGATATGCGTGATGCAGGCAGTACGGCAGAAGAATTATGCTCATGGGCAGAAGAAAACAAATTGAATATGCATCACTGGTTCTTTTCGACGGATTTATCCTTTTATGTCAAAGGGGGACGTATTTCCCGCGCTGCAGGCTTTTTTGGCGGATTGCTTGGTGTTTGCCCGTTGCTTAATATGAACAATTTGGGGCAACTTGTTCCGCGCATGAAGATTCGTGGCAAGCAAAATGTAATCAAGGAAATTGTCGAGCGTATGGCAGAATGCGCAAATGGCGGTGAGGAGTATAACGGAAAATGCTATTTGTGTCATTCGGATTGTTTGGAAGATGCACAAAACGTGGTAGCTTTGGTGGAAAAACGTTTTCCGAAATTGAACGGTAACGTGCTCATTAACGATATCGGTACTACCATTGGCAGTCACACCGGTCCCGGTACAGTGGCGTTATTCTTCTGGGGTACAAAGCGGGAAGACTAACCATAAAAACCAACACGGCACACTTAAAGATAACCTTTAAGTGTGCCGTGTTTTTTGTTTTTTGTTTTTAGGAAATGGGTGCAAAATCCGAGGCACCGTGTTTACAAAGCGGGCAAATAAAGTCTTCCGGCAACGTATCACCCTCGTAAACGTAGCCGCAAACCGTGCAGACAAATCCTTTTTTGCCGTCGGTTTGTGGCTTGGGTTTGACGTGTTCTTGGTAATACGTATACGTCATGGTTTCGGCAGCGGAAATGACACGCGCTTCGGTAATGGTACAAAGGAACATGCCGTGCGTATCAAGGTCGACATAATCCTCGACTTTTAACGAAAGGAACGAGTTGATATGCCGCGGCAAAAACGCCAAACCGTTATCGGAACGCAGGGGCTCGATATCGGCAAATTTGTCGATGTTGCGTCCGCTTTGAAAGCCAAAATTTTCAAACACGGAGAAAGGTGTATCCACGGACAAGCAATTCACGTTCATTTTGCCGGTTTGCTTGATGACGTGGTGCGAATAGTTTTGTTTATGGATGGTTACGGCAATGCGATTGGGCGTGTTGGTGACTTGCGTGACGGTGTTGACAATCAGACCGTTATCTTTTTTTCCGTCGTGGCACGTTACCACGTACAAGCCGTAACCAATATTAAACAATGCCGTCAAATCGTTTTTGTCGGCGGTTTCGCTGTGTTGTGCCAAGTAATCGCGGCACAGTTCTTCTGCCAAAGTTTCCAACTGTGCAGTGCTGTCGGCACTCAATGCGGAACGAATGGTAACGGTAGGCTCAACAAGATTCAAATTTTTGGAATTTGCTAACATGGCTTTCATGGTTTTGGCGGCAAGCGGCGCCCAAGAACCGTTTTCCACAAAGGCTACGGTTCGATTTTGGAAATTCCGTTCGGTTAAATGGTCGATAAACTGTTTCATAAACGGAAAGATATCTGCATTGTAGGTGGTGGTTGCTAACACCAACTTGCTGTAACGAAACGCATCTTCCACCGCTTCTGCCATGTCGCAACGCGCCAAATCGTTGAGCACGACTTTGGGACAGCCTTTGGCTTTGAGTTTTTCTGCCAACAGTTCCACGGCGGCACGGGTGTGGCCGTAAATAGAGGTGTAGGCAATGACAATTCCCTCGGATTCCACGGAATACGAGGACCAGATGTTGTACAAGTTCAAGTAATAACCCAAGTTTTCAGAGAGAACAGGGCCATGCAACGGGCAAATGATGTCAATTTCCAATCCCGCTGCTTTTTTGAGGAGTGCTTGTACTTGTGCGCCGTATTTTCCGACAATGCCGATATAATAACGGCGTGCTTCACAAGCCCAGTCCTCTTCCACGTCCAATGCACCGAATTTACCGAAACCGTCGGCGGAGAAGAGAACTTTGTCGGTTTTGTCATAGGTGACCATAACTTCCGGCCAATGTACCATGGGGGCGGTGACAAAGACAAGTTCGTGTTTGCCGAGTGACAACGTGTCGCCGTCGCCGACAACGATGCGGCGGTCCGCATAATCGTTGCCGAAAAACTGTTTCATTATGGTAAACGCTTTGGCGGTGGCAACAATGACGGTGTTCGGATACACCTTCATGAAATTATCGATATTGGCGGAATGGTCGGGCTCCATGTGTTGTACAATCAAGTAGTCCGGTTGGGCACCATCCAAAACGTGTTGAAAGTTATCCATCCATTCATGCGTAAAACGAGCGTCCACGGTATCGACCACAGCTGTCTTTTTGTCCAAGATAACATAGGAATTATAGGCCATACCGTTTTCTACCACGTACTGACCTTCGAACAAATCAATGTCGTGGTCGTTGACACCAACGTAGCGGATGTCTTTGGTGATTTTCATAATACAGATTACTCCTGTTCGTCGTTTTCGGGTTCTTTGACAGAAATGTCAATATCGGTTCGACCGCTGAAAATATCGGCATCACTTTCGGGTTCGACGCGAATTAGCGGTGTTGCGTCTTCTTGAACGTTTTCTTTTTTTTTACCGGTTTTCGGTGTGCGCAGTACAAACCAATACAGTACAAAACCCGCACCGACCAGCAGCAAAATACCGGCGAGTAACAACACCGTCAAACGCCACGAAACACCGCCGGCTCTGTTGTTGGCATCGGCAGGAAAACCGATAATCACGTATTCTCCCATGGAATTGGTTTGGAACGTAAGGCAACCGTCTTTTATGGTGAGAGATTGCGGAGCCATTAATTTGTTGCCGTCAAAGGTGGTGATGGCCCATTCGGAACACTCTTTTAAAGAAGCGGGAACAGGTAATTGTACGGTGTATTGCGTGCCTTCGGGTGCTACTGTTACAGGAACAGTATTGCCCGAACGGTCCAACATTAACAAAGAAAGATTAAAGGTCATGGGTTTCCACTGTTCATCCGCGCGGTGTTTAAAGGACGAGTTTTTCATGGCTTCTTGAACGGTGGAATAGGAAACTTGTTTTTCTACCGACAAAACATTCAGCATGAGCGTGTTGGAAGTGCGCCCTATCAAGCCGGCATAATCGTCGGGAGAAAGCAGCAATCGCGCTTGGTTATCAAATGCAGCACGTTTTAATTCGAAAAGTCCTAAAATACCCGTATCGGTAGAAATATTCAGAGCAATTTGTTTATCCACTTTGGAGGTGGTACCCGCACCTTGAATGGTCACTAACGTTTCAACAAACGAGGTTTGCGTGGTGGTAGTGGCGGTTGATTCTTCGGTGGTTGTGGTTTCCGCTGCCGTTGTGGTTTCCTCGACAGCGGTGGTGGTTTCCCCGTTCGACAAGGTTGTTTCGGTTGTGGGGGTGGTGGTAGTAGTTGCTGTGATGGGGCGCGTGATTTGCGAAGGGGCAACTGCCGCGTATTGAACACCTTGATATTCGGTCGCAACACCTTCAAAAATAGCGGTTTCGCCTTCGCTGGCGGTGTAAGGAGATTCATATTTACCTTTGGCATCGGTAGTGCCGGAAATATTTGCCATGCGCCCAACGGTTAATTTTAACGAATAGTTAGCCACAGGCGCACCACTTGCGTCGGTGGCGGTAACGACAAGGGCCCCGTCAGCGTTAAATGCTGCCGTTAAAGTAACGGTAACTACGCCGGTTTTTACGAGCGGGGTGTTGGAAACAAAGGAGTTTTGTTTTTCGGCAGTAACATATTCGTACGTTAGCGAAGAATACACACCAGCCGGCAGGGAAGAAAGGTCAATAATCAAATTACGGTTAGCATCCATGGAAAGGCCATAACTTTTCCCACCAATGAGGACGTCTTCGACCGTGACATCTTGACCGGCTTCTGTCTGATTCCATGTTACGATTAAATTGTTACCGTTCCACTCCCGCGAAATTTCGCGAAAAGCAAAGCCTTCGGCGCAGACGCCAAGCGTTATGGTGCAGCAAAGCAATAAAACAGTCATCGTAATGGCAATGATTTTTTTCATATTAATTATCTCCTTTTGCCGATATATATACCTAACATACCACATTTTTTCAGAAAAGTAAATCGCGATACCGATTTTTTTACAATTTGCTTGACAATCCCGGCAAAAATGAGTACAATATACTTGAAAAGTGTCCCAAATGGGACAAATTTCCAAAGAAGAGGTGTGGCAATGATAACGGCTCAACAACTGACTGATTTTGAATTGTTTGCCGATATATCGCAAGCCGATAGGGAACAGTTAGCCGCCGAATGCACACAAGCTAAGGTGTATCAAAAAGGCGAAACGGTGTATACTTCCTCTTCTTTTCAAAATGCGGTGGGATTGATTTTGTCAGGGACGGTTGTTGTTACAACGGCCGATGGCACAGCGGTGATGACTCGCCTTTCTGCAGGGGATATGTTTGGCGCGGCAGCTTTGTTCGGTGCAGAGGAAAAGTATGTGACAACCATTACCGCTACCACATCGGTTACCGTTGTTTTTGTCACACAACAGCAGATGACGGATTGGTTGCACCGATATCCCGTTATTTCCAAAAATTACATTTGTTTTTTATCGGATAAAATTCGGTTTTTAAACCACAAGTTATCTGTTCTTACCGTCGGCAGTACCGAAGGGCGGTTATATCAGTATCTTTTAACCCATCGAAGAGAGGATGGCAGTGTTGCGCTTTCGCACAGTATGGTGGAACTTGCCGGTGTACTAAACATGGGGCGTTCCAGTTTGTATCGCGCGATAGATGCTTTGCTTGCCGTCGGTTTTCTTCGTAAGGTTGGGAAAATATATTATGTCACAGAATAGGAGAATTGACATGAAACGAGTATTCAGTATTGTTTTGTCCGCTTTGTTGCTGCTCACAGCAGCTGGTTGCGCCGGCAACGCGCCGCAAGAAACTCCCGCCACGAAAACGGCGGTTAACGTTGGCGTGATTCAAGGCCCGACGGGTATCGGTATGGTGAATTTAATGAAAGCCGATGAAGAGGGCAAGGCGGCTAATGACTATACCTTCTCGGTAGCTACGTCACCCGAAGAAATCAGTGCGAAGTTAGCCAATCCTAACGGCGGTTTAGATATTGCAGCGGTGCCTACCAATATGGCGGCAGCGTTGTATCAAAAAACGCAGGGCAAGGTGAAATTATTGGCAGTCAATACGTTGGGTGTGTTGTATATGCTGGAAAACGGCAATTCCGTGCAATCGGTAGCGGATTTACGCGGAAAAACCATTTATTCCACCGGTGAAGGCGCCAACCCCGAATATATTTTGCGGTACGTGCTTTCCAAAAATGGCATTGACCCCGACAAAGATGTAAACATTGAGTTTTTGACGGAGAATACCGAATTGGTTGCCAAACTCAAAAAAGGCGAAGCCACGCTCGCTATGGTTCCCGAACCGATGGTATCTACCGTGACGACGCAAAGCCCGAATGTTCGTGTGGCGTTTGGTATGAACGCTGCTTGGGATGCGGTGGCAGGCCAGAGCAACAAGCTTATGATGGGTTGCGTGGCCGTGCGCAGCGAATTTTTGGAACAAAACAAAGCAGCGGTCGATGCTTTCTTGGCGGAATACAAAACCTCCATTGAAAAGACAAGCGATGTGGATACCACTGCCGTACTTTGCGAAACGTATGGCATTATTCCCAAAGCGGCGATTGCCAAAAAAGCCATTCCGAATTGCGCGTTAGTCTTTGTTTCGGGCGCGGATATGAAAGCACAAATTGCTGCCTATTACACGGTATTGTTTGAAGCCAACCCCAAAGCGGTAGGCGGAAAATTGCCGGACGATGCGTTCTATTATGAAGGATAATGTACGGTTTCGCCGTGTGATACGGGGAATTGCCACCGCGGTTTTTTGGTTGGCAATATGGTGGTTGCTTGCCGTAAATATTGAGCAAGAACTGTTGCTTCCCACACCGCTTTCGGTTTTGCAAACGTTGGGGGAATTGATTGTTTCGCCCTTGTTTTGGAAAGCGGTTGCGTTATCACTTTTGCGAATTGCGGCGGGCTTTTTGGCGGCAGTCATTGCGGGCACGGTACTGGCAGTGCTGTGCCGCTTGCTTTCGCTATTGCAAACGATTTTTTCGCCGATTTTGCATTGTATACGCGCAGCACCCGTTGCTTCGTTCATTATCTTGACGTTGGTGTGGGTACATGTGGAAGCGGTACCGATTTTGATTTCTTTTTTGACGGTGTTGCCCATTGTATTTGTGAATGTGCAAGAGGGAATTCACCGTACCGACAAACAACTGTTGGAAATGGCAAAAGCCTATCGTTTGCCGATGGGGCGTGTGATAAAGCATCTCTATATCCCGTCAATCCGTCCTTTTTTGATGACTGCCTGTGTGAACGGATTGGGTTTTGCGTGGAAATCCGGTATTGCCGCCGAGGTGATTTGTCGGCCCGATTTTTCGATTGGTCGGCAGTTGCAAAACGCAAAACTGTTGTTGGAAACGCCCGAGGTCTTTGCTTGGACAGCGGTGGTGGTGGTACTCAGTTTGCTGTTTGAAAAGTTGTTTTTGCTTGCTACCTCGCGCATAAAAGGAGGGAATCGTCATGGTGATATTTGATGCTGTTTCCTTTGCGTATGGTGACAAGCCGATTTTTACCGCGTTTTCCAAAGAATTTCCACTTGGCAAAACGCATGCCCTTATTGGCCCATCGGGTTGCGGAAAAACTACGTTGTTGCGCTTGATTGCGGGTTTGGGAGCACCGCAAAGCGGAAAAGTTGTGGTGCCGCAAGCGGCAAAAGTCACCACGATGTTTCAAGAAAATCGGTTGTTGCCGTGGCTGACGGTGCGGCAAAACGTGGCATTGGTATTGCCGACGCCAAACGAAGCTTTGGTAGATTGGTGCCTGGCGGCGGTGGAACTCGACGAGTCTGTAAAAAAATATCCCGCCGAACTCAGCGGCGGTATGCAACGGCGCGTTGCGTTGGCACGTGCGTTGGCGTATGGTGGCGATATTTTGTTGTTGGATGAGCCTTTCAACGGTTTGGATGAATCGTTAAAGGAACGCATTGCGCCGAAAATCAAGGAACGCTTTGCCGAAAAAACCATTTTTTTGGTAACGCATTCCGAACAAGAAGCCGCGTTGTTGGATGGTATTTTAACAAAAATGTAGGGTTACCCTAAACGAACAGCTCAAACGAATAGTCGTTTGAGCTGTTTTTTCATTATACCCCTGTTGAGTCAAACAAAGGAATCATTGTGGTAGTGGCGCTTTCGCGTCCTTGGACATAACCGTCGGTGAATCCGCGGTCCAGCAAGTGTTGCCATACTTTATTACATTCTCGACGGGTTAAACGTCGTGAAAGTTCAGGAAAACCGGGTACGGTCAACACTGGAGTATATTGGAACAACAAACTAACCCAAACACCGTTTGGCAAAATCTGACGCAAGCGGTCAATGACCGCCATGGATTCTTTGGTATGTCCCGGTAGCACCAAATGCCGTACCATGGTTCCACGCCGCGCGATGCCGTTATCATCCAACATCATCGGTCCGGTTTGGCATATCATTTCCTGTATGGCTTTTTCAGCAACCGATGAATAGTTTTCGGCACCGGATAAAGCGGCGGATAACGTGGGGGAAACGTATTTGAAATCGGGCAAATAAATATCAATCAACCCATCCAAAGAACGTAGCGTTTTTACACATTCGTAGCCGCTGCTGTTATACACAATCGGAACGGGTGGTTTGTACTGTTGCAACGCTTCTCGAATCAACGGCACATACGGCGTGGGACTTACCAAATTGATATTATGCGCGCCTTGCTCGACCAATTCACGAAAAATATCTGCCAATCGAGTTGTGGAAATAGCTTTACCTGCCACACCGCGGCTGATGGTATGGTTTTGGCAAAAGGCACACTTAAGGGGGCATCCCGCAAAAAACACGGTGCCCGAACCGAGCACACCGCTGATGCATGGCTCTTCTCCGTGGTGCAGAGCCGCCCGTGCAACATACAGCGTGCCCGGAATACCACAGACGCCGTCCGCCTTATTGTTGGTACGCACCGCACGGCAACGGCGGGGGCACAGTGTACAGACAAAATATGGACAAATTTGTCGGAAAGCGACTTGATGGCAGATACGAGATTC
>JAZNRV010000133.1:0-9522 GCA_045590855.1 Acutalibacteraceae bacterium | reverse complement strand
TTCATGCCCTCGGGCAGCTTGACGAGCGTGGTTTCCTGCGTGGCCATATCCACGGTTATATAAGCGGGAATACCCTCTAAGCGGTTGTTAAACCACTTAATAACATCGCCGTACATCAAAGGGGTAACCCTTACGGGTCTGCCTTTGTAGTTTATTTGCGTGTAAATTTCTTCAATTTCAAATTGCGAAACCAAATCCGCCATTTCGCCAAGTTTACGTTGCCCCAATCGTGAAGCGGTATCACGGTCAACCACCGGTATTTGGTCCTGACTGATTTCGGCAACGTCGTTGATAAAATCCCCATCGTTAATGGTGATAAGTTCATTGTACGCTTTGGCATTAAAAATCTCGGCGCCGATAAGCGAAGCTAACAAACTCAAAACGGCAATGGAAAGCACGGAAAGCAACGCTAATTTTATGGGTTTGCCAAGCGATTTAAGGCTCAATCGCGGTATGCCCGCCACTTTGGCAGTTTTTTTATTGTCGCGCACAAACTCCAACACTTGAGAAAAAGCGTTTATCACAACGCAGGCGATGATACCAAAGGTTACAAAGCTCCAAAACTCTTTGCTTTGTAAATGAATGGGCGGTAACACAAAATAATAATACCCGCCGATAACAAGCAAGGTTATCAGCCATTTGAGGAGCAAAAACGGTACACTTTTTTTCATAACAAACCTCCAAAAAATTTTTTAATGGTATTTCGGCAATGCTTTTTTCCAACTGCCGCTGACATACAAAATCACGTTGAGTATCGCTTCCAACCCCCACGAAATCACCCATGCGAGGTAAATGCCGTTCATACCGTACAGCGGGGCAAGCCACACGGTAAACACCACGCGTGCAACCGCACCGAAAGCGGTGCAAAAGTACAGCAGTTTCATGGCGGCAATGCCGCGGCACAGCGCATGGAACAAATTGTTGAGCAAGTTTACCACAACAAACGGCAAAAAATACCGTGCAAAATCCACCGCATAGGCAAGTGCGGTTTCGTCGGGCGAAGCACCAAAAAACAAACGACAAATCGGCAAAGCGAACACGGCACTGGTTACAATAAACGGGGCGCACAACAACACGCTTTGCAACAATCCCACACGCACGCCGCGACGTAAGTTTTGGTATTGTCCCGCCCCCACGCTTTGCGCCGCGTAATTGATAAGTGTTTTGGTGGAGTTTTGGTAAACCCCCGCGTTAATATCGTGCAATCGCGACACCACCGAAAACCCCGCCGTGGCACTGCTGCCCAGCCCGTTGACCGAAGGTGAAATCAAAAACGTAGCACCGTACATTGTCATTTGTTGCGCCGTGGCGGGCAGGGAAAACCGTAGTGCGGCGCGCGTATCGGCAAAACCCCATTGTGCGCGTTCGTTTTGCACGCCGAGTTTGACAAAACAATTACGCAGTTGCCACCACAGTAACCCGCACGAAACAACACTTGTCAAAACACAAACGACCGCCAACCCGACAACGCCAAAATCCCACACGCTCACAACCAGTAAATTGCCGACAATCTGCAACGTTCCCGCCAGCAACGACACAAACAGCGGAAACAAACTGATTCCCAAAGCGTGTGAAATGCAAGTAAATCCATAGGTTATCAGCGATAACGGTAACCCGCCCATGTAAACGGCAAAATAGGTAGCAGCATCGTCCAGAACCTGTGGGTCAGTGTTGAGCATGCGCAAAATCGGATACCGCAACACAATCGATACAAACGATAACACCGTAAGCACCACAAGCGAAAACAAAAGAAAATTATACGCAGCGGTTTTAAAGCGTTTGATACCGCCCGAACCAAACAACTGCGCCAAATACACGCAAAAGCCGTTGGTATATCCCCACGAAACGGACGAAATAAGCGTAATAAACCCGTTGCCCGCGCCCACGGCCGCCAAACCGTCGCTGCCCAAAAACCGCCCTGCAATCATGGTGTTTATCAGTTGCGAACTTTGGGTCAGCAACCCCGACAGCACAATGGGAATGGCAAACAAAATAAAGGTCTTATAAATATTCCCGTCGGTCAATCGCCGCATGGGGTTCTCCTTTCACCAGCTACAAATAAGGAACAAATTTGAATAGACACCGCAGGGGCGACGTCCTCGACGCCCCGTTTTGGCGATATATTTGCCTTGCGGCAAATGCGATATAAGCGCCCTTACGGTCGGTTGCGATATGACATCCATCCCTTATCGCCCCGCAGGGCATATCGTGTGCGCAGCACATATCGCGCACTGCAAGTGTATATCGCCCATCGCGCAAGGGATGGATATCGCGGCGGCAACTAAAGTTGCCCCTTACCCCACCAACGCCGCTACTTTCAACACAAGCGTTTGGGTTTTGGCATCGGGAATCTCACCTTTTAACACCATGTCCACCGCCTTGTTAAGCGAAATGCGCTCGACTTGCAAAAATTCATCTTCGTCGGGGGCGGCATCGCCAAACGATAACCCCGTGGCAAGGTACAATGTCAAAATTTCATCGCAATACCCGGGTGAGGGGTATAACTCGCCCAAAAACTCAATGTTTTCGGCGACAGCTCCCGTTTCTTCCCGCAGTTCGCGCACAGCGGCATCCAAGCGGTTTTCCCCCACTTTATCCAGTTTGCCCGCGGGCAGTTCCAATAATACTTTGCCGTACGGATGACGGTATTGCCGCACAAACAACAACTCGCCCTCGTCGGTCAGCGCGGCAACGCACACACCGCCTTTGTGTTCCACCACTTCTCTTGTGGAAGTGTGCCCGTTGGGAAGACTTACGGTATCGACACGCAAATTCAAAATACGTCCTTCAAAATGACGGACGGTAGAAAGGGTCGTTTCGGTTAAATTCATAACACATGCTCCTTGCGAATAAAATTTCAATAAAAGTATTGGCGAGTATTTTAACGACGGGTGAACAAAAATCCGCCTTCTTAAAACAAGGTTCGGATTAGCCGAGTCACCTTAAAGGCAGGGGAGAACAATGCAACAACTCATAAAACCGCAACCAATGGATTACGGGGTCGTGCGCGGATTGTGCACCGCGCTTTGCGGCCGTTATCGCTTTTTGCAAACCGTGCCGCTCGGTCAAAGCGTGTTGCACCGCACAATCGGTGCGCTTTCGCTGGGCGAGGGTGACGAAACGGTGTTACTGGCGGCAGCCTTCCATGCGCAGGAATGGATGACCGCGTTTGTTTGCTTGCGGCTGTGCGAAAATTTGTGCAGCGCCATTGCCCACCGCCGCGAACTGGCGGGGTGGAACGTGCGCCGCGCACTGTGTGACCGCCGCGTTTTGTTTATACCGCTTGTTAACCCCGATGGGGTGGAAATTGCCTTGCACGGCTCTGACAGCGCGGGCAAGTTGAAAAAAACGGTCGATGAGTTGGGCGGCAACATTCCTCGCCGTTGGCAAGCCAACGTGCGTGGGGTAGACCTTAATCATAATTTTAATGCAGGTTTTGCCAAATTGCAAGAAGAAGAACGAAAAAAAGGCATTTGCGGACCATCGCCGCGGCAGTGGGGCGGCCCGTTCCCCGAAAGCGAGCCCGAAACGGGGGTGCTCACCTCGCTTTGTCGCCGCATACCGTTTCGGCACGTGGTGGCACTTCATAGCCAAGGCGAGGAAATTTATTGGCAATACGGCAACAAAACACCGCCCCAGTCCTTGTTGATGGCACAAGTCATGGCATCGGTTTCGGGGTACCGCGCGGCACACCCGACAGGGCTTGCTTCACACGGCGGGTTTAAAGATTGGTTTATCGACACGTTTGCGCGACCGGGCTTTACCATCGAACTTGGATGCGGCGAAAATCCGTTACCGTTGTCGGACTTTGAACGTATTTACCAAAAAGCGGAAGAAATGCTGTTAATTTCTGTTTTTATATAACATAATTGTTGAATTTTCATAAGAAATATTGTATAATAACCTCGATTATGCACAGTAGGGAGGGATTGGCGTGAAAAGAACGTTTTACCGTGCCGATGCGGCAGTGTTGATTTTCACGGCAATCGCGGCTGTGTTGTGTCTGGTTTGGTGTTCTTTTCCGCGTTCTTCCGGTGCGGTGGGGGTTGTTACCTCTCCCGCAGGGGAGACGCGGTATTCTTTGTCATCTTCCGCACAATTTGTCGTGGCGGGGGCAAACGGCATTGCCGTCACCATACAGATTGAAGCGGGGCGCGTGCGCGCCCTGCACAGCGATTGTCCCGACCATGTGTGTGTGCGCAGCGGTTGGTTGTCGCAAAACGGACAAGCAGCGGTGTGCGTTCCCGCTGCCGTGAGCGTGCGTGTGGTTGGCGGCAACACCGTCGTGGACGGGGTGACGGCATGAGGACTTCGTTCAAACAATGGACAACGGCGGGCGTGCTTTCCGCCTTGGCGGTGGCGTTGTCCGTGCTGGAAAGTGTGTTACCGCCACTTCCCGTGGCGGGTGCCAAGTTGGGGCTTGCCAATTTGAGCGTTATGGTCGCGTTGCTTGTGGTTTCGTTGCCTTGCGCGGCAGGGGTCACAGCGGTGAAAATCGGCTTTTCGCTGTTTCGCGGTCCGCTCGCGTGTGCCATGAGTGCTGCGGGCAGCGTGTTGGCATTGGCTGCCATGGCAGCGGTAAAGCGTCTTTGCCGCGACAAACTTTCGTGTATCAGTTTGGGGCTTGTCGGTGCCATGGCCCACAACGTGGGGCAGTGGCTTATGGCGTATGTGCTGCTCGGCAACGCTATGGTATATTATGCACCGCTTTTGTTTTTAATGGCAATACCCGCCGGTTTGCTGACCGGCATTACGTTATCGTTAATCAAACCACATATCAAGAAAGGATGAGTGTGTTGTTTTCTGCGTTGATTGGCAAACCGCGGGGTGGCGTACATCCGCCGCACCGCAAGCATACCGCTGAATGTGAAACAGTGGTTATGCCCACACCCGAAAAAGTACTCATTGCCATGTCGCAACACTTGGGCGCACCGTGTATTCCCACCGTCAAAGTAGGTGACACGGTAGAAGTCGGCCAAGTGGTCGGCGACAGCGAAGCACCGCTTTCCGCACCGATTCACAGCAGTGTTTCGGGCACGGTGACGGGACTTAAAGAACTGTTGTTGCCCGCCGGGCGTACCACCATGGCATTGGAGATTACGTCGGACGGCGAAAACCGTGTGCACAGCAGTGTTGCTCCTCCGCAAGTCACCACGTATGAAGAATTTATCGCCGCGGTGCGTGCTTCGGGTTTGGTGGGTCTTGGCGGCGCGGGTTTCCCCACGCATATCAAACTCAACCCCAAAAACCGTGACGCGATTGACACGGTGATTATCAATGCCGCGGAATGTGAACCGTATATCACCACCGACTACCGCGAATGTATGGAAAACTCGTGGGACATTGTATCGGGCGTGCAAACGGTTATGGAATTTTTGGATGCCGCGCGGGTGCTCATTGCGGTAGAACGCAACAAACCCGCGGCGATTGCGGAACTGTCCCGCATTGCCGCTTCGGTCAGCACCCCCACCCGCAAAGTAAAGGTCAAACCGCTTCCCACACGCTATCCGCAAGGTGCCGAAAAGGTGCTCATTGCAGCGTGTACCGGTCGTCGCGTGCCGGAAGGCGGACTTCCCTCCGACGTCGGTTGCGTGGTCATGAACGTCACGTCGGTTTCGGTGCTGTCCCGTTATTTGAAAACCGGTATGCCGCTTGTCACCAAACGCATCACGGTGGATGGCTCGGCGGTGGAAAAACCGCAAAACCTGCAAGTGGTGCTCGGCACCCCCATCAGCGATATTTTGGCTTTTGTGGGTCTCAAAAAACCGGTTCGCAAACTCTTGTTCGGCGGTCCCATGATGGGTCTTGCGCTGATGAACGACGAGTTACCCTTGCTCAAACAAAACAACGCCATTTTGGCGTTGGCGGAAGAAGACGTTGTGGAAACCCCCGCATCCACCTGTATTCGTTGCGGTCGGTGCGTGGACGTGTGTCCCATGCAACTTCTTCCCACTTCCATTACCAAAGCATATTATGCGGGCAACTTGGACGAACTCAAACGCCTCTCCACCATGACATGCATGGAATGTGGCAGCTGCTCGTTCTCTTGTCCCGCTCATCGTCCGATTTTGCAAACCATTCGCATGGCAAAAGATGTTTTGCGGGCGGCGAAATAGGAGGGTAAACAATGGAAAAACAACCGTTATTGGTTTCTTCATCCCCGCATCTGCACTGCGGCATGAACACGCGTGACATCATGCGCGACGTGGTCATTGCACTGATTCCCGCTTTGGTGGCTTCGGTGTGGTTGTTCGGTTTTCGCGCATTGGCGGTGGAAACGGTCTGCGTTGCAGCTGCCATTGCGGCGGAATATCTCAGCCGCCTTGTTATGAAACGTCCCCAAACGGTGGGCGACCTTTCGTGTGTTGTCACCGGCTTGTTGCTCAGCTTTAACCTGCCGGTCACCATTCCGCTGTGGCAAGCGGCCCTTGGCAGTATTGCCGCCATTGTGGTTGCCAAGCAGATGTTTGGCGGATTGGGCCAAAACTTTGTCAACCCCGCACTGGTTGGCCGTATTGTGCTGATGGGCAGTTTCCCTGCCGAAATGAACGATTGGGTGGTACCGCTTTCGTGGCTCGGCAAAGCCGATGCCATCACCGGTGCCACACCGCTTGCCTTGCTTTCAAATGGCACCGCCGGCGAAGTCGACCCGCTGCAACTTCTTTTCGGATTGCGCGGTGGTTGCTTGGGCGAAACGTGCGTTGCCGCACTGTTGCTCGGCGGCATTTACTTGGTGGTGCGCCATATCATCAGCCCGCTCATCCCCGTGGCATATTTGGCAACGGTGTTTGTGCTCACGTGGTTGCTCGGTTCTGACCCGCTCATTCACGTTCTTTCGGGCGGTTTGGTGATTGGTGCGGTGTTCATGGCAACCGACTATGCCACTTGCCCCATCAACAAATTGGGCAAACTGGTGTACGCCATCGGTTGCGGTCTTATCACGGTACTCATTCGTCTGTATGGCTCACTGCCCGAAGGGGTTTCGTTTGCCATTGTGATTATGAACATTTTAACGCCTCTCATCGAAAAAGTGACGCATCCGCGTCCGTTTGGCAGTAAAAAGGCGGTGCGCTCATGAAACGGTTAAAAGAAATACTCATCTGTGCGTTGGCACTCATGGTTATCAGCGGTGCGGTCACCGCCGCCTTGGCGGGAACCAATGCCCTGACCAAAGGCGAAATCCAACGCCAAAATGACGAAATTGCTAACGCGGCTCGTTTGGAAGTCATGAAAGCCGATACGTTTGAACAAGCTTTGGTCACACTTGACGGTGACGACATGGTGTACTACAAAGCACTCACCAACGGCGAAGTTACGGGCTACGTTTTCACCACCGAAGCGGCGGGGAAAAGCGCGGGACTTACCGTGATGACAGGTATTTCCAACGACGGAAAAATCACCGGTGTCAAGGTAACGGAACAAAACGAAACCGCCGGTTACGTGGACAAAGTCATCAAAGCCGGTTTCCTCACATCGTTCGAGGGCAAAGACGCGGTTGAAATCAAACTCGGTGGACAAGTCGATGCGGTTTCGCAAGCGACCAAAACCTCGTCCGGCATTTGCAAAGCCGTCAACAAAGCGATTGCAGCGTATAAAGCGGTAAAGGAGGGTGACCTCAATGGCTAACGCATATTGGAACGCCTTTTCCAAAGGCATTATCAAAGAAAACCCGACTTTTCGGTTGGTGTTGGGCACTTGCCCGACGTTGGCGGTAACCACCGCGGCAATCAACGGACTGGGCATGGGTGCGGCGGCATCGTTTGTGCTTATCTGTTCCAACATTGTTATTTCGTTGTTGCGCAAAGTCATTCCCGACAAAGTGCGCCTTCCCGCCTACATTGTCGTCATTGCGGGCTTTACCACCATGGTGCAAATGCTGGTCAAAGCGTACTTGCCCGCTATTGATAAATCACTGGGTATTTACTTGCCGCTTATCGTGGTAAACTGCATTATCTTGGGTCGCGCCGAAGCGTTTGCCGGTAAAAATTCGGTGGGGCTTTCCGCCTTGGACGGACTGGGCATGGGCGTCGGGTTTACCGCGGCGCTTGTCGTCATGGGCAGCATACGCGAATTTTTGGGCAACGGCACCATTTTCGGATGGCCCGATGGCGGACTTATTCCCGCCATTACCGTGTTTGTGTTACCCGCAGGCGGCTTTTTCGTATTTGGTATGCTCATTTGGCTGACTAACAAACTCTCGCAACGACTGGACGAAAACGCCACGCGCAAAGAACTCACTGCGTGCGCGGGATGCCCCATGGCTTCTCGTTGCGGCGAAGGGGAGGGTGGCTGCCATGACTAATACAAGCTTTTTTGCCATCCTCATCGGCGGGTTGCTGGTCAATAACTTTGTGTTATCGCAGTTTTTGGGTATCTGTCCGTTTTTGGGCGTTTCCAAAAAACTCGGCTCCGCCGTCGGTATGTCGGTGGCGGTTATCGTGGTTATGCTCATGGCAACCGCGGCAACCTATCCGCTGTACCACTTTGTGTTAGAACCAAACGATTTGTCGTATTTGCAAACCATCGTTTTTATTTTGATTATTGCGGCGCTCGTACAGTTGGTCGAAATCGTGTTGCGTCGGTTTGTTCCGCCGCTGTATAACGCGCTGGGCATTTATTTGCCACTTATTACCACCAACTGCGCGGTGCTGGGTGTGACCATTCTCAACATCGACAGCGGCTACACGTTTGCGCAATCACTGGTCAACGCGCTGGGCGCAGGTCTTGGCTTTTTACTCGCCATGGTCATGTTTGCCGGTGTACGGGAACGGCTGGAAAGTGCCGAAATCCCCGAAGGCTTAAAAGGGCTCCCCATCACGTTGGTAGCGGCATCCATTGTTTCGGTTTCCTTCCTTGGTTTCCAAGGTTTATTCGGATTATAAGGAAGGGGAGAAGAATATGAATCCGATTTTGTTAGCGGTTCTGCTTTTGGCAGGTCTTGGTTTGTTTGCAGGTCTCATTTTGGCGGTTGCCTCGGTGTTGATGGCAGTCCCCAAAGACGAAAAGGTGGAAGCGGTGCGCGAACTGCTCCCCGGTGCCAACTGTGGCGCGTGCGGGTATTCCGGTTGTGACGGCTATGCCCAGGCTCTGGTCAAAGGCGAAGCGGCCGTCGGCCTTTGTTCGCCCGGCGGTACGGCGGTTGCCGAAGCCACGGGTAACTTGCTTGGCACCTCGGGCGACGTGGTACGCCAAACCGCCGTGGTACATTGCGGCGGTTGCAAGGAATTTACCACCTGCAAACTCGATTATCACGGCATCCAATCGTGCCGCGCGGCAACCCAGTTTTTCGGTGGTGACCGCTTGTGTTCGTACGGTTGTTTGGGGTACGGCGATTGCGCATCCGCTTGCGAATACGGTGCCATCACCGTCAAAGACGGCCTGGCGCGTATCGATGGTACTTTGTGCCGCGGTTGCACCAAATGCGCCGCCGCTTGTCCCAAAAAACTCATTGTCATGCACAACAGCGCGCATCGCGCCGTAGTGCGTTGCTCCAACCACGACAAAGCCGCCAAAACACGCGCA
>JAZNRV010000132.1:0-2320 GCA_045590855.1 Acutalibacteraceae bacterium | reverse complement strand
AAGCGCAACTTTGATTTTTTCGGCTACTTCTTTTCGTTTGACGGTTTTTAATTCATCAAGTTCATTTTCAAGCTTTTTGAGACCTTCTTCGGTAATCACGGTTTGCTTTGTCATCAGTATATCTCCCTTCAGGGTAATTTTTAAACATTATTAAGAGTATTATAGTCAATCTTTGGTTTTCTGTCAAGGGATTCTTACACATGATGCAAAAGAAAACAGTTTGGGATATTGTCAATCCGTGCTTTGTATGATACAATGTCAACATCACGAATCGAGGGAGTTATTATGCCTTTTTTACCGATTAATCGACACGAAATGCAAGCCGCGGGCATTGCTCAACCGGATATTGTACTGGTAACGGGTGACGCTTATGTGGACCACCCCAGCTTTGGCACCGCCATCATCTCGCGTGTGCTGGAAGATGCGGGGTTTTCCGTTTGTATTCTTTCGCAACCGAAAAGAGATGCCGATTTTAAAGAATTCGGCAGACCTCGTCTTGCGTTTTTTGTGAATGCAGGCAATATCGATTCGATGGTGGCACACTACACCGCCGCCAAGAAAAAACGCAGTGACGATGCCTATACCGCCGGCGGTAAAGCCGGTGCGCGCCCTGACCGTGCGGTAATCGTCTATTCCCAAAAAATACGCCAATTATATGGCGACGTTCCCATTGCCATCGGCGGTCTGGAAGCATCGTTGCGTCGTTTTGCGCATTACGATTATTGGGATAACCGCGTGCGTCCCTCTGTCCTTATTGATTCGGATGCTGACCTTTTGATGTTTGGCATGGGTGAAAAACACGCGGTTGAAATTGCTACTCGACTGGACAATGGTGAATCAGTATCCACAATGACCGACATTCTCGGCACTTGTTACAAAGTGCCGACCAAAGATTACAAGTGGCAATCTGCGATGGAATGTCCCTCGTATGACCTCGTCAAAGAGCCGACCGAAAGCGGCAAAAAGCAATACGCCATTGCCACCAAAATTCAGCAACAAGAGCAAGATGCGGTAGTTGGCAAAACCATTATTCAAAAACACGGCAAGTACATTGTTGTGCAAAACCCGCCGATGCCGCCTTTATCCACTGCCGAAATGGACCGCATTTACGAGCTTCCCTTTATGCGCAATTATCACCCTTCGTACGAGCCGCTCGGCGGTGTTCCCGGCATTGAGGAAGTGAAATTCTCGCTTGCGCACAACCGTGGTTGTTTTGGTGCGTGTAACTTTTGTTCGATTGCGTACCATCAAGGCAGACGCGTGACGGTTCGCAGTCACGAATCGGTCATCCGCGAAGCAAAATTGTTGACCGAAATGCCCGATTTTAAAGGATATATTCTCGACGTGGGCGGTCCTACCGCGAATTTCCGTTTTCCCTCTTGCAAAAAGCAAGAAACACACGGTATGTGCAAAAACCGCAAATGCTTGGCACCAAAAATTTGTCCGCAGGTGGAGGTTGACCATTCGGATTATCTTAAACTTTTGAAAGAAATTCGCAAACTTCCCAAAATTAAAAAAGTGTTTATCCGTTCGGGTATTCGTTTTGACTATTTGATGGCGGATTCCAACGATGCTTTTTTCAAAGAACTGGTACGTCATCATGTCAGCGGGCAACTGAAAGTGGCGCCCGAGCATTGCTCGGCGGCAGTGCTTACCGCTATGGGGAAACCCGAAATTGAAACGTATCTGAAATTCAAAAAGCGGTTTTATGAGCTTACCAAAAGCGAAGGGAAAGAACAGTTTTTGGTGCCGTACTTGATGTCGTCACACCCGGGAAGCACACTCAAAGATGCGATTGAACTTTCGGTGTTTTTAAAACGCGAGGGCATGCGTCCCGAACAAGTACAGGATTTTTATCCGACACCCGGTACGGTTTCAACGTGTATGTACTACACCGGTTTGGACCCGCTTACCATGAAACCGATTTACGTGGCAAGAACACCTGCCGAAAAAGCCGAGCAACGCGCGTTGCTGCAATATTTCAAGCCCGAAAATCGCGAGTTGGTACTGCGAACGCTCAAACGATACGGGCGAAGTGACCTTATAGGAAACGGCAAAGAGTGTTTGGTACAAGATACCCGCCCCTCAAACGGGACACCCAAGAAACCTCTTGCCAAAAAGAAAACGATACGTAATACAAGGCCAAAGACAAAATGATAAAAACAGACGGTAGTCGCAAGTGAACTGCCCCAATTTGTGCGGACAGTACAAAAAAGGCCTTTATGGTAGTTGAAATTAAATTTTAAGCAACATACTGACTTCTCTTCTCAAGGGGAGTCAGTTTTGTTTTTAGTTGTATGCGTTGGTTGTTGTAAAAATG
>JAZNRV010000131.1:0-15458 GCA_045590855.1 Acutalibacteraceae bacterium | reverse complement strand
GTTCACGCCGATGGAGTACTTAATAGCATTTCTAAGTTAGATTGCCCAATCAGAGAAAAGGAAAGACTGCTTAATGCGATTATAAAAGATACAAAAGAACAGATTAAAGCCGAACAGAAAAAGTAGTCTGAAACAAGTTGAGCGCCTCACATTTTTTATGAGGCGGTCGTCCGTTAAAGAGTGATACGATCCTTAAAATATTTCTCCCAAGATTTAAGACTAATTTGCTTGCGTTCACTTTCCCAAAGTCTAATCATATTGGCATCCACACCAACGAGCCTTGCAAACGGTCTTTTGCCGAGATTTAAGCTTTCTCGGTGTTCTCGTATTAGTTTGCCTTGTCCGACTGCTATAAAGCGATTGTAATCGTCAAGAAGGTCATATACAGGGATATTATAGAGTTTAGAAAGCTTGTCCGCTGTCGTTTTATCGAAGCCGTTGTGATTGCCTGTTTCAAGATTTATGTATGTGCTACGAGCAATACCAACAATCTGCGCCACATCCTTTTGCATAAGACCAAGCTTATGTCGGCAAAATCTCAAGCGGTCGGGGATGTTATCAATATCTTCGTAAGAATGATATTGCTTATTAAATAACTGTGCTTCGAGCAGTTTTCTCGGTGCCATAAGTCTAAAGCTAAGAACAAATAAAGGAGAATGTTTTGTTTCACCGTTTTCGGTGTGCGACATTATATACATATTTTCTGCCGTCTGCTCGGTAATTCTCCAATGGGGAGTTCTTTTCGTAACCAAAAACTCATTTGTGAGAGGGTTGCATTTTCCACGCAACGGGAAGCATAGGTTGCCAATCGAACCCCCTTGGTATAATCAAAGGTGTTAACCGCTTTCATCAACCCAATCGTACCAATGGAAATCAAATCGTCTTGGTCACGCACCGAACTGTAGTATTTTTTGATAATATGTGCCACCAAGCGCAGGTTGTGTTCCACCAATTTGTTGCGCGCCGCCATATCCCCTTGCTCGTGATATGCCACCAAACATTCGTGCTCTTGCTCGGCAGACAACGGATGCGGAAACGAACCGGAATTGACCACCTGCAACGCCATAAAAAAGATGCGGGACAGCGAACTGAAAATTTCTGCAAACATACCTTTCATCCTTTCTGTTTCAATAGTATGCGAAAGAAGTTGGATTTTGCCTGTCCGTTAAATTTTGAACGGTTTGCGCTATTGGTCTTTTTTGTTCTTTTTTCTTTTGCTGTTAAAAAATAGTGTCTAATACTACTAAAAAAATGCCTTTTTGCCTATCCCACATTTTGTCGGCGGTATTGTATAATGAAGTTACGAAATAATCGGAAAGGAGTTTTACCATGAATGTTTTAGCCATCGGTTGCCATCCCGACGACGTAGAAATTGCTTGCGCCGGTACGTTGGCAAAATGTGTGAAACGCGGTGACAGAGTGGTTGTTTGCCATGCTTCCAGCGGTAATCTGGGGCACGTAATCATTCCGCCCGACGAACTGCGCGTCATCCGTGCAAACGAAGCCAAAAAGGCGGGTTCTCTTGCAGGAATCGAAGTCATTTCCGCCGGTTTTGACGACCTTGAAATTTTTGACAGCGAGGATGCGGCACGTGACCGTTTGGTAGACGTTATTCGTTATGCCAACCCCGATTTTATCATCACGCACAACCCCGACGATTACATGCCCGACCATACGGCGGTTTCTCGTTTGGTGTTTGACGCTTGCTTTACCGCAACGTTACCCAATTACACCGATTACGAGCACCGTTACAGCACCATGGATACCCCGCCCGCACGCTTGGTGCCGGTGTATTACATGGATACGTTGGCAGGTGTGGAATTTAACCCGACGGAATATGTGGACATCACCGACGAAATTGATTTGAAAATCAAAATGCTCGAATGCCACGAAAGCCAAATTGTCTGGATGCGTGACCACGACGGTATTGATTTTGCCGACATGGTGCGTACCTGCTCGCGTTATCGCGGTTACCAATGCGGTGCTGATTATGCCGAAGGTTTCCGTCAATGTCAAGTGTACTTAAAAGGAACAACCAAACGGTTGTTGCCGTAAACAAGGAGGAAAAAACTATGAACTTTTTGACTACTGTTAAAGGTTCCGACATGGAACACTTCTTCCCCAAAGGCTGGAACATGGAAAAAATCGATGCTTGCTGCGAAAAAGGCGTTGCTCGCGAAGATTTCTGGAACAAAGATTTTACCCCCATTGCTTGCGAAAGCTTGTCGGATTTCGACACGTTCATGGGTCACGAAATTGCCATGGCTATCCGCAATGCTCGCGAAGCCGGTGAAAAACTTGCCATGATTTTGCCGGTAGGTCCCATGGGTATGTACCGTTGGGCTTCCTACTTTTTGACCAACTGGAACGTTTGCTGTGACCATGTTTACACCTTCAACATGGACGAATGGTCGGATATCGACGGCAACACCTTGCCTTCGGACAACTCGGCTTCGTTCGAATACAGCATGAAACAAGCTTTCTTTGACAAACTCGGTGCGTTGACCGTTCCGCCTTCCCAACGCAACTTTGCCACCAAAGAAAACCTGCCCACCTACCCCGAAAAAATTGCTGCTCTCAAAGCAGAGGGTGCAAAACTCGTGTTGGTATACGGTATCGGCCGTGCTTGCCACATTGCTTTCTGGGAACCCACTTTTGCGGAAGATTATGCTACCGAAGCTGAATGGAAAGCCGCTCCGTATCGCTTGGGCGCCAAATTGACCCCCATGACGATTGAACAAAACGCTATCACCAGCTTCAAGAGCCGTACCACCTTGGTGCCCTGCTTTGCAAACACCATGGGCCCCGGTTTGATGTTCCAAGCCGACTATGCTATCGGCGGTGCCGACGGTATGTTAGGTCGCGGCATGAGCTGGCAAGGTATGAGCTTCCTCATCACCTTACACTACGGCCCCGATACGTCCTTCACTTCTACCTACATTCCCACCTTGCCCGGCAAACTGTTCTACCTCAAAGAACTCGCCGGTCCCCTCACTCCGGAATGTAACTAATTTAACGCACAAAAAACCTCCGAAGAAAATTTGCTTCGGGGGTTTTCTTTTTATATCAGTTTGGCAACATCCATCGGCGGGCGGTACATCCATTTTCCGTTAGTAAAATCGGGAATGGATTTAGGAGCCCCGCCATCGCGAATGGATTCTTCCGAAAGTACGGTAATGGCAAGCCACGCAGCGGCATCGTACGCGTCAATCGGCACGGGGGTGCCGTTCTTTAACGCTTCAATAAAAGCGCGGTGCGTGAAACAGTCCATACCACCGTGAACGACTGCTTGCGCTTCCGGGGATGATTTCTTTCCAAATTTTAGGCATGTATTCTTCTTCGTATTCTTTGGCGTTGTTGAGAGAATTTCCAACGTTCCGGGTGCACATCATCCAAGAACAAGGTATGGGTATCTTGATTATACGAACCGAACGTACCGCGCACGTTGAACGCACGGCTGTAATGCGAACGAGGCAAACTGGTATCCAACGTCATCAAGATGCTTTCGCCGTTTTCACAGGTGAGCAAGGTGTTGATAATGTCACCTTGACCGAAATCGGCATTGCGCACCTCTTCGGGATAATTCATTTAGTCGGCATGTTTTTTGACATACGCTTGCACGCCTGCCGATTTGCTGGCAATCGCCGTTACCGACACCAAACGGTTACCGCGGTTGATGTTGAGCAATTTGGCAATCGGTCCCAGTTCGTGCGTGGGATAGTTTTCGGTACAACGATGCAAGTAATTGCGAAAACAATAATGACGTTCTTGCAAACCACCCGCTACTTGGCCGCACATGCCCGAGCAACGCACGATTTCGCCAAACAAACCTTTGCGCGCCATGGCGGTGGCAAACAATTCTTCTTTACCATAGCAGCAGTTTTCCAAAAACATGTAAGGTGTGCCGGTTTCTTCGTGGGTGTGCACCAAACGCCAACAGTTGTCCAGCGCGTATTCGCAACCCACTTCACTGGCGGTGGGAAATGCCTGCCTTCATGGCGGCAATACATACCTCGGTATGCATAATATCCCACGACGTGTACGCCATGATGGCATCCACGCCTTCCAAGGTCAAGAAATCACGATAGTCTTGTGTTTTGAACAGTTCTTTACGACCGGAATCAACCACCAATTTTGCCGCGTTTTCTATGCACGAAGTAAAACGTATGATTGAACTCCACTGTGCGTCGCCCGATTTTTCCATAAAAAAATTGTGCGAATCACTGTTTATCAGTCATTCGCACTTTTGCCGTTCTTTTAAAGCCAAATACGGCATGTCTGCTGTTCATTATTTGGTGCTTTGCCGTTTGGAACACGCTAAACAGTTGTTGGTCAGTGGGGATTTGCCGGTCAAAGCGGTGGCGTTTTCCTGCGGATTTAGTGATGAATTACATTTCATGAAAACCTTCAAGGCTCAAATCGGTATGACCGCTTTGCAATATCGACGACAGTTTACTCCGTAATGGCAAGCACCTTTTCCAATGCCGAAGTGACGTTTTCCGGCACGTGACCGTTTTCCAAAAACACGCGCCGATATTCCCGCGGGGTGGTCCCGGTTTTTAGCTTGAACACGCGTGAAAAATAGTTGTAGTCGGAAATGCCGCAGTTTCCCGCAATTTCCGAAATGCTGTATTTTGGGTCTTTTAAGTACTTGCATGCGAGCACAATCCGTTTTTGTAAAATGAACTGCCCAATCGCCATATTGACGTTTTTTTCGGCACAACGGTTCAGCGTGGAAATGCTGACCGATAACGCTTGGGCAATTTCACTCAGCGGTAACTTTTCCCGCAGATTTTCGTCAATATACGCTTGCGCGCGTTGCCACAAATCGTCGCGATTGCGTTGAATGAGTTTTTGCAACAACAAATGTTCAATGCAAATTTGCAAAATGTGGCACAACGCCCCCACGCTGGCGCGGGAAGTGGGAATTAACTGAAAAAATTGGTGATTAAGCACCGACATATCGGTAATAAAATGGCGGCAATTTTGGTAAACGGTGTTCCATTGTGACCCGAGCGATATTTGGTCGTCCAGCAAGTGCCCCATCATGACGTAACCTAACAACTCGTCATTACGCTGACCGGATAAAATAGGAACGCACACTTCAATCAGCCCTGCGTGACATTGATAAACACAAGGTTTTCCCGTCACTTTCGCTTGGTGAAACCCGTACATGTCGCATTCATCACATTTGGATTTCCCCACGGCGGTGGACTGGATGTGTTGGCAAAAGGAATTAGCCTGTGCGGGATAACGCAGCAAATTATTGAATTCCGGGTCAAAAATAGCACACTGATGACCCGTGATTTGATAAATATCTTTAAAGATGCCTTGAATTTCATTTAGTTCAAAAAAGAGATTCATCATGTAAAAATCCCGCCTTTCTTGTGTGAAATATTTCATTTTGACTAAAAAATGCTACTTTTCAAGTACATTGTACTATTCAAATTTGGAAAAGTCAAGTATAATGAAAGTAATAAAAAAACAGCAGTGTGTCTGGAAATCTATTTTCTACACATGGCGGAAAGGAGAAAACGATGGACGGAAAAACAAAATGGTATTTTCCGGATGGCGAGTTGCCGCCCATGGGGGATGACCCGGAAGTATACGGTCATGAATCCATCATCATTTTGAATCCGAACGAGCAAGAGGCTCACGTCAAACTGTGCATTTTCTGGACAGACCGTGAACCCACGTGGAGTGAAGAAATGGTGGTTGCTGCCGGCCGTGTCAAAGGCTTACGCGCTACCGAAAAATGCGACTTTTTAGGCGGTGTGCCGAACGCCGGCGAACAATACGCCATGATGCTCGAAAGCGACATTCCGGTAATTGCCCAATACGGCAGACTGGACATTCGTCAACCCAACATGGCATTCTACACCACCAGTGGTTATTCTGTATAAAAGAAAGGAAGGATCGTTATGTCCCGCATTTGTATTCCCGATAGCGAATATCAAGAAAGAATTAAACGCTGTGCTGCTTTGGTTGCCGAAAAAGGCTACGATGTCTTTTTGGTAAACTCCAACGAAGCAGACTATGCCAACGTCCGTTATTTCAGCAACTTCTGGCCGTTGTTTGAACGCGCCGGTGTGGCTATCACCCCTGCCGGTAAAGCCGCTTTGTTGGTCGGTCCGGAAAGCACCATCTTTGCCGCTGACCGCAGCAAAATTGACAAAATCTACACCATGCTCGCTTACCGCGAATCGGCTGACCCGGCATATCCGGAACTCAGCCCCATGGAATATGACGAAGTGTTCCGCGACATGGGTATCACCGGCAAACACATCAAAATTGCGATTGCCAGCTTCCTCGATACCAACTGCGAAATGCTCCGCCGTTTGCAAGAAAGCTATCCCGAAGCGGAAATCGTGGAAGACAAAGAAATCATGGTTTCTTTGCGCCGCATCAAATCCGAAAACGAATTGGCTTGCATCCGCGAAGGCTTCCGCATTGTGGATTTGGCAACCCAAGAAGTTATCAAAAACTTGCGTCCCGGCGTAACCGAACTGGCTATGGTTGGTATTGCTCAACGCGTTATCTATGAAAACGGCGCCGAATACGAAGGCTTGCCCATGTACGTGTTCAGCGAAGCCTCTACCCGTCATGCTATTTCTCGTCCCAGCTACCGCACCATCGGCAAGGGTGACATCGTTCAATTGAACCTTTCCGCCAAAATCGACGGTTACTCCCCGTCCATTGGTTTGCCGGTCTGCGTTGGCAAACTCACCGACGAAAAACGCCGTTATGTGGAATTCTGCTTGGAAGCCCACAAATGGACAGAACAACAAATCAAAGCCGGCGTGCTCGCTTCCGACATCGCCAAAGGGTTCTACAAACTCTATTGCGATAACGGCTACAAAGATGCCTATGTGTACGGTCCGTGCCACGGCACCGGTTTGATTGAAGTGGAAGCTCCGTGGATGGAAACTTCTTCCGACTATGCTTTGGAAAAGAACATGACCTTCCAAATCGACACCTTCATCTCCGGCCCGACCTTCGGTCTGCGTTGGGAAAAAGGTATCGTGGTTACCGAAAACGGCTGCGAATCCACCGGTGGCAACATCGGCAAAATCTACGAATTGGATTTCTAATTCGCCAGTACAACAAAAAAATCCCCGTTCTTTCGAACGGGGATTTTTCCTTTTATTTTGCAAACAGTTCGTTGTAACGCTCGATAGCCGCTGAAATAACACGTACCGCTTCTTCTCTATCGCTGACTTCTTTAACAGCGGTAGTTTTGTTTTCCAAGTTTTTATACACTTGGAAAAAGTGCCGCATTTCCTCAAAAATATGCTTAGGTAATTGGTCAATACTCGTATACATATTGTAGTTGGGGTCATCAAACGGAATGGCGATGATTTTTTCGTCATTTCTGCCGTTGTCCACCATGGAAATCATACCAATCGGATACGCACGCACCAAACACATCGGCTCAATCGGCTCGGCGCATAACAACAACACGTCCAGCGGGTCGCCGTCGTCACCAAAAGTACGAGGAATAAACCCATAGTTTGCCGGATAGTGAGTCGACGTATGTAAAATACGGTCCAAGCGAATATAGCCTGTTTCCTTATCCAACTCGTATTTTTTGCGACTCCCTTTAGGAATTTCAATCACACAAATAAAATCTTGCGGTTTAATTCTGTCTTGCGAAATATCGTGCCAAATGTTCGACATATTCTCAATCCTTTCTCACGTTTTTACAAGCAACTTAACGCTGTCATTCTCTCTGTAACACCTTTTCATAATTGGTCATTCGCCCACATGGGCTGACTTTATTATATCACCCACTTGTAAAAAGCACAATATCTAACTATCGTTTAAAATAAACAATTGAGAAAACTGACGGTTTGTGATATACTGTATAATAAGCATAAAAACGGAGAAAACACTATGAAACTAAAAATCGCATTATTGCAAATTACACCCGGTGACTCGTCAGAACAAAACACAAGCAAAGGTATTGCCGCTTGCAAAGAGGCCAAACGCAAAGGGGCGGATATTGCCCTTTTCCCCGAAATGTTCAGCAACGGTTATCGCATTTACGACCGCCCTGTCGACGATTGGAAAAGTGAAGCGATTGATACAAACTCTGATTTTATCAAAACGTTTGGCGCACTTGCCAAGGAACTTAACATGGCAATCGGTATTACGCTGTTGGAAAAATACCCTGGCGCACCGCGAAACACGTTGGTTCTGTTTGACCGTTTTGGAAACTCTGTGTTAACCTATGCCAAAGTACATACGTGCGATTTTGGCGTCGAACGCCACTTAACTCCCGGCGAAGAGTTTTATGTAACCGAACTTAACACCGCGCAAGGCACCATAAACGTCGGTGCCATGATTTGCTACGACCGCGAATTCCCCGAAAGCGCACGAATTCTTATGTTAAAAGGCGCAGAGTTGATACTCGTTCCCAACGCCTGCCCTATGGAAATTAACCGTCTTTCGCAACTGCGTGGCAGGGCGTACGAAAACATGACCGCCATTGCCACCTGCAATTATCCCGACACCGTACCCGACTGCAACGGTGGTTCAACTTTGTTTGACGGTGTTGCCTATCTGCCCGAACTGGACGGTTCACGCGACACCTGTGTTTTCAAGGCCGACGACGCAGAAGGCATATATATTGCTAAACTCGATGTCGACATGCTCCGCGACTACCGCAAAAACGAAGTGCACGGCAACGCTTACCGTCGTCCAAACAAATACCATGCGTTAACAGAACAAAAAATCGAAATACCGTTTCTTCGCAACGACTATCGTTACTAAAACAGCAACCGCCAAAGCATCTGCTTTGGCGGTTGCTGTTTTAATTAAAGGATACCGGTTTGGTTTCACCGGTTGCAAACGCATTAGGTCCGGGGTCGGACATAGAAAAATACATTTTAGCGGCTTTGGTGGTGCCGAAATCTCTGTTTGAACCCGAATTTTGTACCTTATTAAATGCATCGCGGAACATTTGGTTGTGCGCCTCTTCACGGTTTAATAAAAAGTCAATGGTCTCGCGCACCTTTTTGTCATCAATCTGACGGTAAAGGTATTCATAAACTACCTTAGCACGTTGCTCGGAAGCGATGTTACTGAGCAAATCAGCACACAAATCCCCCGTAACCGTAACATAATCGGCCGTCCAAGAATACCCCGAAGCATTGATAAGCCCGGGATTAAGCCCTAAAATGACATGCGATTGAATTTCGCCGCACGGCACGTTTTGCGCATCGACATCGTGTCCATTGAGCAGATTGATAGTCTGTGCCACCATTTCCATGTGCCCCAGTTCTTCTGCTGCAATATCCAAAAACAAATCTTTAATTTCGGGGTCTTTAATTCGAAAACTCTGCGACATATATTGCATAGCGGCTTTCAGTTCACCATTACCGCCACCCAACTGTTCTTGCAAAAGTGCTGCATATTGCGGATTGGGTTTTTCAATCTCCACCGGATGAAAAAGCATTTTTTCGTGTTTAAACATTTACGTTACCTCCTTTTATTTGTTATAACGTATTTTTTCCATCTTTTGCAAAAATATTCTTGTCTTATTTTAGTCCGTATTTCCCCGTTAACGGGTCTTGAAATAACGGTATTTGCGGTGTAGCAAAGGTAAACACCACAAACAAAACGCCAATCAAGCAAAGTACGCCGAAAGCAAGTGCCGACCACCGACACCGAAAAAAATTCTTTTTAAGCAACCGTGCTTCCAGCCAAAATGCCACCGCCGCCGCAACGAAAAATATCGTAATGTTCAACCAATCGGGCGATTTGCCAAACGCACCGTTGTAGGTGTAAAACAATACGGGAATCGTGATAAGCCCCGCTGTAATCCCCAACAGTTTTACACACCAAAAATTCTTGTATTCTTTAAAAAAGCGACTTTGTATCAGTGCAAAAACAAACAAAGGAAAATATAGCAGTTTCATGTGTTCCCATGTCGATTCGTTCACTCCCGAAAACGGTGCCATCAACAACGCCTCGTTTGTCCAATCGTATAAAAAGTGCAACAACGTTCCCAAAAGCGAGCTCAACGAAAACCCGGCAAATTGCCAAAGGGATATATCTCGATTCATATCTCTCCTCCACAGTACATTTTTGTTAAAATTTTATGAAAAACGACACTTGGTTATTCTGTGTTGAAGAATTTTCATAAAGGCAAAAAGAAATCGAGTGCCCATTTCCAACATTCAAGTTGGTTATGAACACTCGATATGGTCGGAGTAGCGTTACAGTAATCAAGCGTAAACCCGCATAAATACTAGGTTTTTCGCAGCCATAAACAGTACATATCTAGAATTTTCTCGAAAATATCACTTAATATTTTCTATATATCTGCATTTAGGATAGTTGGAACACCCATAGAATTGTTTGCCTGCATTAGAACCTCTCGTAGCGGTTCTAATAATTAAATCAGCACCGCACTTTGGGCATTTTAATTCTTGGCTTGTTTCTGCTGTGTTTTCAGTTTCTTGACTAACGGTAGACGAGTTTTCGCTTATATCATTGTTTGTTTGCGTTATATCTTCAGGCACATCAACTTGTTGTAATGGAGTAGCATTTATCTTGTTGTGAATGTTTGTTATATGCTGAACTTTCGTAGTTTCATCTATTTGGGTGCAGGGATAAAGTTTGTTATATATATTAGAAATCTCTTCCGCACTCAATAGATTTTCTTGAGATTGATTGCAAATAGTAGATATTACGGGGTTAACATTATAGCGATTAATTACACTAATATCATCGCTTGTGATTTTTACATTTTTCAAGGTGCATCTATCAGAAAACACAATGATTGACCTAACAGGAATATCAGTACCAAGAAATGCTTTTAAATGTTTTATATGTGAACGGTTTTGCATTATAGGATTATAGAAATTTTCCTTATGACTTCTTCCTCTGCCGGCGGGGAGAGTTTGATACCAATTTTTTTGGTTCTCACTGCCGAAAATCCAACCGCTATAGTTTTTACTTTCAAACACAAAAAGACCTTTTGGTGAAATCATTAAAACATCAATTTCTGTTGTCTCGCCATTATCTTTAGGAATGTAAATGTTGAAAAGGAATTTTGAGCCTTCAGATTCAAAATGCTTTAAACGCTTGTAGGTATAATATTCACCATATCGTCCTATGTCATTTCTAACAGAAAGATAAGGAAGTTTTGTGATTTGATAATATGCACCGTTTTTATATTCCTTGTTTTTCTTTGCAAGAATAACAATTACAATTATAACTGGAATCAAAACTACGGGATTAATTAGTAAGAGAATTATTTGAAAAACAGATGATAAAAGTGCTTGAAATATTTCTTGTAAAGGCATAAAGCAAACCCCTCTTGATTAATTAGATAAAACAAAAAGCGGGGAAAATCCCCGCCAGTCGGTGGACCAGGGTCTCACGACCAGCCCTTTGTTATTTTATAGTATATCATAAATGATGAAAATAGTCAAGGAATCAAAGTTCTTCAGTATATGTCAAAAACAAATGCTAAAGGAGTTATAATATTTGTTTATTTAATAATTTTGAATCAGTAAAAATTAGCAGGAGAATGTGAAAAAGTATAAAAAGTGTTTATAAAAAAGAAAATGCCGAAATCGGCATTTTGCAAAATTTTATAAATTAGTCTGCGAAGCAGACACCAAACCTCTTAACTATTCACTATTACTTATTACTTCCAAAAATCCTCTATCAAATATCAAAAATTGCAGAGAATAGTGAAGAGTGAAAAGTGAAGAGTGAAAAAGTAAAAATCCCCATTCTTACGAATGAGGATTTTTGGTCGGAGTGACAGGATTCGAACCTGCGGCATCCTGCTCCCAAAGCAGGCGCGCTACCAACTGCGCTACACCCCGAAATCAGAACTCTGATAACCGAGATGAATTATACTCCTTTCTGCTGCCAAAGTCAAGAAAATCCCTTGTTTTAAAGAGAAACTCTTGCATAAATTGTCAAAATGGTATACAATAGGTAGAAATATCCATAAGGAGGAGTTACTTATGAAAAAGGACAATCGTTTTGCAACGTTTTTAAAGCGCAAAGACATTGTTTTTTCGGCAAAACGGTATTTTATTGATGCCATGAGCGCCATGGCACAAGGTCTTTTTTGTACGTTGCTGGTTGGAACGATTTTGGATACCTTGGGCACGCAAGCCGGTATCGGTTTTTTGCAAGAAACACTTTTCACCGTTGGAAAAGGCGAAAATGCTTTGCATTACACCTTGGGCGGTTTGTGTTCGCTAATGGTGGGTCCCGGCATGGCGGTTGCTATCGGTCGTGCCCTTAACGCACCTCCTCTGGTATTGTTTTCGCTGATTTCGGTTGGTTTTGCCACCAACATTTTGGGTGGTGCCGGTGGTCCTTTGGCCGTATTTTTTGTGGCAATTTTTGCAACGGAAATCGGCAAAGCCATCAGCAAAGAAACCAAAATCGATATTTTGGCAACACCCATTGTCACCATTCTTTGCGGTGTGGGTTTTGCTTGGTTAGTGGCTTCTCCCATTGGAACGGCCGCCAACTGGACAGGCAATTTGATTATGTGGTCAACCATGCAACACCCCTTTGTAATGGGAATTTTGGTTTCGGTGATTGTTGGCATTATTCTCACCTTGCCGATAAGCAGTGCTGCCGTTTGTGCGGCACTCAGTTTGACAGGTTTAGCAGGCGGTGCCGCCGTGGCCGGCTGCTGTGCGCAAATGGTCGGTTTTGCGGTTATGAGTTACCGCGAAAACCGCGTAGGTGGTCTTTTGGCACAAGGTCTTGGTACCAGCATGTTGCAAATGGGAAATATTGTTCGCAACCCTCGCATTTGGATTCCGCCAACGCTTGCTTCCGCTATTACCGGTCCGCTTGCCACCTGCTTATTCCGCTTGGAAATGAACGGCACCCCCGTATCGTCCGGCATGGGCACTTGCGGATTGGTCGGCCCTATCGGTGTAATTACCGGTTGGCTGGAACCTTCTGCCGCCGCTATCAAACAAGGGGCTGTTGCTATCACGCCTACGCTTATGGATTGGATAGGGCTTTTGCTCATTGCCGTGGTGCTGCCGGCGGTTTTGACTTGGCTAATCAGTTTGCCGCTTCGCCGCATTGGTTGGATTAAAGAAAACGATTTAAAACTGGATTTATAATAAAAATACAACACGAAAGGAGCCGTAAAATGAAACAACAAAAAACCGTATCTTCCGCCCTTGTTCATTTGCCGAATAGTATTACCTGTTTTCGGATTGCCGGCTCCGTCGTTTTGTTGTTTTTACCGTCTTTTTCACCAATCTTTTATATTCTGTATTCCTTGTGCGGTGTAAGCGATGCAGTTGACGGTTTTATCGCACGGCGTTTTAAACTCACCAGTGATTTGGGTTCGCGCTTGGACAGCATTGCCGACTTGTTATTTTATGCTTCCATGTTAACCCATGTTATTCCCTTTTTAGTACCGCGAGTCCCGACTGCTGTATGGTACGTTGTATCCGCATTAGCACTATTGCGAATCGGGATGTATTTGCTGGCGGCTGTCAAGTATCGCCGCTTTTCTTCGCTACATACTTATGCGAATAAAGCAACCGGAATTGTGTTGTTTTGCGTGCCATACTTACTGTTGTTTGCCAATTCTGCTACCGTTTCGTGGATTGCTTGTGCCGCGTGTGCACTCTCTTCAATAGAGGAACTGCTTATTCACTTTCGAGTCAAAAACTACCCATCCGAAGCAAAAACAATATTCCATGTTCAATAATCCCCTCCCCAACCGCATAACGGTTGGGGATTTTTGCTATTTTGGTTGTATTTCGAAATAAACTGTGCTATGATAACATAGTATAACAAAGGAGGGTGGAAAGTTATGGATAATCGTCCGATTGGAGTGTTTGACTCCGGCTTGGGTGGGCTCACCGTTGTTCGCGAACTGTTAAAGCGTTTGCCGTATGAAAATTTGATTTATTTTGGCGATACAGGTCGCGTTCCGTACGGTTCACGCAGTCCTGAGATTATTCGTCACTTCACCTTGCAGAACTCGCGGTTTTTGTTAAACCACGGTGTCAAATGTATCATTGCCGCTTGCGGTACCGTCAGTTCGGTAGCCGGTGATTTGTTATCGTCACTGGATGTCCCCGCGTGGGGGGTGGTGGAACCCACAGCAGATGCCGCGTTGACTGCCACCAAAAACGGAAAAATCGGCGTTCTCGGCACCGCGGTGACCGTACAATCTCGCTCGTTCGAAAAAGCATTGCAACAACAGCGAGGCGACATTCAAGTCTTTGCCACGGCGTGTCCTGTTTTGGTGTCGCTTGTGGAAAGCGGATGGATTGAGCCTGACAACCTCGCTACCGAAGCGGTACTGCGGCAATATTTGCAACCCTTGATGGAACAACAAGTCGACACCATCATTTTAGGTTGCACCCATTTCCCGTTACTTTCCCCCATCATTTCCCGTATCATGGGTGACAATGTCACGCTAATCAATTCGGGTGAAGCTTGCGCTTCGTATTGCAAAACACTGTTACAACAAACCGACACCCTGTCATCGCAGACACAAAACGGCAAATGCGAATTTTTTGTCAGTGACCGCCCGCACAACTTTGTCAACGTGGCGGAAATGTTTTTGGGCAGACCGGTGGGCGATAACGTTCGGCAAATCCGCGTGGAGGATTTGCAATGAATGTAACCGTTCGCTTTTGCAATCACCAAACGACCGACGGCGAAACCACCCTGACTACCATTGATGCCGTCGGAACATTAAACACCACCAAAAACGGTTTTAAATTGTGTTATACCGAAACCGATGGGGCAACTGTCACCGTATCGGTTGACGATACCCGTGTTTTGTTTATACGAAAAAGCGGAATTACAACACACTTAATTTTAGAGGAAAACAAACAACATCTTTGTCATTGCAAAACACCGTATGGCGAGATGACGTTTCCCGTTGATACCCATCACTTGTGCACCGATTTATCCGCTTGTGGCGGTACGATACGTGCGCACTACACCATGGAAACAATAATAAATGAAATAGAAATTTTGGTTGAGGAAGTGCCAACATGTTAACAATCGCAGAACAAACCCAACAACAACTGGACAGCGCGATTCGCGCCGCTGTCGAGAGTGCCATAGCGGCAAACGAATTGCCGAACGAGCCGTTACCGGATTTTACCATCGAGGTACCGGCAGACCGCAAAAACGGTGATTTTGCCGCCAATGTCGCCATGGTCTCGGCGCGTGCTTTTCACAAAGCACCCCGCCAAATTGCCGAAAGCATTGTCAAATACTTGGCACTGGAAAACACGTATTTTGACCGCGCCGAAGTTGCCGGCCCCGGCTTTTTGAACGTTTTTCTTTCCCCTACTTTTTATGCCGATGCAGTAGCACAAATTCTTTCTCAAAAAGAAAACTACGGTCGCAGTGATTACGGCAAAGGCAAAAAAGTCATGGTGGAATTTGTTTCCGCCAACCCCACCGGCCCCATGCACATGGGCAAT
>JAZNRV010000130.1:0-20040 GCA_045590855.1 Acutalibacteraceae bacterium | reverse complement strand
TTCCAATATTTTGATTTCTTCTAAAATTTCGGGTTCTACCAAAACTTCAAATTCTTCCCCGTTTTCGGGTATGGCAGAAACAGTATCTTCTTTAGATAAAACAGCGTCAAGGGTAGCGTCCAGCAGGGCGTCTTCCTTTTGTTCTTCAGTTTTTTGGGGAACGGCAGCATCCACCGTGGAATAGGTGTCAAGCAATTGATCTAAAATATCTTTTTCGTTCATTTTGCCGCTTCCTTTCCTTTATTTTTGCTTAGCGGGGATGTGATTGCGCTGACGGGTGATCTCATACAGTACGATACCGCAGGCAACCGATGCATTCAGAGAATTGATATTACCCAGCATCGGCAAGGATAACACGCCGTCGCATTGTTCCCGCACCAGTCGAGAAATGCCTTTCCCCTCCGAGCCAACCACCACCGCTACAGCACCTGTCAGGTCGGCGCTGCACCAGTTTTCGCCGTTCATATCCAGACCGTATACCCAAAGTCCCCGTTTTTTCAGTTCCTTAATGGTTTCGGTCAGATTGGTCACGCGGGTCACCCGCATATATTCTGCGGCACCCGCAGACGCTTTATATACGGTAGCGGAAAGGCCCACCGAACGGCGTTTGGGAATGATCACACCGTGGGCGCCTGCGGCTTCTGCGGTACGCAAAATTGCGCCCAAGTTATGGGGATCTTCCAGTTCATCACAAATCACCAAGAAGGGCGGTTCCCCTTTTTGTTCCGCAATTTGGAACAAATCGTCCAGTGTAGCATATTCTTTACAGGCGGCAAAAGCGATAATGCCTTGATGGTTCCGAGCCAATGCATCCATCTTCCGACTGTCTGTATCTTTGATGGGAATATCTTTTTTGCGGCAAAGGGCGATGAGCGCCGGCAGATTACCGCCATGTTCCCCTTTGGCAACCCAAACGGTGTCGATGGCGCGGCCCGCTTTCAATGCTTCATGTACCGCCTTGCGCCCCGCAATCACGTCGTCCCGACGGTTTTCTTCTTCCACACGGGGATTTTCAAATTGTTCTTTGCCCATATTGTACCTTCTTCAACTACATTTAGTATCTACATATACTTTACTATACCATATCTTCGCAAAAAAGGGAATAGATATTAGGAAAAAAATAAGAATTTCAGCAAATGAAAAAACGAAGTTCGTGCAAAGCACGAAATGATGTTGACCGCAAGCGGTCAAACGATGTTGTGTCCAAGGACACAAACACAAAAAAAGAAGCATCCGCTACGCGAATGCTTCTTGTTTGTTGATGGGCGCAAACGGAGCTCGAGTGACTTTGCGCCAAATGGGTGCTTAACGGAAAAACCTGCTCGCAAAGTCCGGTATATTGCCTTCGGCAAATACGGGTTCTTCGTCTGATACACGTCACAAAATTAAAAAAGCCGATGCAAAAGCATCGGTTTTTTAATTGGTGGGCGCAAACGGACTCGAACCGCTGACCTCCTGCGTGTGAAGCAGGCGCTCTAACCAGCTGAGCTATACGCCCGAATCAGCCGTCGCTGTTGCAACGACCAAAAAGAAAAGTGGTGACCCGAACGGGAATCGAACCCGTGTTACCGCCGTGAAAGGGCGGTGTCTTAACCGCTTGACCATCGGGCCATGTTGGTGGCTGTAACTGGATTTGAACCAGTGACACCGCGGGTATGAACCGCGTGCTCTAGCCAACTGAGCTATACAGCCATGGCGTACACCCTGCGGTTCTTTTCCGAGGGGACTTGACCATTATATAGTATGTCCCACCGTTTGTCAAGCATGTTTTTTCAAAAAAATAAGATTTTTATTTTGCGCTTTGATTCAATAGCAAGATTTTGCAATTTTTTAGCAAAAACAGGCTATGATTTTGAAGATTGTTGTGGTATACCGACGGCAAAGCAGTAAAAAAGGAGACTCTTTTATGTCTGTTGTGATTGTTATTCCGTACAGGGAAGTGGAAAAAACCCACTGCCCTGTTCAAAGGCGTTTATTACAAAATTTTGAAGAGCAGAAAATAAAAACCAAACATTTGTTCGATTTTTTTGCCAAAACCCTTGATTTCTGAAAAAGAATGCGTTACAATAGGTCTTGTAATCGTAGAATAGGACAGAAAGAGGAGATAACGCATGGCAGACGCAAAGAAAAAATTGACCGACAAACCGGCAATGCCCTCCGACAGCAAACAAAAAGCATTGGCGGCGGCATTGGCACAAATTGAAAAAAATTACGGTAAAGGCGCTGTCATGCGTTTGGGTGAAAACGCCGGCATGAACGTAGAAGCCATTCCCACCGGTTCACTGACGTTGGATTTGGCACTCGGTGTGGGCGGGTTTCCCCGCGGCCGTATTGTGGAAATTTACGGCCCCGAAGCATCGGGTAAAACCACGCTTGCCTTGCATGCCGTGGCGCAAACGCAAAAACAAGGCGGCGAAGCCGCGTACATCGACGTCGAACACGCGCTCGACCCTGTGTATGCTCGCGCCTTGGGTGTGGATGTGGATTCGTTGCTCGTTTCGCAACCCGACACGGGCGAACAAGCTTTGGAAATTGCCGAAGCACTCATTCGTTCGGGTGCTATTGATATGGTGGTCATCGACTCGGTTGCCGCGTTGGTACCCCGCCAAGAAATCGAGGGCGAAATGGGCGACTCGCACGTTGGTTTGCAAGCGCGGCTTATGTCGCAAGCCATGCGTAAACTTGCCGGTGCCGTGGGCAAAACCGGTTGCGTGGCGGTGTTCATCAACCAACTGCGCCTGAAAGTCGGTGTGGTATACGGCAACCCCGAAGTCACTGCCGGTGGTAACGCGCTCAAATACTATGCCTCGGTGCGCCTTGACGTGCGCCGTGCCGAAACCTTAAAAGTAGCGGGTGAACCCGTCGGTTCGCACACCCGCGTACGCGTGGTAAAAAACAAAGTTGCCCCGCCGTTTAAAGAAGCGGAATTCGACGTCATGTACGGCAAAGGCATCTCCCGCATGGGCGAACTGTTGGATTTGGCCATCAAGTTAGAAATCATTCAAAAATCCGGTTCGTGGTTCTCGTACAACGAAGAACGTTTGGGTCAAGGTCGCGACAACGTTAAAGAACTGCTGGAACGCGATGCAGAACTTGCCGCCGAAATCGAGGCAAAAGTGCTTGCTGCCATCCAAAACGGCGGTGACGAAGTGCCGCAACCGACAGCCGCACCCGTGGAAATCCCGATTGGTGCTGCCGCGCAATACACGGCAAACACCGCCCGTGCCAAAATTGACATTGTGGTGGACGACGAATGATTATCACTGCTGTGAAACCCGCGCGACAAAGCCGTGTTGTGCTGGTGTTGGACAACGGCGAAGAAATGGTAATCGATAAAGGCTTATGGGAGGAATCCCCCTTTGGGGTGGGTTCCTCTTTGTCGTGTTCGCAAAAAGAAGAATTGGCAGATGCCTCTGCCAAAAGACGGGCGCGTAACAAAGCAATTTACTTGCTTTCCAAGCGGGATTATTCCCGCAAAGAACTCGAACAACGCTTGTGTCGCGAGGGCGGACGCTTTGTTGCCGACAACCGCGAAGCGGCAGCCGAAGCTGCCGCCGCCATGGAAGAATACGGCTACGTCAACGACCAAAACTATGCCGAGCGACTGGCACGTCGTTTGTGTTTGGAAAAATGTTACCCCCACCGTCGCGCCGAACAAGCCTTGTGCGAAAAGGGGATTGCCCGCGCCGTTGCCGCCGAAGCGGTAAAAATGATCGAAAAAGAAGATTGGGAACTGGCACTTGAATTTTTGCACAAAAAAAGGTATACTGTTGGCGAGAACAATGAGCGTGCCGCGGCGGCTTTGGCGCGGTACGGTTTTTTGCACGAATCGGTGCGCCGCGCATTAGCGGCGTTTTCGGAGGAAGAAAACAATGATTAAAGTGGGAATGGTTTCGCTTGGCTGTCCCAAAAACCAAATGGATGCGGAACTCATGTTGGCCAAACTCGAAGCGGCAGGCTTTACCCTGACTGCCGAAAGCGGTTTGGCAGACGTGGTGATTGTCAACACCTGTGGTTTTATTGAAGACGCCAAACGCGAAGCGATTGAAAACATTTTGGAATTTGCCCAGCTCAAAAAAGAAGGGCAAATCAAAAAACTGATTGTCACGGGTTGTCTTTCGCAACGTTACCAACAACAACTGTGTGAAGAACTGCCCGAATGCGATGCCGTGTTGGGTCTTGGTGCCAACGGCGATATTGTTTCTGCCGTGCGTGCCGTGCTAAACGGCGAAACGGTTGCCTCGTTCCCGCCGTTGTCGTGCTGGGAATTGGATGGCGACCGCGTGCAAACCACCCCGCACTTTTTTGCGTATTTGCGCATAGCCGACGGTTGTGATAACCGTTGTGCGTACTGTGCCATTCCGTCCATTCGCGGTGGCTTGCGCAGTCGTTCGATGGACGTGGTGGTAAACGAAGCGCGCACCTTGGCACAAAACGGCGTGAAAGAATTGGTCGTCATTGCGCAAGATACCACCGTGTACGGTGTCGACCGCGGCGGCAAATCGGAACTGCCCGAATTGCTTGACCGCTTGTGCGAGATTGACGGGATACAGTGGATACGGTTGATGTATTGTTATTCCGAACACGTCACCGACGAACTGCTCGCGGTGATGGCAAAACAAGACAAAATCGTCAAATACATGGACTTGCCCATCCAGCATGCCAGCGGGAACGTACTGCGCGCCATGAACCGTGTGGGCAACAAAGAACGCTTAATAGCGCAAATTAACAATATTCGCAACAAAGTCCCCGGCATTGTGTTGCGCACCACGGTTATGACGGGCTTCCCCGGCGAAACGGAACAAGATTTTGAAGAACTGTGCGCGTTTATCAAGGAAATGAAGTTTGAACGCTTGGGTTGCTTTGCCTTTTCGTGCGAAGAGGGGACACCTGCCGCCGAACTGCCTGACCAAATCGACGACAAAGTCAAAGAACACCGCCGCGATATTGTGATGGAATTGCAATCGCGCATTGCCGCTGCGTACCAAGAAGAACAAATCGGCACTGTCAAAGAGGTGTTGGTGGAATCGTTCGACAAATATGCCGAATGTTGGTTTGGGCGCACTGCCGCCGACGCACCCGACATTGACGGCAAAGTGTTTTTCACTACCAAAGGACGGGTGGTACCCGGCGACATCATCAACGTGCGCATTACCGAAGCAATGGATTGGGATTTAGTGGGGGAACAAGTATGAATTTGCCAAACAAACTAACCGTACTGCGTATTTTCTTGGCACCGCTGTTTTTGGTGCTTGCTTTATGGGAATTTCCGTTTCATTATGCGGCGTCGCTGGTTGTGTTTATCGGAGCGGCGCTTACCGACATGTTCGACGGCAAAATTGCCCGTTCGCGGGGGCTCATTACCAATTTTGGCAAGTTTTTGGACCCGCTGGCGGATAAAATGCTCACTACCGCCGCCTTTTTGCTGTTTTTGGTAAAAGGGCAAATGAACGTGTGGGCGCTCATGCTCGTGCTCACGCGCGAATTTATGGTCACGTCGGTGCGTTTGATTGCCGCCAAAGACGGCAAAGTCATTGCCGCCAGCTATTGGGGAAAACTCAAAACCGTGGCGCAGTTTGTTGCCATCATTTATACACTGACCGCCATGGAATTTGCCACGTGGCAAAGTTGGCTTTTCCTCCCCACCGCCGCTTTTTCGGTACCGTTGCTGATTGGCCGTGTGCTGATTTGGATTTCGGTGGCGCTGACAGTGATTGCGGGTGTGGAATACGTGTGGCAAAACCGCGAATATTTTCAAAATGAAAAATAAGGGTAGATTTTTTCAAAAAATCTGCTATAATATCATTAGTAATTACAAATAGTTGCGTTGAACGGAAGAAGTACCTGTGTTCTTTCGCACCAGAGAAAGGCGGTCGTCGGCTGTAAGCCGCCTTGGCGAATCCACGGCGAAATGCCTCCGCGAGCAGACAAGGGGAACGAGTGTTTTTTCAGTATCTTTGTCCGGCTGACCACCGTTATTTGGTTTTTGAGTAAAAGTCGAAGTGGAACCGTGCTTTGCACCTTCGTTGCCTGTTTTGGTGACGAAGGTTTTTTGTTTTTTTGGGAGGTGTTACCTTGTTTAAACGATTTCGTGAAGATATTGCTGTGGTGCGCGAACGCGACCCCGCCGCACGTTCGGTGTGGGAAGTGCTGCTTTTGTACAACGGGTTTAAAGCCGTGCGTTCGCACCGCCTTGCCAACTGGTTTTATCGCCATGGGTTTAAGTTTATTGCGCGGCAAATTTCATGGCGGTCGTCCAACCGCACCAACATTGAAATTCATCCCGCCGCCACCGTCGGCAGACGATTGTTCATCGACCACGGTACCGGCGTGGTAATTGGCGAAACCACCATCATTGGCGACGATTGCACGTTGTACCAAGGCGTTACCTTGGGCGGTACGGGCAAAGACAAAGGCAAACGTCATCCCACCTTGGGCAATCGTGTCATGGTGGGTGCGGGTGCCAAAGTGCTCGGTCCCATCACCATTGGCGACGACGTGCGCATTGCGGCGGGTGCCGTGGTGTTGCAAGATATTCCGTCGCATTCCACCGCAGTGGGTGTGCCCGCCCGCGTGGTACGCCGCAAGGGCGAAAAGGTCGCGGAACTCGACCAAGTCCACATTCCCGACCCCATCACGCAAGAACTGCAACGTTTGGAAAAACGCATTCAAGAATTGGAAAAACAAGTAGGAGGCAACCAAAATGAAAATTTATAACACCATGGCGCGCAAAAAAGAAGAGTTGGTCACGCTCGAACCGGGCGTGGTGCGCATTTATGCGTGCGGTCCGACGGTGTATAACTACATTCACATCGGTAACGCGCGTCCGCTTTGCGTGTTTGACGTGTTGCGCCGTTATTTGGAATGGCGCGGTTACACGGTCAAATTTGTGCAAAACTTCACCGACATTGACGACAAAATCATCCGTCGCGCCAACGAAGAAGGTGTGACGTACGACGTCATTGCCGAACGGTACATTGACGAATTTCGCATTGATGCCGCGGGACTGGGTGTGCGCGAAGCTACGGTACATCCCAAAGCGACCGAAAACATTGACGAAATTATCGACATTGTGCGCACCTTGGAAGAAAAGGGATATGCCTATCGCGCCGACAACGGCGACGTGTATTTCCGTACCCGCCGCGATGTCGAATACGGCAAATTGTCGCACCAACCGATTGACGATTTGGAATCGGGCGCACGCATTGGCGTGGGTGAAGAAAAAGAAGATGCGCTCGACTTTGCGCTTTGGAAAGCTGCCAAATCCGGTGAACCCGCGTGGGATTCGCCGTGGAGCGACGGTCGTCCCGGTTGGCACATCGAATGTTCCGCCATGGCGCGCCGCTATTTGGGCGAATCCATTGACATTCATTGCGGCGGTCAAGATTTGATTTTCCCGCACCACGAAAACGAAGTCGCCCAAAGCGAATGCTGCAACGGCGTGCCGTTTGCACGGTATTGGATGCACAACGGCTACATCAACGTTGACAACAAAAAAATGTCCAAATCGCTGGGCAACTTTTTCACCGTGCGTGACGTTGCTAACCAATTTGGGTACGAGCCGATTCGTTTCTTCCTCATTTCGTCGTCGTATCGCAGCCCCATCAACTACAACAACGAAAGCATCGAGCAAGGCAAAGCCGCGCTGACGCGTTTGTATAACTGCCGCGACGCACTGGAATTTGCCCTGAGCAACGCTGCCGACGGCGAAGCCGACGAAGCCGTCAAAGCGTTCTGTGATGCCCGCCGCGCACAATTTATCACCGCCATGGACGACGATTTAAACACCGCCGACGGTATTGCCGCATGGTTTGAACTGGTCAAAGATTGCAACATCATGATTGCAAACGGCAACGTCACCAAAGGCAGTTGCGAACTGGCACTCGGCTTGTTCAACGAATTTGCCGACGTGTTGGGATTGCTTTACAGCCGCAAAGACGAGGGCGACGACGCGCAAATCGAAGAAATGATTGAACAACGTCGTGTGGCGCGTGCCGAGAAAAACTGGGCAGAATCTGACCGTATTCGCGACGAACTCAAAGCCATGGGTATTGTTGTTGAAGATACGCCGCAAGGCATGAAATGGCACCGTGCATAAAAAAACATTTTTGGGGTAACCTATGGTTTGATAGGAGTGACCGCCAATGTTTTCCAAAACCGAGTCCATTACCATGACGTTATCGGGTGTGCACGACACCGCCACCAGCCACGCCGCCGTTAAAGCGCTGCGGCAAGTCGACGGGGTAAAATCCGCCACCGTCAACCACCGTTTGTCGGTGGCGCAAGTCACTTTTTCACCCAAAAAAACAACAGTGGATGCCATCACCACCGCACTTTCACAAGCCGGATTTTCGGTGGTATAAAACCAAAAGCTGCGTTGTACCCGTAAGGATACAACGCAGCGATATAAATCCCTTGCGGGATTTGCGATATATCTGATGATGCGATATAAGGCTACGCCTTGCGATATGCCCTTCGGGCGAGGCGGGATTTATATCATATCGCGTTTACCGCAAGGTAAATATATCGCATTTTACGAGGTAAAATATATCGCATTGCGAAGCAATATATGGCAAAACACCATTCTCAAAAATTAAATATGTTTTCTTTCGAGATAGCAAAAACGGATGCGTAGAAATTCTACTCATCCGTTTTTTACTATCATTAGCAATCCTGCTGATTTCAGCAGAGAGTTTTTTGTTGATAGAGTATTATTTGATTTCTTGTTCCAGAGTTTTAAATGTTTCGGTGTTAAAAAAGTCATAAAGGGATATTTCCAAGCCGTCACATAATTTCTTAAGTGTAACAACACCTGCGTTTTTGCTACCACCGTTAATTATATTCTTTAATGTTGAGGGTGGAACGGCCGAAATTCTTGCAAGGGCATTTACCGACAATTTCTTCTCCTCACATAACTCTAATAATCTATTTGCTATGGCTTTTCTGGTATCCATAATATCACCCCTAAAAAGTTCTATGTATAGTTTATGTTTTTTAGCGAGGCAACAGCGACCATATATGGACTTTTTAGACCATATATGGTAAGCTTGTATCGTGGTGATTTATGATGTGTAAAAATACTTGTTGCTTTTTCGGTCATAAAAAGATAAACGAAACCGAAGAACTAAAATCAAAACTTGTTGAAATAATTGAAAGACTGATTGTGGACGAAAACATTGACACATTTCTTTTTGGAAGTAAGAGCCGTTTTAATAGTCTGTGCCTTGAACTTGTAACCGAAATAAAAGAATAATACCCGTACATAAGACGAGTTTATGTACGAGCAGAGTATCCGTATATAAGTGAGCACTATAAGAATTATTTATTGGAAAGCTATGAGGATACCTATTATCCCGAAAAGATACTGAACGCAGGCAGAGCCGCTTACGTCGAGCGTAATTATGTGATGATAGATAATAGCCGCTATTGCGTAGTTTACTACGATGCACCCAATGCTCCAACCACTCGCAAAAGCGGCGCGAAAATTGCCTTGGATTATGCCGTAAAGAAATGTAAAAATATTATTAGTGTGTTATAAAGATATAAGACAAAATTAAAAGCTGTGCAGAATTTCTGCACAGCTTTTTTACTGTCCTTCAACCCTACACCTTTTCAAAATTGTTGCGGGTTCGTAGGGCGGGGGCTTGCTCCCGCCGTGCCTCTCTCTGACGAGGGAGGTGGCGAGCGTTAGCGAGACGGAGGGAGAGATAACAAAAGACTACCCCTCCACCGCTAACGCGGTTTCCCTCCCCTGACAAGGGGAGGCTTTGGTGCGGTTGTTTTGGTCTGTACGAATTTCAACGGGACAATGTGGGCATCGTCCCCTACAAACCCGATTTAGGTTTTTGCGACAAAACGTTTGTTTTTCAGACAGCGAAATTCTGCCAAAATCGCGCGGACAAGCCTGTATGATAAAAGGGAACACAAAGGGAGGCTAAGAAAAATTATGGTAATACGCATGGATGTAGCACCGTCGGGGCTGACGGTGTGGCTTTCGGGAGAACTTGACCATCACTCGGCAAGGTCGCTTCGCGAGCAGGTCGATGCCGCGGTAGCACGCACCGATACCGCTTTGTTGCGGTTGGATTTTTCGGGCGTGACGTTTATGGACAGTTCGGGGATTGGGCTTATTATGGGTCGGTATCGACTGATGCATTCGCGCGGCGGCAAATTGTTGGTAGTGGGCGCAAGCGAACGGTTGCTGCGCGTAATGAAACTGGCGGGGTTGGAACGTTTGCCGGTGTGGGAAACCGCCGAAACGGCGGAGAATAAGAAAAAGCAGGGGGTAGCAAGACGATGAGAAAACCAATGAACGAAATGAAAGTATCTTTTCCCAGCCGTTCGGCAAACGAGGGGTTTGCCCGTTCGGTGGTAGCTTCGTTTTTATCACAACTTGACCCGGCGGTGGACGAACTTGCCGATTTGCGCACCGCCGTTTCGGAAGCGGTGACAAATTGCATTGTGCATGCCTACCGTGACGAAATCGGCACCATCACTATCCACATGAAACTGTTTGCCGACGGCCGTACGGTGATTAAAATCCGTGACCGCGGTTGCGGTATCGACAATGTCGACAAAGCTATGGAACCGCTGTTTACCACAGGTGGCGACGACCGTTCGGGACTTGGTTTTTCGGTCATGGAAAGTTTTACCGACCGTCTGCGCGTGTCGTCGCGGGTGGGTAAAGGCACCGTCGTGACCATGGAAAAATACATAGCCGTGCGCCATCGGCAAGAGAGGGCAATGTGAGCAAACGAGAACAAGCCATTTGCGATAACATGGGACTGGTGCACACCTGTGCCCGACGATTTGCAGGGCGCGGCATCGAGTACGACGATTTGTTCCAAGCGGGATGTATGGGCCTTGTCAAAGCGGTGGACGGTTTTGACGAAAGCAGGGGACTTAAATTTTCCACCTACGCCGTGCCGGTGATTTTGGGCGAAATCCGCCGCTTGTTTCGCGACGGCGGCACCGTCAAGGTCAGCCGTACGCTCAAAGAACTGTCTCTCAAAATCACCAGAGAACGCGAAGCGTTTTTTGGTCGCGAGGGTCGCGAACCCGACGTGGGCGAATTGGCAACATTGCTCGGTGTGGAACGCGAACAAGCCGCTTTGGCATTGGGTGCATCCTTGCCCGCTTTGTCGCTGACACGCGGTGACGACGAGGGCGACGAAATGGATATCCCCGTCGCCCCGCCCGAAGAGCGCATTACCGACCGCTTGGCATTACAACAAGTGTTGGGAGAACTCGACCCGCACGACCGTTCGCTGATTTATTTGCGCTATTTTCGACAACAAACGCAACAAGTCACCGCCGAACAACTGGGCATGACGCAAGTGCAAGTTTCCCGCCGCGAACGCGCGATTTTGGGACAACTGCGCCGCCGCCTTTCGGGGTGAGTGCACTGTTTTGCGAGGAGAAGTGCGACGTATTATGCACCAAATTTGTCTAAAAGTGACAAAAACGGAGTGCCGAAAGCGGACAAAGAAGTTTGTTTTTGTGTAATCATACAAAAACAAACAAAGAAGTTGAAAAAAACAATTTATTTTGCATAAAAATATTTACAAAAAAAGGAAAATACGGTATACTGTTACTAACACAAAGGTGCAAACGATAAAGGGGCGCGTTGACAGTGCTTTTGTGAAAAAGAAAGGAGAAATACTATGAGAAAAACAACACGAACACCCGCACGGATGCTGGCCTGCTGTCTTTCGATAGCGTTGCTGATTTCATGCTGCTTATCCGGTTTATCGTTGCCGGTAGCGGCGATATCAACAACGGAATCCCCCGTTCCGTCGGTTAATCTGTTTCCGAACGGTAATATAGAAGGCACGCCCGTCGGTAGCGGCTGGGAAACGACGAATTCCACCGTAAATGCTACAGCCGGTTTCGGAGGCGGAAAAGCGTTAGAGGTTTTTGGCGCAGTGGATGCCAACAAGAGCATACAATTAACCAATATCACGCTGTTACAATCGCTAAAAGCGGGAAAAACCTACCTTTTCCGTTATAAATTGTATGGTGGAAACGGCTATATGTGGTGGAGTGACAGAACCACTTTACCTAGCGACTACAATTTCCATCAAGCGGCGACAAAATCAGTCAACGAATGGATGGAAGCACAATTGGTTTTCACCCCGTCTGTTGATATGTCAGTCATCAAAGGCTTGTATGTTTACAATGGAAATAAAGACGGTACCAGTATGTATTTTGATGATTTTACAATTACGGAATACGTACCGGGTATGAATATGATATCTGGTGAAGATGGTACAACATTGTCACTTTCGGCGCAATCGGGTGTTAATTCGGTGTTTAGTAACTTTACCGTAAATTTGGCACAAGACGGTGACAATGCCGTTTGGAAGTTTTCGGGGTTGAACGAAACCGAAAAATATCTTTTGTTAGGTTATATTTCTCCCGTGGTAACAGCGGGTGACAAGCTGATTATTTCTTTCCGCTACAAAGGTGTCAATGGGGCTGCTAAAGCGTTGATAACAACCGGTAATCCTGCCAATGCAATCATCAGCCACGCCACGTCTACGGCTGCGGATGCAGATGGTTACAGCACATTTAGTGCGGTGGTTACGTTGCCGAGCATTAATCTTAACTGGTCGGCGCGTCTCAAATTTACCGGTGCTACTGAAGTCTATGTTGATGATTTCTACGTAGCAGAATGCACGGGTCTTGAAGTTTCTGATTTGACAGTAGCTTCGGGTGCCACGCAAGTGGCGACAGGCTCGTCGGTTCCGGTGTCGGTTAAGGTTTCCAATACCCGAACGGAAAATATTGACCAAGATGTCATGGTAGAATTACGTGCCTCGAATGGCGAAACCGATATCAACCTTGCCACCTTGACAGTGCAAGGCGGTTTGCAAGCGGGAACGCAAACGGTGCTGACCACTGACACGTCTTGGATGGCTTTGGAGGGCGAATGGGTCATTTCTGCCCGCGCTTATACCTCGTTTGCGACAAAAGAACGAAATGGTGTGCAAACCAACCTTCGCGTGGCGGATACGTTGCTTGTCGCACCCGAGTTGGCTCAAGCAAGCGGATATAACAAATTGGTGTTTAGTGAAAATTTTGATACAGCGAATGTTGATACCACATATACCGGCGATTACGGTTACAAATGGTATCTGACCGACTTGACCGATGTTTCAGGTGATGCCTCCGATTATACCCTTACCGACGACGGCATTCTTTTGGCTGCGGATAACATGAGATACAACTGGCTAATGTGTACCATGGATGGAAGAACTGCCGCGGGTTGGCGGGGATTTACTTTCGGTTATTTAGAATTCCGTACCCGATTTAACCATACCAAAGATGACGATGCTCCGGATAATTGCAACGGTCCTGCGATTTGGTCATTCCCGCCAGAAACCATTTCTTCGGCTGCCGGTAGTTTGGAACGCACCGTTGAGATGGACTGGATGGAATGTTGGGATACCTATTGGACCATTACCATGCACGACCAAGTTAAACCTACCGGAACGCAACATATTAACAACGGAAATTCCTGCGGCATTTACGGGGACGAACTGGATATTGGCGATGGCGAGTGGCATACGGTAAGCTATTCGTGGAGCGAAGGCGTTTTGGTAGCGTATGTTGACGGCGTACAATGTTTTAGCCAAACGTGGAGCGAAGACGGCAGCGAAACGTATCCGGCGGCGACACTCAAAGCGGGTGAATTCCGTGCGGATGCTCTTACACCGTTCGATAACCAACTTTCTCCGCTCATTCTTGCCGGTTCAAAAGGCTGGCCGCTGGAAATTGACTATATCCGCGTATGGCAAGCTGACGGGCAAGCGACAAGTGTGATTCCGCAAGCAGACGAAGATACGGTGTTTGAGGAAATGACATGGGCGCATAATGTTTCTCGTGTACTTCCTTTTGCTGATAACGATTCCGTTATGTGGCATTCCGGCAATCCCACGGTTGCTACCGTTGGACATGGAAAAGTAATGGCTCATCACAGCGGTCAAGCAGTCATATCGGCGTACACAGAAGATGCTTTGATTGCACAATACACGCTTACCGTTGACCAATTTGGTGAACGATTGCCTATTGGTGATTTTGAATCCCCGGGTGATGTCAACGATAAAACCTGGCATCATGATTCTGCCAACTACACGATTATAGCGGACGGTAAAGGCTCGGTTGTTACCGAATCAGATGGTAATCACGCTTTGGCAATGCCTGCGGGGGGGTACGGTTATCTCTATCAAGCGAACATTGAACCCGGCAAAACGTATGTTTTTTCGGGACGTGTCAAAGGTTCGGTCGGTGCTAACTTGGTGCAATTCTACACTTTGCCTCTATACGATGGCTCGACGGTTATCAAACAGCCGAATATGGGTTATGACGAGGATGAGTGGGTAGAATTTTCCTATACCTTCACTACTAATGAAGTGGTTAACGGAGCGTATTTTTGTGGAAGAAATTACAGCATAATTTTACGTAACAGTGGCACAACGACCGCCTATTTTGATGACTTGTCGTTAGTAGAAACCGATGGTTATATCATTCAGGGAATCGGTAAAAAACTTTCATCGAGCAGCAGTAACTTGGGTTTGCTCAACGGTTGTTTCCCGACATTGGATAAAACGAAGTATACCTTTACCTTGCAGGCGGAAAATACCGCGATTTTTGAACAAACTTCGGCTTCGGTACTCACCGCTACGGCGCTGGGTACCACCAATGTAACGGTTACGGCTACTCCCGTTGACGGCGGCACACCGGTGACGGCTACCGTTAAAGTAACGGTCGAATAACCCTTTGCCAAAAGCAAAAAAACGCGGTATGTGAACGCCACGTACCGCGTTATTTTTGCTTGTAATAAAAAAGGCTTGCATTTTTAACATAGGTATGATATACTGCATACAGTGAATACTTAAGTTGAGTAAAGGAGTGGGGCAACCCGCTCCTTTGTGTTTGTCTTTGAAAGGAGAGGGAAAATGGCACAACCCAAAAAACAGTCAGGCGGTAACATTGCTGCTGTTTGCCGCACACTGGCGCAGCCCGCGGCCGAACAACTGGGGCTGTCCCTTTGGGACGTTCGCTTTGTCAAAGAGGGGACCGACTGGTTTTTACGCATTATCATCGACAAACCGGAGGGTGTCACCATCAACGACTGTGTCGACATGACACACCTGATGAACCCCATTTTGGACAAAGCCGACCCTATTTCGCAATCGTATTGTTTGGAGGTTATGTCACCGGGAATTGAACGGGAATTGACTCGCCCCGAACATTTTACCGCGTACGAAGGGGAACTCGTACTGGTCAAACTCATTCGCCCCGACGAAAACGGCGAACGCGAGATTGTCGGCATTTTGCTGGGGGAAGGCGACGGCGAGGTCACCTTGCAAACCGACGAAGAAACCACACGCAAATTTTCCCGCAAAGAGATTGCCGCGGTACACGTGGTAGATACGTGGGATGAAGATACAATAACGGAGGAATGACACAAAATGACTAACAACGCAGAATTTTTTGACGCCTTACGGCTGCTCGAAAAGGAAAAAGGAATCAACGGCGAATACTTGCTCGAAAAGATTCGCGCCGCCATCATCTTGGCGGTCAAAAAAGATTACGGCGGAAAAGAAAACATCCGTGTAATCATGGATGCCCAAACGGGTGAATTTTCGGTCACATTGCTCAAAACCGTGGTGGAAGAGCTTAACGACCCGGACGAAGAATTGCTGCCCGAACAAGCGGTAAAATACTCCAAAAAAGCCAAAATCGGCGACGTGGTGGAAATTCCGCTGCAAACCAAACAATTCGGTCGTATTGCGGCGCAAACTGCCAAACACGTGATTCGCCAAGGCATTCGCGAAGCGGAACGCGGCCAAAAATTTGTGGAATTCCAACGTCATAATCAAGAATTGGTCACGGCGCTGGTTTCCCGCGTGGACCCCAAAACGGGTGCCGCCACGGTGGAAATCGGCAAATCCGAAGCCGTGTTACCCAAAAACGAACAAGTCGGCGACGAAGTGTTGCGCGAGGGTATGCGCGTTAAAGTGTACGTCGTGGATGTCAAAGATACCGAAAAAGGTCCCCGCGTACTCATTTCCCGCACGCACCCCGGCTTGGTAAAACGCTTGTTCGAAATGCAAGTACCCGAAATTTTTGACGGTACGGTGGAAATCAAAGCTATCTCGCGCGAAGCGGGTTCCCGCACCAAATTGGCGGTGCTCGCTCACGACGAAAACGTGGATGCCGTCGGTGCCTGCATCGGTGCCAAGGGTGTACGCGTGGCAGAAATTGTGGAAGAACTCGGCGGCGAAAAAATCGACATTGTCGAGTACAGCGAAAACCCCGAAGAATTTATCGCTGCCGCCTTGGCTCCCGCCAAAGTTGTCAGTGTGGAAGTCGACCCCGACGGCGCCAAAGCCTGTCGCGCTACCGTGCCGGATGCGCAACTGTCCTTGGCCATCGGTAACAAAGGTCAAAACGCTCGCTTGGCGGCAAAACTGACCGGATGGAAAATCGATATTCGCCCCGAAAGCGGTTTTTACGGCGAAGACGAAGAATAATATAGTAACAAAACGCAAACGTTGGGAGGAAAGGCTATGCCGACAACCAAAAAAATACCGCTTCGCAAATGTACCGGCTGCGGTGAAATGAAACCCAAACGCGAACTCATTCGTGTGGTCAAAGGTCCCGAGGGGGATATTTCACTGGACACCACCGGCAAAAAAGCGGGGCGCGGCGCGTATGTGTGTCCGTGTGTGGATTGCTTGGCAGATGCCCGCAAAGCCAGACGATTGGAAAAAGCGTTTTCTTGCCGCATTCCCGAGGCTGTGTACACGCAGCTCGAGGAGGAACTGAAAACTTATGAACAAGCATAAGCTTTTGGGGCTGTTGGGGCTTTGCCGCCGCGCGGGACGGTTGGTGACGGGTTTTGATGCCGTCATCGCCTTGTGCGAAGAACCGTCGGTACTGCTTATGGTCGCACAAGATGCTTCGCCCCGTACGGTAAAGGAACTGCGTTTTCACGTAAAACAGCAACCGCTGTATACCGCACCGCTTACCAAAGAAGAAATTGCCGCCGCACTCGGTTTGCAAAAACCTGTAGCGGTAATGGCAACCGCCGATGAAGGCTTTGCCAAAGCGATGCGCCAATACCTTACAGATACAAAGGAGGAATCCTAATTATGATGATTAAATACCGTGTCAGTGACGTCGCCAAAGATTTTGGTGTAACCGGCAAAACGGTGATTGATATTCTTGCCCGTTTTGACGAAACACCCAAAAAGAGTGCCACTGCCTTGCAAGAAGAAGAACTGGATTTGGTGTTTGAAGTGTTCACCCAACAACACCAAATGGATAATTTGGAAAGTTATTTTGCCGAAGCGGAAGAGCGCCGCACGGCAAAAGCGGCAGCCGCCCCCAAAGCACAACCGGCAGAAGAACCCGAAACACAAGTGGCTGCCCCTGCCAAAGAAGAAGGTGGCATTGTCATTCCGCAACAGCAACCCAAAAAGAAAGAAAAACCCGCCCCCGTACCGCGCGCTCAAATCGAACGACGCACGGTGGATACCCGCAGTGTGCAAACCAACGTGGGCGACAAATACGACGAAAAATTCGACGTAATGGCGCAAACCTCCAACCGTGTACGCGGTGACGGCGGCGCTATCAAAAAACAAAAAATCAACCAACGTTCGCAACAATACAAAAAACCGCAACGCCGCCGCGAAACCGAAGCGGAACGTTTGCAACGTATTGAAGCCGACCGTAAAAAGAAACAAATGACCATCACGGTGGGCGAGACCATCACCGTTTCGGAATTGGCCGTGCGCCTGAAAGCTACGGTGGCGGAAGTTATCAAAAAACTCATGATGCTCGGTTCCATGGTGACCGCCAACGAAGAAATAGACTTCGATACCGCGTTTTTGGTAGCGGAAGAATTTCACGTCAAAGTGGAACGCGAAGTGGTCGTCACCATCGAAGAACAAATCATTGACGACAGCGAAGATGTGGACGACGATTTGCAACCCCGCGACCCGATTGTGGTGGTTATGGGTCACGTTGACCACGGTAAAACCTCGGTGCTGGATGCCATCCGCAAAACCAAAGTCACCGACGGCGAAGCGGGCGGTATTACGCAACACATCGGTGCGTACCGTACCAAAATTCAAGGACAATCCATCACGTTTTTGGACACCCCCGGTCACGCAGCGTTTACCGCCATGCGTGCGCGCGGTGCTCAGGTGACGGATATTGCCATTTTGGTGGTGGCGGCAGACGACGGCATCATGCCGCAAACGATTGAAGCCATCAACCACGCCAAAGCGGCAGGTGTTTCGATTATTGTTGCCATTAACAAAATGGATAAACCCACCGCTAATCCCGACAAGGTCATGCAACAACTCACCGAATACGAACTCGTTCCCGAAGAATGGGGCGGCGACGTCATGTGCGTACCGGTTTCTGCGCTGACAGGCATGGGTATCGACAAATTGCTCGAATCGGTGTTGTTGGTAGCCGAAATCAAAGAACTCAAAGCCAACCCCGAACGTGCCGCCAAAGGCTCGGTTATCGAAGCTCGCTTGGATAAAGGCCGCGGCCCGATTGCCACGTTGCTTGTCCAAAACGGCACCTTGCACGCGGGTGATATTGTCGTGGCGGGTACCGCCGTGGGCAGAGTGCGCGCCATGACCGACGACTGTGGTCGCAAAGTCAACAGCGCCGGTCCGTCCGTTCCGGTCGAAATTATGGGTCTTGCCGAAGTGCCGACCGCAGGCGATACTTTCAACGCGGTGTCCGATGAACGCTTGGCACGTCAGTTGGTGGAACAACGTAAACAATCCGCCAAAGAAGAAGTGTTCAAACAATATCAAAAAGTGACGTTGGATAACTTGTTTGACCAAATGCACGAAAACGATATGAAAGAGCTCAACATCATCGTCAAAGCCGATGTGCAAGGCTCGGTCGAAGCGTTGCGTCAATCGCTCGAAAAACTCAGCAACGAAGAAGTACGCGTGCGCGTCATTCACGGCGCGGTGGGCGCTATCAGCGAAAGCGATATCACCTTGGCACAAGCGTCCAAAGCGATTGTGGTCGGCTTCAACGTCCGTCCTGACCCCATGGCGCAAATCACCGCCGAACAAATGGAAGTCGATATGCGTATGTACCGCATCATCTACGACTGCTTGGACGAAATCGAAGCCGCCATGAAAGGTATGCTTGCACCCAAAACGCGCGAAGTGTTGCACGGTCGCGCCGAGGTTCGCCAAGTGTACCGCATTACCAACGTGGGCTTGGTTGCCGGTTGCTACGTGCTGGACGGCAAAGTATACCGCAACGACTTGTTGCGTATTGTGCGTGACGGCATCATCATCGGTGACGATAAGATGATTTCGCTCAAACGCTTCAAAGACGACCAAAAAGAAGTTGCCCAAGGCTACGAATGCGGTATCGGTTTGGAAAAATTCACCGACATTCAAGAGGGCGACATTTACGAAACCTATATCATTGAGGAATATAGGGACTAAGGAGGAGAGAGTATGTCCGGTTATCGAATGGACCGTACCGGTGAAGACATCATGCGCGAACTGACCGCCATTTTGCGTACGGTCAAAGACCCGCGCGTGTCGGGACTTATCAGCATTGTGCGTGCCGAAGTGACACGCGATATGTCGTATGCGACGGTGTATATCAGTTCGATGGACGGCATCGAAGCGGCAAAAAATGCGGTTAAGGGGCTTACCTCTGCTGCGGGTTACATGCGGCGTGAATTGGGTGCGGCGCTCAAATTACGTCACGTTCCGGAACTGCGCTTTGTCGCAGACGATTCCATTGCTTACAGTTCCAAAATTGCGCAAACGTTGCGTGATTTGCAAACGGAGGACGACCAATGAGTACGGCAGTAACGGTGCAAACCGCCGCCGCCATGCTTGCCGCCGCCGATAACATTTTGATACTCACGCACCAGTTTCCCGATGGCGATACGCTGGGGAGTGGTTATGCGTTGTGCCGTGCGTTGCAAACCATGGGCAAAAAAGCACGTGTCATTTGCCACGATGCCATCCC
>JAZNRV010000129.1:0-22332 GCA_045590855.1 Acutalibacteraceae bacterium | reverse complement strand
CATCAAGGACAAAACCGGAGAAAGTGCCAAAAAGATTGTACAGAGGCATTACGGGGTTCGGCTCTCTTATGGTATATCACATTTTTTCACGGCTGAAAAGAGAATTTTGAAAGAAATACAGAAAAAAACGAGGCTAAAATCAATTTAGCCTCGTTTTTTGTTTCACGTGGAACACCATCACGTATCGTTTCACGTGAAACATTTTGTTTTTAGCCCAGCAGGCTTTGTCCATCCATTTCGGCGGGTTGCTCCATTCCGAGGATTTCCAACATGGTCGGTGCAATGTCGCACAAGCGACCACCCGCCTTTAATGCGCAGGGATAACCCACTACACACAGCGGCACCAAGTTGGTGGTATGCGCCGTAAAGGGCGAGCCATCTTCTTCGGTCATTTTGTCGGCATTGCCATGGTCGGCAGTTATCAACGCTACACCGCCCATTTCGCGCACAGCGGCAACCGTATCGCCTACGCAGGTGTCCACGGCTTCTACCGCCGCTTTGGCAGCATCGAACACGCCGGTGTGTCCCACCATGTCGCAGTTGGCATAGTTTAGGATGATGACGTCATATTTTCCCGAGCGGATTTTTTCCACTACGGCATCGCGCACCAAATACGCGCTCATTTCGGGTTGCAAGTCGTACGTTGCCACTTTGGGGGAATTAATCAACACGCGGTCTTCCCCTTCGCTTTCGCGCTCGACACCGCCGTTGAAGAAAAACGTCACGTGCGCATATTTTTCGGTTTCCGCAATGCGCAACTGGGTTTTTCCGTTTTTGCCCAGATATTCGCCCAACGTGTTGTCCAATGTTTGGGGTTTGAACGCCACTTGCACGTTCGGCATGGTGGCATCGTATTGTGTCATGCAAACGTAGGTCAGCGGGAAACATCCGTTTTTACGTTCAAAGCCATCAAACGCGGGGTCCACAAACGTGCGGGTAATTTCACGCGCACGGTCAGGGCGGAAGTTAAAAAACACCACGCTGTCCCCTGCTTTGATTTTTCCGTTTTCATCGCAAACCGTCGGCAAGACAAATTCATCGGTGACACCGTTTTCATACGAACGAGCCACCGCCTCGGCAGCCGCGCCAATGCTTTGTTCGCCTTCGCCGTACACCATGGCAGCATACGCTTTTTCCACGCGTTCCCAGCGATTGTCGCGGTCCATGGCATAGTAACGTCCCATCACCGTAGCAACACTGCCAACACCCAGTTTTGTCAATTTGTTTTGCAGTTGCTCCACAAAATCTTTGCCGGAAGAAGGCGGAACGTCACGGCCGTCCAACAAGGCATGCACAAAAACGTTGCTCACACCGTTTTTCTTGGCAAGGTCCAGAAGCCCAAACAAGTGAGTCAAATGGCTGTGTACGCCGCCATCGGACAACAAGCCGATAAGATGCAACGCTTTTTCGCCTTTGGCGTTTTCCACTGCCGCTTTGAGTGCTTCGTTCTTTTCAAAATCTCCATCGGTAATCGCTTTGGTAATGCGGGTCAATTCTTGGTACACCACGCGACCGGCGCCAATGTTGGTGTGGCCGACTTCGCTGTTACCCATTTGACCATCCGGCAAACCAACGTCCATACCGGACGCGCCAATCACGGTAAACGGATTTTCTGCAAACAATTTGTCCAAGTTGGGTGTTGCGGCCGCATGAATGGCATTGCCATTTGTTTCTTCATTGATGCCGAAACCGTCCATAACAATCAATACTACCGGTTTTTTCAAGACTGTTTCCTCCAATAAGAAAGCAAGATTTTTGTAAAATCTTGCTTTCCGTCGTTTTTTGTTAAATTATTTCTTATTTTGCTGCATTAACAATGGTTGCAAAGTCGGGAGCTTTCAGCGAAGCGCCACCGATTAAGCCGCCATCAACGTCGGGTTGTGCCAACAACTCGGCTGCGTTTGCCGCGTTCATGGAACCACCGTATTGGATGGTCACTTTTTTGGCAGTAGCACAAGAATACAAGCCGGTAATGGTTTTGCGAATCAAGTTGCACACTTCATTGGCTTGTTCGGCAGTAGCGGTACGACCGGTACCAATGGCCCAAACCGGCTCGTAAGCGATAATCACGCGGTCGAGCTCTTCTTTGGAAACACCACCGAGCGCGATTTTGGTTTGCATGGCAACCACTTCACCGGTAATGCCTTGTTCGCGTTGTTCCAAATATTCGCCCACGCACAAAATGACGGTCAAACCGGCATCCAAAGCGGCGCGCATACGTTTTTGAACGGTCACGTCCGTATCACCAAAATAAGTACGGCGTTCGCTGTGACCGATAATCACATAACCAACACCCATGGCTTTGAGCATTTCGGCAGAAATTTCACCGGTATAAGCACCGGATTTTTCCCAGTGGCAGTTTTGTGCCGCCACACCGATTTTGGTGCCTTTGACAGCTTCCAAAGCAGCCGCCAAGTCCACAAACGGAACACCGACAACCACGTCACACGTAGCGTCCTTTACAAGAGGTTTGATTTCTTCAATCAACGCGGTGGTTTCTGCCGGAGTTTTGTTCATTTTCCAGTTGCCGGCAATAACATACTTACCCATTTTTATTACTCCTTTTTGTTTTGTGATTATTTATCGCTCATAGCCACAATGCCGGGCAGCTCTTTACCTTCGAGGAATTCGAGCGAAGCACCGCCGCCGGTGGAAATGTGGCTCATCTTATCGCCAAAGCCAAGCGTGTTTACGGCTGCTGCGGAGTCGCCACCGCCGATAATGGTGGTTGCATCGGTTTCAGCCAACGCTTTTGCTACCGCAATGGTACCTTCTGCCAAAATCGGGTTTTCAAACACACCCATGGGGCCATTCCAAACAACGGTTTTAGCAAGTTTGACTTCGTTTGCAAAGAGTTCTGCGGTTTTCGGACCAATATCAAGGCTCATTTTGTCAGCGGGAATCGCATCGGCGTTGACTACTTCTACGTCAATCGGTGCATCAATCGGGTCCGGGAACGAGGCGGCAATTTTGCAGTCGATGGGCAACAACAATTTCACGCCTTTTTGTTCGGCACGAACCAACATTTCGCGGCAATAATCGATTTTTTCAGCATCCAACAAAGAAGTACCCACCGAATACCCTTTGGCAGCAAGGAACGTGTAAGCCATACCGCCGCCGATGATTAAGGTGTCGGCTTTGTTGAGCAAGTTTTCAATAACGTTGAGTTTGTCAGCCACTTTGGCACCGCCCAAGATGGTAACAAACGGACGAACGGGGTTTTCCACCGCGTTGCCCAAAAAGCGGATTTCTTTTGCCATCAAATAACCGTTGGCAGATTCCTCCACAAAAGAAGCCACACCCACGGTGGAGCAGTGTGCGCGGTGAGCGGCACCAAACGCATCGTTCACAAACAAGTCGCAAAGCGAAGCCAAATCGCGAGAAAACGCTTCGCCGTTTTTGGTTTCTTCGGCACGATAACGGGTGTTTTGCAACAACACAACTTCGCCGTCTTTCATGTCGGCAACGGCTTTGCGGGCATTTTCGCCGACAACCGCATCGTCAGCGGCAAACACCACGTTGCAGCCTAATTTTTCGCTCAAACGCACAGCAACCGGCGCCAACGAAAATTCCGGTTTGGGTTCGCCCTTCGGTTTGCCCAAGTGGGAGCAAAGAATAACTTTGGCACCGTTCTTCATTAAATATTGAATGGTGGGAAGTGCCGCCACAATACGGTTTTCATCCGTAATCACGCCGTTTTTCAGCGGCACGTTAAAATCGCAACGGACCAAAACGCGTTTGCCTTGCACCTTTAAATCTTCTACTGTTTTTTTGTTTAAGATATTCATACAAAAAACTCCCCTTTCGGTCTTTTACGGGACACGCCCAAACTGTACGTCCCTAACAGAAATATTTTACCCTTTTTTTTCCTTTTTTTCAAGAGATACCAATAAAAAAATCAAAAAAATGTGAAAAATTTAACAATTTACCCCCGCCATTTGCGATTTCGTTTGCGGTTGTAACGGATATTTAAAACCACATACCCGACAGCGGCCAAAACCAACAATAAAAGTATGGCCAAAAACCATCCCGAAAAAATGGCGTCGCGGATATCGCTCCAAAGCGCATACAAAAAATTGCGCGGTGCCTCTTCCCCCGCCACCACCGATACGCTACCGATAACTTTGTCGCCCAAATATAACGAAAGCGTTCCAAGTTGTTGCCCTTTTTCAATCGGTGCGGTACAAAATTCTTTTTCGGTGGTGATTTTGCGGGTAACGGCATCCAAATCGGTTCCTTTTTTGACCACGGTAAACAATTCTTTTTCGGGAACCAAGGAAAGCGATTGACGCTTGGCGCAATCTTTGACCGCCAAGCGGCCTACCGGCTCGCTTTTTCTGACCAGCGTAGCATATTCAAAACCGATAAGTCCCCACCGTATCAAGCGACGCGCATCGGCATAACCTTGGTTGATAACCTCGCCTTTGGCATCTTTTTTGGCAGCGCCCATGACAACCGCCATGTACTCGTACCCATCCAAACTACCGTATTCCATCAGCGATTGTTCGGTAAGCGTTCCGCCGGTTCTGCCCCCCACCGCATACGAATAATACACATTTGTAGAAGCACGCAACATATCGTTGCTGCTGGGCCAACTGCGCGTGCTACCGCCCGAAACGGGTTGTACCGTCCATTGTGTCAGTTCCAGCATGTTGCGTACTTCCGAATATTGCATGGCATACCGCGAAAACGTCATCACATCGCGCGCGGACATGTACTGCCCTTCCTCGTTTAACCCCACAACGTTGGTAAAATGCGAATTGGTACAACCAAGTTCCTGTGCAAAAGCGTTCAGACCCTCGACAAACGCTTCGGGCGAGCCGCTGAGCAGCGTTGCGAGCGTTACGGCGGCATCCGCCGCCGTTTGAATGGTACAAACCGTGAGCAAATCTTTGAGTTTCCACTGCTCACCAAAGTCCATTAGCGCTACGTGCAGTCCCGTCCCCGCCACATAATGATTGAAAAGCGGCAAGGTATATTGCCCGGTAACGGTTTCCATATCCAGTTGTTGTTCACCAATCAGTTTCATGGCATAGCCCGCCATTGCCACGCGCATTAGCGAACCGGGCTGATAGCGTTTATCTGCCTCTTTTTCGTACAAAACAACGTCTTGTTCGGGTTTGACACCCATATATAACATGATGGCAGAAGGCGCGGTTACGGTGTCCTCCCCTTCTGACGGATAATCATATAAGATTTTTTCGGCCGATACCGAAAACGGTATCAAAAGCAAACAAAGCGCCAAGCAAATTGTCAGCACACGTTTTGAAAACAGTTTCATATTTTCCGCCCTCAATCGTCAAAGGTAAATGTCGTGTGGGTGCAAATCTCTTTTATTTTATCCCGCAATGCCACAAAATCCGCAAACGCCACGGGTTTTTGGTTGGGATTGCGCAAAATTGCCGCGGGATGGAACATCCCCATATAGAGTCTCCCGTTTTTTTCAAAAAATTGGCCGTGCTCTTTGGTCACTTTGAAATCGGGAGAAATGAAGTGAAGTGCCGCAATACGGCCCAAGCAAACCACAATCTTGGGTTGCAGTATCTCGATTTGCCGTGCAAGCCAACCCGCACACGCCGCTTGTTCTTCCGGCAACGGGTCGCGGTTTTTTGGCGGACGGCATTTGACCATGTTTGCAATGTAAATATTGTGTTTACGAGAAAGTCCCACGGCTTCCAACATTTTATCCAAAAGCTGTCCGCCTCGGCCCACAAACGGCTGGCCTTGCAAATCCTCGTTTTCACCGGGTCCCTCGCCGATAAAAAGCACCTCTGCCCTTTCGTTTCCCACGCCAAACACCACGTTGTGCCGTGTTTCGCACAGAGCGCACGCGCGGCAGTTTTTGCACTGGTCTTGTAAGGTTTTCCATTCGCTGTTCATAGCCGTTTTCTCCTTTGTTTTCTTGACAAAATAAGGGGTTTATGGTAAAGTTTTAAGAGAACTTTGGGAAAATTATCATAATTTGAGGTGTTTATCGTGTCAAAACAAATTTTAGTGGAAACTTCTGCTCGTCACGTGCATCTTTCGCGTGAACATTTGGACATTCTGTTCGGAAAAGACTTTGAATTGTCCGTCAAAAAAGACTTGTCGCAACCCGGCCAATATGCCTGCAACGAACGCGTGGATATCTATGGTCCCAAAAAATCTTTATGCGGCGTGAGCATCCTTGGCCCCACTCGCAATGCTTCGCAAGTGGAAATCTCGCTGACCGATGCTCGTTCCATGGGTCTTGCCGCTCCGATTCGTGAATCTGGCGATATCGCCGGTTCTGCCGGTTGCACCTTGGTTGGTCCGTGTGGAAAAGTGGATATCACCGAAGGTGTTATTGTTGCCAAGCGCCACATCCACATGACCCCTGCCGACGCCGCGGAATTTGATGTCAAAGACAAAGACGTCGTCAGCGTACAAGTAGAATCCGACGGTCGTTCCTTGACTTTTGGCGACGTGGTTGTACGTGTGAACGACAATTTTGCTCTTGCCATGCACATCGACACCGACGAATCCAACGCCGGCTGTGTTGCCCCCGGCACCATGGGAACGTTAATCAAATAATTCTGCTTTTACAAAAAACCCTGTCTGTGAAACTTGCCGCAGACAGGGCTTTTTTTATTGCATTGGTTGTCATTTCCCCACGCAAAACCGCGCAAAAATACCGTCGACAACCGCTTGGGTCACACGTTCCCCCGTCAGTTCCAGCAACTGTGAAAGCGCGTCGTCAATGTTTACACTAACGGCATCCAACGTCATGCCGTTTTGCAAAGCTTCTGCGGCACCGCCGAGCGCTTCTTTGGCGCGACAAACGCAAAGCCGTTGCCGTTCGGTTGCCAAAACCGGCTCGGATTCGTTCAAGCGGTGAAGTCCCGTTACCGTTTGAATGGCTTCGGTCAACGCTTCCAACCCGCTTCCTTGCTCGGCACTGACATTTACAATATGTTTAAATTTGTTACAAATATACTCTTGGTTTATTTTTTGTTCCAAATCTTGCTTGTTGATGACCGCAATGGTGGTATCACACGGTAATTGCTCTATCAAATCCTTGTCATCGTCGCAAAGGGGGAGAGAGCCGTCAAAAACCGCCAGTACCAGCGCAGCGTTTTCGAGTTGACGGCGAGAACGTTCGACGCCGATGGCTTCCACCGTGTCGTTTGTATGGTGAATACCCGCCGTATCCGAAAGGCGCAAAAACAGTTCGCCCACGCGTACCGTTTCTTGCACGACATCGCGCGTGGTACCCGCAATGGGGGTCACGATACTGCGCTCGCAACCCGACAACAAGTTCATAAGCGTCGATTTTCCTACGTTGGGACTACCCACAATTGCCGTATCGACACCCTCGCGCAACAGTTTTCCCGCATCGTAGTTTAAAAGCAGGGAAGAGAGGGCTTCTTGCGCTTCGCGCAAGGTGTTTTCCAGCACGGTGGTATCCAGTTCGGGGATATCGTCGTCGGGATAATCCACAAAGGCCGAAAATTGCGCTTGCAGGCCGATTAATGTTTCTTTTATTCCTTCTAGCCGCCGAAAAACAGCACCTTCGCGTACTTCCAACGCGGCTTTTGCCGCCAGACGACCGTTTGCGGCAATTAAATCCATAACCGCTTCGGCTTGTGTTAAATCCACTTTGCCGTTCAGGAAAGCACGACGAGTAAACTCACCCGCCTCGGCCGGCTCAGCACCGGCACCAAGCAACGCGCGTAAGGCGCGTTGCAGCAAGTAAAGACCGCCGTGGCACGAAAATTCTACCACGTCTTCGCCGGTATAACTGTGCGGCGCACGGAAAACCGTTGCCACACATTCGTCAAATACGCCGTTTTCGTCTTTTACATGACCGTAGGCGGCGCGATAACCCGAAAGCGAACTCAGTGTTCGTCCCGCCACGGCAGGGGAGAAGACCTTGTCGGCAACAGCGGTGGCTCCTTCGCCCGAAAGGCGAATCACACCGATTCCCGCAGGAGCCGCTGCCGTGGAAATCGCCGCAATTACTTTTGCCATACGCTTAATTCACACCTTCGGCGGATTGTGTTGTTTCGGTCTCTGCCGCAGGTTGTTCCGTTTCGGATTCTTCCTCGTCTTCATGCGGCACTTGCGCAAGCGACACAATGCGAGAGCCTTCCTCTACCCGCATCACACGGACACCCTTGGAAGGACGACGGCACAAGCGGATTTCGCCTACCGGCAAACGAATGATGATGCCGTTTGAAGAAATCAAAATGATGTCGTCGTCGGTATTCACCATACGAATAGCGGCAACGTTGCCGTATTCTTCGGTGTGATAGTTGGTAAGACCTTTACCGCCACGAGATTGCACGCGGTAATCACTAAATTCACTCAAACGGCCGTAACCGGTTTCGGTAACCGTCAACAGCAAGCTGTTTTCGTCACGTACTGCCATGCCGACGACTTCATCGTCTTCTGCCAGTGTGATGGCTTTTACGCCGCGGGCGGTTCTGCCCACGACACGGGCATCGTTTTCATCAAAGCAGATAGCCATACCGTTGCGGGTACCCACCAACAGTTGTTGATAACCATCGGTGACGTGCACCCAAGCGAGTTCGTCGCCCTCGTCCAAGTCAACGGCAATCAAGCCGCTCTTGCGCGCATTGGCATACGCATCCAAACGCGTACGTTTGATAACGCCGCGACGAGTAACCATGCACAAATATTTATCGCTTTCAAATTCCGTTACGCGAATCATGGCGGTAACTTTTTCGTTTTCCGTCAGCGGTAACAAGTTGACGATGTTCATACCGCGGGATGTACGGCTGCCTTCCGGCACTTCGTAACATTTCAGGCGATAGACGCGTCCCGCTGAGGTAAAGAACATGACAATATCGTGGCTCGAACAAAGGAACATGGTTTCGGTAAAGTCTTCTTCACGCGTTGCCATGCCTTTGATACCGCGACCACCGCGGCGTTGTGTTTTGTACACTTCGAGCGGTTGACGTTTGATGTAGCCGAGTTGCGACATGGTCAGCACGCAATCTTCGACCGGAATCAAATCTTCGATATCCACTTCGCCCGATACGAGCGAAATTTCGGTACGGCGGTCATCGCCATACTTATCGCGCATTTTGATACATTCGTCTTTGACGATATCTTTAATTTTTTGTTCATCCGCCAAAATGCCTTCCAATTCGGCAATTTTTGTGCGCAACGCCGCCAATTCATCTTCGATTTTTTGGCGTTCCAAACCGGAAAGTTGTCCGAGTCGCATTTGCACAATGGCGGTTGCTTGTACTTCGTCAAAGCCAAAGCGTTCCATCAAATTGGCTTTGGCGGTCGCTTGGTCGGCAGAATGACGAATAATATTGATAACTTCGTCGATAAAATCCACCGCGACTTTGAGCGCTTCCACAATGTGGGCGCGTTCCTTGGCTTTGCGCAGTTCAAACAACGTGCGACGTGTGATGACTTCGCATTGGAATTTGATATATTCCTCGAGCATTTCTTTGAGTGTCAACACACGCGGAACACCGTTTACGAGCGAAAGCATAATGGCACCGAACGTGGTTTGCATTTGAGTATACGCAAACAACTGATTGAGCACCACTTGCGGATTGGCATCGCGTTTGAGTTCAATGACAATACGAAGTCCTTCGCGGTCGGAATGGTCGACCACGTCGCTGATACCTTCAATGCGTTTATCGTCCGCCAGTTCAATGATGGATTTTACCAAATTGAGTTTATTGACTTGATACGGAATTTCCGTAACAATAATTTGGAAACGATTGTTATGTTCTTCAATTTCGGTTTTGGCGCGGACAATGATTCTGCCGCGACCGGTAGCATAGGCGGCACGAATGCCGGAATAGCCCATGATAACACCGCCGGTGGGGAAGTCGGGACCTTTGATGCAGTCCATAATCTCGGCCAAGCCGGCATCCGGATTATCGAGCAACAGGCAAATACCGTCAATGACTTCGCGCAGGTTGTGCGGCGGAATGTTGGTTGCCATACCAACGGCAATACCCACCGAGCCGTTTACGAGCAAGTTGGGAAAACGAGAGGGAAGGACCACCGGTTCTTGCAAACGGTCGTCGTAGTTGGGGGCAAAATCGACGGTTTCTTTTTCAATATCCGCCAACATGTCGAGCGACATTTTGGTCATACGGGATTCCGTATAACGGTACGCAGCAGCCGGGTGACCGTCGATGGAACCGAAGTTACCATGACCGTCAATCAGCGGGTACCGCAGTGAAAAATCTTGCGCCATACGTACCATGGCATCGTACACCGAAGCGTCGCCGTGCGGGTGATAACTACCCAGCACCGCACCAACGGTATCTGCGCACTTACGGTGCGGCTTGTCCGGTGTCAAATTGCGTTCGTGCATGGTGTATAAAATTCGACGATGCACCGGTTTTAGGCCGTCACGCACATCCGGCAAAGCACGCGCAATAATGACCGACATGGAATACGCCAGGAAACTTTGTTTCATTTCCTTTTCCAAATCCACGTCAAACAATTTGTTTTGTACCGTCATTTGCTCATCCATTGATAACTTCTCCTTTTCGTTCTGCTTTAATCCGCAGAGGCGTCATTCAACCACAATGTTTTTAAAAGTTCCGGTCGGTCAACCGCCGACAGCGGAATGCGTAAGCGTTCGCCGCTTGTATAACGAATGTGTACGTAGTGTTCGGTGAAACGAACGGTTAAGCGTTGTTTTATGGTAAATTCGGTAATGCCGTTGCAAAGAACTGCCAAGCCTTCTTTGGTAAAGGCCATTTGCAATTCCGGCCAATCGGCAATGCCGGACAATTTCTTTTCAAGTAAAAGGGCAACCCACAAACCGATACCGCCAAACAGTATCGCAAAAACAATCAAATCCAACAAGGGCCAAGGCGTTAGGCGCACCGACACCGCCGGCAACACCGAAAAGAGCAACATCATCGGTAACAAAATTGCTTTGAGTTGTTTTCTTTTTTGGCTTGTTTGACTAAAAACGGGAACGCTTGCCCTTGTCAGCACCGTATCAAAATTAAAAAAGCGGGGGATGGGTAATGCCTCGGCAAGTCTTGGTATTGCTACCGCTTTTACACGATGGTGCGGCGGCGCAATCATCGTTCGCAAATGCGTTCGAATACAGTTCAAATCAAACGCCGTCAAATCGGCGCTGCGCAAAAACAAAATCGCCGTTTTGGTTTGCAAGGCAAAACCGTTGGCACTTTCGGTGCACATAATAACATCCGAAAACCAAATGGTATCGCTCCCGCGCAAGGAGGTGGAAACCACACGGTCATCGTAAAAAGCAAAGGTACAACCGTTTTCCACGGCTTTTTTATCGGCCATACGGTCGGAAAAAAGGGCCAGCACCAAACGGTTTTGTTGTTTTCGAAACCGTGAAAGTCCCGCAATGCACCAACAACTGCAAGCGGTGATAACCGCAACCACCACACCGCGCAAATCCCACGGTGTTTGTTCGAGTTGCGCCAACGTGCTGAAAAAGAACGTGGCCAGCAACAGCAAAATCGCGCACCAAAGAAACGTATATGCCGGACCGTTTAACAACCGCATCCACCAAACCGCTTCCTGCGGCTGCAAAAAGCGCCCTGCCACAAAAATACGCAACGTCTCATGTTTTTGAGCTTGCCGCTCTTCAAACGGTTGTTGCATAAAAGGCCGTCCTTTCAAAAATTTAGTAAAGCTTTGTATCTACCAGACGGCGAAAATCGTCCATGTTTTCAATACACCGCTTGGGTATCATGAGTTGTCGGTCTTTTTCGCAGTAAAATTCCACCGTTTGCGCCCCTTCCACCGCACGGGTGATGGATGTCCACGGCAAAACAAGCGGTTTTTCACCTCTGCCAAACAACCGCAATCCGCGATTGGTAATTTCCAACCGCATACGGTTTCCGTCTTTTTCGGTTTGCACTGCGGCGCGGTGAGCTTTGTGCCACGCCGAAAACAACGAAACCAACAAAAAAATCAACATTGTCAGCAAAAATACCGCAAGCGGCGGCAAATAAAACATAAAATATCCCACAGCCGCTGCCATGGTAGACAACAGGCATTTATTCGCCAGTGTTCTGCCGAATTGCACCAACACCGAATCGACAGTCATGGAAACGACTTCCCTTTCGGTGTAATCAAGAGAAAAGTTAAACTCTGTTTCTTCTTCCGGGGGAGGGGTTATGGTTTCGGCTGTTACCGCCGGGATTAATCGTTCCAACAACAATCGACGCATCGGCGGAATTTTTTGCAATACGGTTTGGCGGATAAATTCGGCCGTGTCTTCTGTCAAAAACCGTGACGGAAGAACAATCGAATGACCGTCTGTTCCGCAAAAAATCATCATATCCGCCGCTTCCACAAACACGCTGCAAGTGTGGTAGGGAATAAACGCGGTGACCGACGATGTTTGTTTGCGAATACCGTCTTTGTCCACCGTAACCGTTCCCTCAAAAGAATATCCGGTATACAGCGTGGTGTTATACGCCGTTTTGTATCGGTATTTTAACTGACGGGGAAGCGTGAACATGAGCCACAGTTCCGAAATGAACATTAAAATCAGCAATGTAAACAGCGACCAATCGGGAGTGCCGGTTTGCTTGTAAATGGTGACAGCCGAAACCACGCACATCACCATCATAAACAGCGAAAAAAACCGACTGCGGCCGACACGTTTGCCGTTTGTTTTTTGCGACAAAAGCTCTTGTGAGCGCACATATTCCGCTTGGCTTAAATCCACACAAAAGCGCAGTTCGTTTTCCATAGTTTGTTCCTTAAATGTCTAAGTTCGAGGCAAATTTGGCATTGCGCTCGATAAAATCGCGGCGCGGTTCAACTTTGTCGCCCATGAGGATGGAGAACGTTTCGTCTGCGGCGGCGGCATCGGTTAATTCCACCCGCAACATGGTACGGAAAGCAGGGTCCATGGTGGTTTCCCACAGTTGTTCGGGGTCCATTTCACCAAGACCTTTGTAGCGTTGAATGTCCGCGTTACCGCCCAGTTCGGCAATGTAGGTATCGCGTTCTTCGTCCGAGAAAGCATAGCGTACTTGTTTGCCTTTGGAAACTTTGAACAGCGGCGGTTGCGCAATGTACACGTGACCTTCTTCGATGAGCGGACGCATATAACGGAAGAAAAACGTCAGCAACAACGTACGAATGTGCGAACCGTCGACGTCAGCATCCGCCATGATAATGACTTTGCCGTAACGCAATTTGGACAAATCAAAATCGTCACCGATACCACAACCGAGTGCCAAAATGATGGGAATCAATTTTTCGTTGCCGTACACTTTGTCCAAACGCGCTTTTTCCACGTTGAGCATTTTTCCCCACATGGACAAAATGGCTTGGAAGTTTCGGTCGCGCCCTTGGATGGCGGAGCCACCGGCAGAGTCACCCTCTACGATGTACAGTTCGGTGCGCTCGGCATCTTTCCAAATACAGTCTGCCAGTTTTTCCGGCATACGCGTGGCGGCAAGACCGCTCTTTTTACGCGCGAGTTCACGCGCTTTTTGCGCGGCTTCTCGAACGCGGGCAGCGTTGATGGATTTTTCCAAAATGGCTTTGCCGACCGCGGGATTTTCCTCCAAATACGGAGAAAGTTTTTCGTTAAGAAGTTGCGTAACCAACGTACCCATGGAGGTGTTACCGAGTTTTGCTTTGGTTTGACCTTCAAACTGGGCTTCTTTTAATTTTACGCTGATGACTGCCGTTAAACCTTCGCGCACATCATCGCCTTTTAGGTTGGAATCCGCTTCTTTTAACAAGTTGTGGCGGCGGGCATAGTCGTTCAAAATACGCGTAATACCGTTTTTGAACGAGTTTTCGTGCGTACCGCCGTCGACGGTGTGAATGTTATTGGCAAACGAAATGATATTTTCGTTATAACTGTCGTTGTATTGCAAAGCCACTTCTGCCGTGGAATCGCCGTCCACCAAGGAAATATGAATCACGTTATCGTGCAACACTTGGTAACCGCGTGTTTTGTTCATAAAATCGACAAACGACGAAATACCGCCTTCGTAGCAATATTCTTGCGAAACCACGTTTTCCGAATCGCGCATATCGGTAAGCGTAATTTTGAGGCCTGCGTTCAAAAACGCTTGTTCGCGCAACCGTTTTTGCAGGACTTCAAATTCATATTCCGTGGTTTCGGTGAAAATTTCGGGGTCCGCTTTAAAACGAATGAGCGTACCATCGTTTTCGGAAGTGCCGGTAACTGTAAGGTCCGTTACCGCAAAACCACGTTCAAAACGTTGAGAAAATACTTTGCCTTCGCGGGAAATTTCCACTTCCAACCACTCGGACAACGCGTTAACCACCGAAGAACCAACACCGTGCAAACCGCCCGATACTTTGTAGCCGCTGCCACCAAACTTACCGCCGGCGTGCAACACGGTGAGCACCACGGTTACGGTGGGCAACCCTAATTTTTCGTTGATACCGACAGGGATACCACGTCCGTTATCGCGCACTGAAATAACGTTATTCGGTAAAATATCCACTTCAATGTGGGTACAAAAACCGGCTAACGCTTCGTCGATGGAGTTGTCCACAATTTCGTAAACCAAGTGGTGTAAACCACGCGGTCCGGTGGAACCAATGTACATACCCGGACGTTTTCTGACAGCCTCCAAGCCTTCGAGTACTTGTATTTGGCTTTCGTCATACACTTCGTTTACTAAGTTTTGATTGGTTTCGGTACTCATTTAAAAAACAACCTCTCATTCACTCAAATTGATAAGACATTTCTGCGCGTTTTAACAGCGTTGCGCAGGAAATTTGTGAAATATAAACCGTTTGCACGCCGTTTTTGATGCAAACCACAAAACTTTTCGGTAAATCATCACCGACGGTAATGACGGTACCTTGTTTTTGTGCATCGTTCAAAAAGGAGCGCGTGTTTTTGGAAATCGTGGTGTTTTCCATATCAAAAATGCCCACTACCTCACAAAGAGGAACAACCGTTTCTTGTCCAATATGCAAATACACCGGATTCTCTCCTTTTTTCCACATTTTTTTATTTTTTTGTGGAAAGTTTTCCGCCCGATACCACCACGATTTGTCCGTTTTTTAACGCTGACAAAGGGGACGGGTCACAACAAGTAATAAAAACCTGCCAATCTTTTATGTGATTCAAAATATATTCTTGGCGCGAACGGTCAAGTTCGCTCATAACGTCGTCTAACAAGGCAATCGGTTTTTCGCCGGTTACTTCTTCAAGCAACGCCGCTTCCGCTAATTTAATGGCTAACACCGCGGAACGTTGTTGACCTTGGGAACCAAAATTTTTGGCAGCGTTGCCATTAATATAAATTTCCATATCGTCACGGTGGGGACCGATGGTCGTAAAACCGGCAGAAAAATCCTCTTTGCGGTGTTCGCGCAAGGCATTATACAAATGAACGGCAATTTCGGCAGGGGTTTCTTCTTTTAAAAACTCCACAGAAGAAGTGTATTGTATATCAAATTCTTCTCTGCCGGAACAAATACCTTGATAAATGCGACGGGCAATCGGACTTAACCGATACAAATATTTTCGCCGAGCGTGAATGATTTTACAGCCGCTTTGTGCTAATTGGCGGTCCCATAAATCCATCATTTCATTCACCGCGGCTCCGCTGCTTTTGGTTTTGCAAAGCGCATTGCGTTGTTCTAAAACGCGGGCGTATTCGGAAAGCGATTGAATGTACGACGGATGCAACTGACAAAACGCCGCATCAATAAACCGTCGCCGCTCTGCGGGACCCCCTTTTATCAGCGAAAGATGGATGGGTGAAAACACCACACCGCAAAACACACCCGCTAATTTTGTAGGGGAGGATTGCTTGACACCGTTTAACGTTGCCATGCGGCGGTTAATAATTTGTATTTGGGCATCTTGTTCTCGACCGGCCGCAAAAAAATCCATTTTTAATAAACTTTGTTCGGCACCAAAGGCAATCATTTCCTTATCTTTAGCGCTGCGAAAACTTTTGGTCCCGGTAAACAGCCAAATAGCTTCTAAAATATTTGTTTTTCCTTGTGCGTTTTCGCCGACAATAATGTTCACACCCTCGCAAGGCGTATAACTGCCGGTTTGTAAATTGCGAAATCCTTCAAAGAATAATCGGGATACTTTCATACCGATTGCCTTTCTTTTACAAGGCGACAACTGTCACGGTTTGCTCTTCAAACATAACAACATCGCCCACACGGACTTTTTTACCGCGTTGGGTGCAAATTTCGTTATTAACCGTAACTTGTCCGCTTTGAATAACTAATTTTGCTTGTCCGCCGGAACCAACCATGTTTGCCAGTTTTAACAAAGCGTCCAAACGAATAAATTCTGTGGTAATTGTTATTTTCATACGCGTTTAATTTTTACCGGTAATACCAAGAAAAGAAAAGAATCACCGGAAGAGGGAAGAAGTTTCATCGGTGCATGAGCGCCGTTTAATTCAATTAATATTTCGTCACTTTCGGTATTGCGCAGGGCATCCAACAGAAAACGGCAGTTAAAACCAATTTCCTCTTGACGACCTTCCATTTCCACGTTGACAATTTCGTTCACACTGCCAAGTGCCGTAATACACGATAAAAAGATTTGGTTATCTTTAAAACGGCAAATAAGCGGTGATTTTAAGCGGTCATTAATTACCAAAGAGGCACGGTCCACCGCATCAATCAGTTCTCTGGTTTTTACACGAATGGTAGAAGAAGAATCTGCCGGAATGGCTTTTTTATACGGTAAAAATTCACCGTCCAACAAACGAGAAAATACCGAATAACCGCCGATTTCCATAATCATATGGCGCGAACCAACCGTTAAATACAACGGCTCTTCTTCATCATTTAACAATTTCAACACTTCGCCGAGCGTTTTTCCCGGCACTACAAAATGAAGCGATTCACTGCTTTTTACCGATTCACTGCGCATAGCCAAACGAGAACCGTCAACCGCCACCAATTTTAAAATGCTGTCGTCCATTTCAAACAAAACACCGGTATGTACCGGACGGGCAATATCTTGCGAAGCGGCAAAAAGCGTTTGACGAATCATGCTTTTTAACGTGTTTTGTTGCATGGTCAATGCCGCACCGTCTTTAATGGTGGGCAATTCCGGATAGTCAGCAGAAGAAAAGCCCATAATGGTAAATTCCGATTTACCGCTGCGAATAACGGTATTATTTCCGGCATTGGAAATGATAGATACTTCTTCTTCCGGTAATTTGCGAACAATTTCCGAAAATAATTTTGCGGTTAACACTAAATCACCCGGTTCTTCCACCGTGGCTTCAATGGTGGTAGTAATACCAAGTTCCATATCGTACCCCGCCAAGAATAAAGAAGAAGCAGAGGCTTTCATTAAAATACCTTCCAAAGCAGGTAAAGCCGATTTGGAAGCAACACCGCGTTGTACATTGTTGACAGCATCCACAAGTGATTGTCTGGAACAGATAATTTTCATAAAATTCATCCTTTCCTTTTTATAAATAATATCTTTTTTTAATAGTAGTAATTAGTAGGGACGGTGGAAATGTTGAATTGTTTTGAAAAGTTAGGTATAGCGAGAAAAATCAAGAATAAAAAATGTTAAAACTTTCACAACAAAATGTTTGAAAAGTGAAAACTTTACAAACTATCAACAGTCGGTGGAAAAGCAGAAGTTAAAAAGTGGAAAAAATGTGGAAACAACCACAAAACATTTCACAATGTTCCACAAAAAAACAACATAGTTTTAAACGCTTATCCTTCGGAGATATTTTTTAAAATATCGTTCACCATGCCCTTAAACGAATAGTTTGTTTCTATGCGTTTTTCCACTTCTTTTAATGCATAAACAATCGACGAATGGTCGCGACCACCAAATTCTTCACCAATCGATTTCATGGGAAGACTGGTGATATTGCGTACGGCATAAATTGCCACTTGCCGCGCAGAGGAAATAGAAGAGGACCGCTTGTTAGAACGAATATCCGATGCGGAAACCGACATGGTACGCGCCACTTCGTTAATGATACGTTCCACGGTAATAGGAGTGGGCTGGTTGTCGTTTTTAATATCTCGAATGGCTTCTTGTGCAATCAATTGTGAGGGAGTGGCACCTTCCAATTGGCAACGCGCTTGAATACGGCGTACAGCACCTTCCAGTTGACGCACGTTGCTTTTGAGTTGAGAAGCCAAATATTCGGAAATATCATCGGAAATTTCAAATTTTAACAATTGTGCTTTACGTTTAATAATGGCAATACGTGTTTCCAAATCCGGGGGTTGAATATCAGCCATCAAACCCATTTCAAAACGAGTGCGTAAGCGTTCTTCCAACGTGGAAATTTCCCGCGGGGGACGGTCGGAAGTGAGTACAATTTGTTTTTTTGCTTGATGCAGTTCATCAAACGTATGGAAAAATTCTTCTTGTGTACTTTGTTTACCGGAAATGAATTGAATATCGTCAATTAACAAAATATCGACTTGGCGATATTTTTCGCGAAATTCTTTGGTAGAATGGTTGCGAATGGCTTCAATGAGTTCGTTTGTCATAAATTCGCCTTTGGTGAACAAAATTTTCATATCCGGCGAGTTTTTACGAATTTCATTACAAATGGCAAACAAAAGGTGGGTTTTACCAAGGCCCGACCCGCCGTAAATAAACAGCGGGTTGTAATCGCTGGCGGGTTTGCTGGCAACTGCTTGGGAAGCTGCATGCGCAAATTTGTTGGACGGGCCAACCACAAAATTTTCAAAAGAATATTCGTAGTCTGAAGAATTTTTACCTAACATATTTTCCGCCGAAGGAAAAACAGGTGCGGAATTTTGTGTAGCAAGAGGAACTTCCGATTCTTTGGATAAAATTTTCAGTTCCAACGAAATACCCAACACTTCGCGAAACGCATTTTTGATTTTTTCGGCATATTGTCCTTCCACAATACTGCGCTGAAAATTGGTATGTACTGACAAAATAACGGTATTTTCTTCGATTGTGCACGGCTCAATACAAGTAATCCACGTATTGTATGCCACATCGCTGATATCCGGCAAATTATGAAGATACTCCAAAATTTGGGACCATGCTTCTTTGATGGTTTCCATGCGCTATATACTCCTTAATATATAATATAATAATACATAAAATAAATATAATTATAAAATTTATCTAAATTGTAACATATTTTTTTACCTATTACAACAAGAAAAACAAATTATTTTTTAATTTTTGCGATATTGGTAGATATAAAAGAGTTTTAAAATAAAAAAACGCCTAAATAAGGCATTTAAGCGGCATTTTTGTTTTTGGTTTTTAAAAGGGTTTGGCTGCTTAAAAATAAAAAAGACAGAAAAACTGTTGACTTTTGCAAAACTTGTGTTATATAATATACTCTCGCAAGGCGAAAGGGGGAAAAACCATGCTTCGGACTTATCAGCCTAAAAAAAGACATCGTAAAATGGAACACGGTTTCCGTAAAAGAATGGCAACTGCCAATGGCCGCAAGGTGCTGGCTCGCCGCAGAGCGAAAGGTAGAAATCGTCTCACCTATTAAGAAAGGCCACCAATGCGTGGCTTTTTTTATTATGACTTTCAAAACAGCGCTTGTTTGAAAGGAAAGAACAATGGCAAAACTATGTGTGCTGAAATTGAACAAAGAATTTAAAACGGCCTACTATCACGGCAAGTCATTTGTCCATCCGGCATTGATTCTTTATGTTCGAAAAAATCGATTCGGCGAACCGCGTTTTGGCATCACTACCGGCAAAAAAATCGGAAAAGCCGTGCAAAGAAATCGCTGTCGCCGTATTATCCGCGAAGCGTATCGACTTCACTATCCGTCGCTTTCGGGCGGATGGGATTTTGTTTTTGTTGCGCGAAAAGCCACTCTGTCGTATTCCGGCACGCAAATGTACAACGTCATGCAAGAATTATTCAAAAAAGCAGGGATAGTATCATGAAACGGGTGCTGCTTTTTTTGATTCGGTTTTATCAACGGGCAATTTCTCCCCATTTTCCTGCTGTCTGTCGATTTACACCGACTTGTTCTGCCTACGCCGCCGAGGCCATCGGGCGCTTTGGCGCAATAAAAGGTACATGGTTAGCGATTCGGCGCATTATCCGCTGTCGTCCCGGCGGCGGTCACGGCTATGACCCGGTTCCTGAAAAAATCTCAAAAAAATAAAAAAGGGGAGAAAAATCCTTGACAGCTTTATTTGATTTTTTAGCCATCCCTCTCGGATGGTTAATGAGTTTCATTTACAGCGGGATTCCAAATTACTTTATCGCAATTTTCTTGTTTACGTTGATTGTGAGAATCATTTTGTTCCCGCTGTCGTTAAAAACGCAAAAAAACCAAGCCGACCGCGCCCGTTTGGCGCCTCGCCTGGAAAGACTCAAAAAGAAATACGAAAAAGACCCGAAAAAATTTCAAGAAAAGCAAATGGCTTTGTACGAAAAAGAGGGTGTCAGCCTTACCGGCGGTTGTATGCCGATGCTCGTACAAATGTTGGTGCTTTTTGGTATTATTTCGGTTATTTATTCTCCGCTCAAACACATTGCCCGCATTGATCAATCGGTTATTGATGCCTCGGTAGAGATTGTCAAATCCGAAACCGTTGCCGCCAAAAAATACAAAGAAGCGGATTTTAAAGGTTACTACAAAGAAATGCGGATGCTCAGCGAGCTGGAAAACTACGAAGATAAAATCAAAACCCAAATTGCGACGATTGAGGGATATGATTTACAAAAAGCACAAGCTGTTGTTACCGACATGAAAGAGTTCAGAAAAGATTTTACCATTTTTGGTGCAAACATGTTGGAAAATCCGGGTACCGGTGGATTTGCCGGTATCAATGTGCTGTGGTTAATTCCGTTATTATCTGGTTTGACCGCACTGTTGTCCAGTTTATTGTCCATGCATTATACCAAGCAAATCACCGGTTCGGAATCGCAACCCGGACAGGGCTGTTCCAACAGCATGATGCTGATTATGATGCCGGCGTTTTCGTTGTTCATTACGTTTTCCGTGCCGGGCGGCGTCGGTGTTTACTGGATTTGTTCCAACTTGATTGCACTTTTGCAAACCTTTGTGCTCAACCAAATTTATAATCCCGTAAAAATTCGCGCACAAGCCGAAATTGAATACGAAGAACGTCGCCGCCAAAAGCAAGAAGACAAAAAACGACTTGCCGAGGCACGTGCCAAAGAACAACGCGAATTAGCATTACAACAAAAAGAAGAAAAGAAACCGACTTCCAAAAAGAAAAAACCGCAAGAAAACAAAGCCCAAGACGAGGCAGAAAATCCCGAAGAAGCGGGAAAAGAAACGGCACAGCCGGAAGAATAATTGTGACGGGAGTTTTGTTCCCGATTTGATAGAAAAGAGGAAAAACCGTGCAAAAAGAAATTATTAAAGAGGCGGAATCGATAGAAGAAGCCACCCGCCTTGCCGCCGAAGAACTGGGTGTTTCTGAGGAAAAATTGCAAATTGAAGTATTGCAAGAACCGCAAAAAAAAGCGTTTGGCTTGTTTGGCGGAACTTTGGCAAAAATCAAAGCCACCGTATCAAACGAAACACCGGCAGAGGCCGCCGTTGCCTTTTTGAAAGACATTCTTGCTAAAATGGGTGTCGAGGGTGACATTGCCATTGCGGTGGAAGAATCCGATTCCCAATGCACCCTGACATTGGAAGGGGAAGATTTGGGCTTTATCATCGGTCGTCGCGGCGAAACATTGGATGCGTTGCAATATTTGACCGGTTTGGTTGCCAACCGTGTGGAAAACTCTTTTTACCGCGTGACCATCAACATTGGCAACTACCGTGAAAAACGCGAAAAAACGTTATCGGGTTTGGCAAGAAAAGCCGCTATCCAAGCTGCCAAAACAGGTCGTAGTACCTCGCTTGAACCGATGAATCCGTACGAACGTCGTATTATCCACACAGCGGTACAAAAAGTGGAAGGTGCTACGTCGTTTAGTGTGGGCAGCGACCCGAATCGCCACGTGGTAATTGCCGCATCCGATGATAATCCGGTTAAACGCGAACCGCGTTCCAATCGCAACCGTGGTGAACGCCGTGAAAACACTAAACGCCCTGAGCGTTCGGCGGAATCGGTGGAACGTCCCGTACGCGAGGTGCGTAAATTTGTTCCGCGCAGCAATCCCATGAACATGGCAGAAGATATTGCTCCCCCCGACAGAACAAAATCCGAAACCGAACTCACCGCCACCCTTTACGGCAGAATTGATTTATAAAAAACAAAAGGCAACTCGTATGAACAAGTCCAGTAAAAACGGACAATGACAAAAAGGACCTCCTATGGTAGAATTAAAACAACTACCATAGGAGGTATTTTTATGCCAAGACGAAAAGGAACACTCAATACGCCACAAAAAATAATTGATGAGATAGTTAG
>JAZNRV010000128.1:0-3818 GCA_045590855.1 Acutalibacteraceae bacterium | reverse complement strand
GTGTTCAACACCCCCGGTGCCAACGCTAACGCGGTCAAAGAATTGGTGATTGCGGGTTTGTTGCTCGCTTCGCGTAAAGTAGTTCCCGCCATCGACTGGGCAAAAACCCTCAAAGGCGAGGGTGCCGCTGTCGGCAAACTGGTCGAAAAAGGAAAAGGCCAATTCGCCGGTCCCGAAATTTTGGGTAAAAAACTCGGTGTTATCGGTCTTGGTGCCATTGGCGTGTTGGTTGCCAACGCTGCCAAAGCCTTGGGCATGGAAGTGTATGGGTACGACCCGTATTTGTCGGTGGATGCCGCTTGGTCGCTTTCGCGCTCCATTCATCGCGCCGCCAGCTTGGAACAAATCTATGCCGAAAGTGATTACATCACCTTGCACTTGCCGCTCAACGACGGTACTCGCGGTATGATTAGTGCAGAGTCCCTTTCGCAAATGAAAGACGGTGTACGTATTCTCAACTTCGCCCGCGGCGAATTGGTAGACAGCGACGCCATGAAACAAGCATTGGCAAACGGCAAAGTCGCCGCCTACGTGGTGGACTTCCCGTCGGACGAAATGCTTTGCGTGGAAAACGTGGTTGCCATCCCGCACCTGGGTGCTTCCACCCCCGAAAGCGAAGATAACTGTGCCGTCATGGCGGTGCAAGAACTCAAAGCCTATTTGGAACAAGGCGTCATTCGCAACTCGGTCAACTTCCCCGCCATGGAACTGGAAAAAGCAAGTGCCGTGCGCGTGTGTGTGTTGCACCGCAACGTGCCGACCATGTTGGCACAAATCAGCGCCGTGATTTCCGAAGCGGGTGTCAACATCGATACGTTGACCAACCGTTCCTGCAAAGAATATGCGTACACGGTTGCCGACATCAATGCCGACGTCGCACAAGATGTGCTGGATAAAGTGGCAGCCATCGACGGCGTCATTCGCGTTCGCAAAGTTTAATCCAAACCTAAACAGCGGTGCAACGCACCGCTGTTTTTTTCAATGATGGGAGAAAGTATGGAAAGGAACAAAAACATGGCAATACTTTTGCGCACGGTTGGTGCCACAATCTTTGTTTTACTTGGTGTGTGGGGCGTGTTGCCCACGCTGACGGGGCGGTTTCATTCGGGTTGCTTGGCACTCATGCTGGCAGGCACGCTTGGGACTGCCGTGTGCGTTTGTTGGCCCACCGCTGTCAAATGGTGGTGTACCGCTTGGCAAACCCTTGGCGGCAAAATCGTGTTGAGCAGTTTGACCGGTATTGTCGCGGCGGTACTGGTGCTGTTTTGCGTGCTTTCGTGTTTTATGATAAGTGCCAACTACCAAAAACCCGCAGGCGATGCCACCGTGGTGGTGCTGGGCGCCGCCTTGCGCGGGGAAAATCCCAGCCGTCTGTTGCGTGAGCGTTTGGAAACGGCGGCGGAATACTTGCAAAAAAATCCCACCGCCGTTTGCGTGGTTTCGGGCGGTCAGGGCGAAGACGAGGTGTGCAGCGAAGCCTCGGTCATGAAACGGTATCTTATGGAAAAAGGCATTGCCGAATACCGCATTTATACCGAAGATAAATCCACCAGTACGTTCGAGAATATCCGTTTTTCCAAAACGCTCATCGAACAACACGGTTTGTCAAGCAACATTGCGCTTGTTACACAAGAATTTCACCAATACCGCGCGTCAAAACTGGCGTGCCAAGCGGGTTTTGAAAACATCAGTGCGTTGTCCTCAAAAACACCGTTTTATTTGCTGGGCAGTTATTGGGTGCGCGACTTTGCAGGCATTTGCCACTTGGCAGTGTTCGGGTGGTAAGTAGGGACTCAACAGCAACACCGTAGGGGGCGTCGAGGACGTATCCCCCCCGTTTTTTGTGCGGTCCTTCTTTACAATAGTTTTTATAAAAAACTCCCCTGAGAAATGAAATCTCAAGGGAGTTTTTTGAGTGTGTTATTTATCGTTTAATCGTTCCGCAGTATTGATTAAAACTTTCAAATCTGCTTCCGACATATTGCGGGTTAAGTGATAGAGTTGTTGAACAAGCTGTGGTTCGTGAATGTTCTCATCAAAAAATTCTTGGGGTGTTACACCAAGATATTCACAAATATAAAGAAACTCACTTAATGAGGGCATAGACCTGCCGGAAGAAATGCTCTGCATATAACTTTTGCTATGTCCCAAATCCGTACTCATTCGATATTCCGAAACGTTCTTTTTTATCCTTAAAACTGAAATACGGTCGCGTATAAACTGCAAATTCATCGTCAACACCTCGCCTTAGGAGTATTGTATAATACTTTAAGCGGTAATATTCACGATAAAACTACCGATTATAGTTGCCAATTACCGCTAATATCGGTATAATATACCGTGTAGTTCAAACTGAAATCAGTAATCAGTGGTAGGTGGTACGATGCTAAACACTTATACCGTATCCTTTTTCGGGCATAGGCAAATAGAGGATGTTTATGAGGTAGAAGAAGAGTTATATCATTTAATACAAAAACTGATGCAAGAAAAGGAATACGTGGAATTTTTGGTGGGGTGCCACGGTGATTTTGACCGATGCGTTACTTCTTGTATTCATCGTGTGAGGAAAACCTATCGAGAGGATAACAGTTCACTTACGTTGGTGCTTCCGTATCTCACGGCAGAGTATCGCGACAATGAACAAGCTTTCCATGATTATTATACTGACGTGGAAATATCGTATGCCGCATCCAAAGCTCACCCTAAATCGGCAATTCAAATGCGTAATCGCGAAATGGTGGACAGAGCGGATTTAATTGTTTGTTATGTAAAAGAAAAACAAGGCGGTGCTTGGCAAACAATGCAATACGCTGTAAAACAAAACAAAAAAGTCCTGCATTTATAAAAAATTACACCGTTTGAAATATCACCGTAGCGGTAACTTGTGTTTGCTCGCGGACGGCAGATTGCCGCCCCACGCGGTGTTCGCTCCCTTTCCTGGTTCGAATCCCTAACACAAAAAGGAAAAGGCATCGGTCTTACAGACCAACACCTTTTCCTTGCGAAAGAGTGACTAAAAGTAGTGTAAGTAGGGGTAAGAAAGACTAAAAATAGTGTAACCGCTCTGTTCGATAACTTGAATTTATCGAACCAAAAGGAAAAAAAGTATTTTCCCCTTTATAAATTGAATTTTTCCTGAATCATTTTGGCAACTACATCAGGCGGAAGCTTTGAATTGTCGATTTTTATATAGTTATCAAACGGAATTTCACCATCAAAGCTTTCAAGGCGATATTGGGTATCATCGCTGATAAGTCTTTGGTTCGATACTTCAATGTCTCTTTTCGATGCTTTGTTCTGTAGGCGGTTTTCGGTAGCATTTCGTTCTAATCTAATTTCACGAGGAGCAACAAGTTCCACATAGTAAAACTCTGTATTATAGGGTTCAAAAATGCTTTTCACATATTCAATATAATCCCAATCTGCTTGTTGGTCGAAAGCCCACATATATGTAAAAATCATTCCATAGCAATCCGATTTCGCAAATTCCTCAAAAACCACTTGACGAAGTTTGTCAATTGCTTTTCCATTATATTGACCAAAGATTTCTATTACGGGTTCGATGGTCATATGATTGTGAAATAACCTCAATCCTGTGAGCTTCATAAGTTCCTGCCCAACAGTCATTTTACCGACAGCGGCATTACCGATCATAAATAATAATTTCATTATTATCACCTTTCCTCTGCAATAAAGATGTGTGCAACATATTCTTATTTGTTAACTGATTATATCGTAAATCCTCGGATATTTCAATGAAATCGCGCAAAGCGCGATGAAATCCGAGTAAACTCGGATGAAATCTGCTTCGCAGATGA
>JAZNRV010000127.1:0-5211 GCA_045590855.1 Acutalibacteraceae bacterium | reverse complement strand
GGCGGAGCGCTCAGCAAAACGGTTATGTTCATTCATACCGCTTCTGACCCCACCGTGGAATGTATGATGATACCCGATATGGTGTTGGCAGTTGCCGAACAATTTGCCTTGCAAAATAAGGATGTATTGGTTCTTCTTACCGATATGACCAACTTTGCCGACGCCATGAAAGAAATTGCGATTACGCAAGAACAAGTTCCCTCCAACCGAGGCTACCCCGGTGACCTGTATTCTCAACTGGCAGCCCGTTACGAAAAAGCGGTTGATTTTGCGGATTCGGGTTCGGTTACCGTTTTGGCGGTTACGACAATGCCCGGTGATGACGTAACGCATCCGGTTCCCGATAACACCGGCTACATCACAGAGGGTCAGTATTATCTCAAAGGCGGCCGTATCGAGCCTTTTGGTTCTCTTTCACGGCTCAAACAAAACGTTAACGGCAAAACGCGAAAAGACCATCGTGCTTTGATGGACGCCATGATTCGTCTGTATTCTTCCTACAAAGAAACTCTCGAAAAGAAGAATATGGGCTTTTCCATGAGCCGCTGGGACGAAAAACTTTTAAAATACGGTGAACTTTTCGAAAACAAACTGATGGATTTATCTGTCAATTTATCGCTGGAAGAGGCTCTCGATTTAGGTTGGGAAATTTTAGCGGATTGTTTTCAAAAAGACGAAACAGGAATCAAGTCAGACCTTACGGATGAATTTTGGCCTAAAAGGTAAGGAGGTCTGTAATTTTGGCAAAAATCAAATTAACAAAAAATGAGTTAAAGGTACAAAAAGATGCACTCAAAATGTACCGGAGATATTTGCCGACTCTGACACTTAAAAAACAACAACTTCAAGCAGAAATCCGCACCATTGAAGCCAAAGCAAACGCCGTACGAAACGAAAAGGTGGAACTGGAAAAAGGTTTTGGGGACTGGATTGCTGTTTTTAGCGAAAAAGAGGCGTTCCCTTTTGGAATCATCAAGGTAAGCAATATTCGCAAAGGTAAAGGTAATATTGCCGGTGTTGACATTCCCACCTTTGAAGGGGCAGATTTTTCGCGAGAAGAATACGATTTGTACAGTACGCCGCTTTGGGTGGATATAGCCGCAAACCACATGGAAAAGGCAATATCCCTTGATTTAGAGGCAGAGGTGTTAGACGAACAGGTAAGACTTTTGGAAGCGGAACTTCTTGCAACGTCACAAAGAGTCAATTTGTTCGAAAAGGTAAAAATTCCGGAAACCATGGAGAATATCAAAAAAATATCCATTTACATGGCAGACCAGCAGGTCAGTGCTGTGGTGCGCTCTAAAATTTCAAAACGCAAAATAGCCCTTCGTAATGAAACTGCCACCGAAAGGCAGGTGTATTCCTTATGATTGTGCCTATGAAAAAGGTTTCTCTCATCACAATGGGAGATAAAAAAGAAGAAACCCTCAAAAAACTTCGCAAGTTAGGCATTGTTCACATTGAAATAAGCGAAGGCTTTGGCGAAAAACTCAATCAATATAAAGAGCAAATTGCTTTACTCGAACGTGCGGTTTTCTCAATTGGCAAAAACAAAAATGTCGAGAAAAAAGAAGCAGACGTCGAAAAAACGCTGCTTGTTGCAACCGAAATTGCTGCGCTTACCGAAGAAAAAAGTACGTGTCTTTCAGAACGAGCCGCTCTTAACAGCGAACTGGAACGTTTGAAAAATTGGGGCGATATTGACCTTAATGGTATCACCGATTTGGCAGCAAAGGGGTTCGAAGTTGCTCTTTACGAGATGCCAAAATCCGAATACGAAGCACTTTCAGACGACATAAAAACCGTAAAGTTTGCCGCAGATAAATCGACGGTCCGGTTTTTGCTGGTAAAAGAGGGGGGAGAAGTCGAATCCTCTTTGAGTCATTACCAATTGATACTTCCCTCCATGTCAACTGCCCAAATGAGGCAAAAAATTGACGATTTAAGTGCTCGAATCGAAGCAATTGATGAAGAAATATCCTCCAATGCTTGTTACCTTGAAAGCATAGGTCAAGCAATTAGTGCCTTGGAAAAGGAAGTCGAGTTTGAAACTTACGCTACCGGCATGAACAGTGAAACACTGTCGGCCGATAAAAGCAATGCCGTTACGGTGGCTTATTTCAAAGGTTATTTGGAAGCGGAAAAACTCGATGAACTAAAACAAACGGCAAAGGATAATTCGTGGGGACTTTTTGTGGAAGAACCTTGCGCGGAAGACAATGTCCCCACCAAACTTCGTAATAATAAGTTTGTCAGCCTTATTTATCCGTTGACTGATTTTTTGGGAACGGTCCCGGGATATTTTGAGTATGACATTTCCGGATGGTTTTTGGCGTTTATACTCATATTCTTCGGCATTATTTTCGGAGACGGCGGCTATGGTTTGCTGATTTGTGCCGTTGCGGCAATCCCGATGATAAAATCCTTTGTTACCAAAAAATCAATTTCACCCGCCTTTTTACTTGTGGGGTTTTTCGGTTTATCAACCATACTGTGGGGGACACTTACCTGCACGTGGTTTGGTCTTTCGCCCGAACAGTTGCCGCATTGGCTACAATCGTTATCGATACCGTTGATTTCCAATGTTTACGCCGATAAAATTTGGAGTTTGCCTTGGACCCCCGACGGAGTTGGTCTTACCACGGCACAAAACTTGCAGATTTTCTGTTTTTCATTAGCGCTAATTCAGTTGACGGTAGCACACATCAAAGGCGCTGTGCGAAACAGTAAATCAATCAAAATTCTGGGCGATATAGGTTCCATATTACAACTTATCGGTATTTATTATCTGGTATTGAGCCTCGTTGTGAACGCACAGGTTTTCAGTTTTGGTTTAATCATAAGCGGAATTCCTGTTGGTACGGTTGCAATTGCGTTTATTGGAATAGGTTTCTTGTTAAGTTTTGTTTTCTCAAACTATGAGGGCAGTATTATAAAATCTATTCTTTCAAGCCTTACCAATATTGTGTCGGTATTGCTCGGTGTGGTAAACGTGTTTTCAGATATCGTTTCGTATATCCGTCTTTGGGCCGTTGGGCTTGCCGGTGCGGCAATATCCGCAACAGTAAACGAACTGGCGGGTCCGCTGCTTGGCAATTTTATGTTTATGATACTCGCGATTGTCCTTTTGGTGTTTGGCCATGGACTGAATATGGTCCTAAACATTTTGTCTGTTATTGTTCACGGAATCCGACTGAACACGTTGGAATTTTCCTCGCATTTGGACATGTCGTGGAGTGGGCATAAGTTTAAACCGTTTGAAGAATAAATCAATTATAAAGGAGAATTATTATGAGTTTAGGATTATTGGGAACAGCATTAGCCATGGGTATTGCCGCAATTGGTTCGGCAATTGGTATCGGTATTGCAGGTCAAGCGTCCATTGGTGCTTGGAAAAAGTGCTATATGAGCAATAAAGCCGCACCGTTTATCCTTACGGTTTTTGCCGGTGCTCCTCTTACACAAACGATTTACGGTTTTCTTTTGATGCAACAAATGAAAACATCTAATGCTGACCCTGCCTTTTTGCTTGGCTTGGGCATTGCCTCGGGCGTGGCCATGGCTTTTTCCGCTGTTTTCCAAGGAAAAGCCGGTGCTGCCGGCGCCGATGCTTTGGCAGAAACAGGCAAAGGTTTTTCGCAATATATCACGGTTGTGGGCCTTTGCGAAACCGTTGCATTGTTCGCCCTTGTTTTCAGCATGGTTGCCTTAGGATAATATGAAAAAACAACGGTTTTCCATATCGACAACGCATATCATATTGTTGAGTTTTTTGGTGGCAATACTGATAGGTGCTTTGTTGCTTTCGTTACCGATAAGTTCCGCAAACGGCAAGCAGACTCCTTTTTTGGATGCGCTTTTCACCGCAACAACCTCTACTTGCGTTACGGGACTGGTGGTAACACCAACGGTTTCTTCGTGGAGTGTTTTTGGGCAGATTATTATCCTTGCGTTAATTCAAATCGGCGGTCTTGGTGTTATAACCATTATGTCGGGTGTCATGATACTCCTGCATAAAAAAATGGGTATTGCCGACAGATTGCTTTTGCAAGACGCTTTTAACCTGAATTCTCTTTCGGGTCTTGTTCGTTTTGTCAAAAAAGTTGTAGCAGGAACGCTCGTCATAGAAGGCATAGGTGCCCTTCTTTATATGACCGTGTTTATACCTGATTTTGGCGCAAAAGGAATATGGATATCGGTATTCACCTCGGTTTCCGCCTTTTGCAACGCCGGTATTGATATTATTGCCGAAAACAGTCTGTGCAATTATGCGTTGAATCCCACCATTAACATCGTTACCTGCGGACTGATTGTGTTAGGCGGTATCGGCTATATTGTTTGGTGGGATGTTTTGCGCTTGTTAAAACACACCACAAAAAAGAAAGTGAAATTTTTTAAAGACCTTACTTTGCACAGTAAAATTGCCATTGTTGCGACCTTGGCTTTGATATTGGTTGGCGCGGCATTGATTTTTGTGTTTGAATATAACAATCCGCTGACCATGAAAGAGTATACATTGTTGCAAAAAATACAAGCGTCTTTCTTCCAGTCGGTGACAACCCGAACAGCAGGTTTTGCAACGTTACCGCAAGAAAACCTTACAAACGCCTCGTCAATTGTGTCGCTGCTTTTAATGTTTGTCGGTGGCTCTCCCGTGGGGACGGCGGGGGGAATAAAAACCGTGACGTTTGCCATCCTTTTGGCATCGGCTTTTTCCTCGGTTCGCAACAAGGAAGATACCGAACTTTTCGGAAGACAAATTACCAAGCAAGCCATCAGCAAGGCAATTGCCGTTACATGCACGTCTTTTCTGATTATGTTTACTTCAACGGTTTTACTTGCTGCTGTTACCAATGCGGCTGCATTGGATATTGTGTATGAAACTGTCAGTGCCACAGCAACAGTCGGTCTTACGAGAAACCTGACCGCATCGCTTGACAATATCGGAAAACTGATTATCATCGCAACAATGTATCTTGGCAGAATCGGTCCCATTTCCTTTGCCATTGCTTTTAATCGAAAAAAAGAAAATCAAACGATAGTCAGAAATCCGGTCGAAGAAGTTAGTGTAGGATAAGAAGGGATAGATAATTTATGAGTATTCACAAAACCTATGCCGTATTGGGACTTGGCAGATACGGAAGAGCTGTTGCCGAGGAACTTGTCAACCATGGTGCCGAGGTACTGGCTGTTGATATTGACCAAAAC
>JAZNRV010000126.1:0-3589 GCA_045590855.1 Acutalibacteraceae bacterium | reverse complement strand
CCCAGTAAAATCAAGGGTTTCCGACCAGTTTTTTTCGGACACGAGAGACACAAAAAACCGAACGCGTAAGCGTTCGGTTTTTTACTTCTTCATGATTTGTTTCACTGTCAAAAAATCTTGACTCCATGAGTAAAGTATGTTATAATTACAAAAATTAATATTGCTAAATGGAACCAGCTGACTGCAGAGGACGTTGGTTTTTTGTATTTTTATGGTTGAAATAAATTAAAAAAGGAGAAAACATAATGGAAATTCAACTCCAAGAACTGATTGAACAAATCAAAAAAGATGGCGTAGAGGCGGCTCAAACCGAGGCGGAAACCATCATCAAATCTGCCAAAGAAAAAGCAGAAAAAATCATTTTAGACGCGCAAACACAAGCCGATAAAATTTTACAGAATGCAAAAAGCGAGAATGAGCGAATGGTGAAATCCGGAGAGGATGCTATTCGCCAAGCGGGAAGAAATCTGCTGATTTCTTTTAGGGAAAGTGTTGCAAGAGAACTTAATACCATCTTAACCCAAAACGTTACCGCCATATATTCGTCCGAAGTATTAGCACAACTGATTATAAAGGTTGTGGAAGGTTGGGTAAACAAGCCGGATGCCGAGGATTTAGCAGTGGTTTTAAACAGCGAAGATTTGAAGTTACTTGAAGACATCTTGATTGCCGCTATCAAAGAAAAAATGCTGAGCGGCGTTACCCTTAAAGCAAACGATAACTTTGATGGCGGATTCCGTATTTCTGTTAACAGCGGAAGTGCGTATTACGATTACTCTACCGAAGCCGTGGTGGAAATGCTGTCCAATTATCTTAGCCCCAAAGTCACTAAACTGTTGAAAGAGGCGTAAGCAGTATGGCAGAATATTATTTCATATCGCAACTGCCGTCTTTGGATAGTATCGGCGAAAATGCGCCAATTCCTATCACAGAGGAACGATTTTTGGAATTGTGCAGTCGTTTTTTAAAAGAAAAAGCGTTGCGCGAAATACAAAGATTAACGCTCTTACCACCGATAAATCCGGAAAAATCCACTTTTCCTTTGGTCGAAGCATGGAACGCAGGTGAACGGGATTTACGGTTGGCACTTGCCAAAGTCCGTGCCGATAAGATGAATAAATCGTTTGATTTGCAAAATAAATCTTTGCCGCACGACTTGCTGAAAGTGGCAAGTATTGCGGTGGATGTAGATAGTCCTTTGGAAGCGGAAAATTTTCTTTTGCAATATCGTTTAAGCTTGTTAGAATCGCTAAGACCGATGGATACTTTTTCAGAAGATTTTGTTTTTTACTATGGACTAAAACTCAAATTGCTTTCGCGCACAAGACAGTTTGATACCCCAAGTGGCGAAGCAGCGTACAAAAACATTTACAACTCCATTTTACATGGAGATGAGTTGGAGGCTAAACAATGACCGAAAATACAGGAAAGGTTTTAAGCATTAACGGAAACTTGGTATCAGTGGAATTTGACGGCAATGTTTCTATGAACGAGATTTGCTACGTCAAAGTGGATGATACAGCGCTTAAAAGCGAAGTTATCCGTATCAAAGGTAATGTCGCTCAAATTCAGGTTTATGAAATGACTGGTGGCATAAAATGCGGCGATACGGTGGAATTTACTGGTGAAATGCTGTCGGCGCAGTTAGGCCCCGGTTTGCTTGGACAAATTTATGACGGACTGCAAAACCCTCTGCCGCTGTTAGCCCAAAAAGCGGGTTGGTTCTTAGAACGCGGCAACTATGCAGACGGATTAAACGCCGATAAAAAATGGGAATTTACACCGACCGCAAAAGTGGGGGATACCGTGCGTGCGGGCGAATATATCGGTGCTGTCCCCGAAGGTGCTTTTACTCACAAAATTTTTGTACCGTTCTACCTGTTGGGGAATTATACGGTCAAATCCATTGCCGAAAAAGGCGAATATACCATAAAAGACCCCATTGCCGTTATCACCGATGAACGTGGACGGGATATCACCGTTACCATGTCCTTTAAGTGGCCGGTTAAACGTGCAGTGAAATGTTATAGCGAACGTTTGGCACCGGTCGAAACAATGGAAACCAAGGTGCGTCTGGTGGATTCCTTCTTCCCGGTGGCAAAGGGTGGAACGTATTGCACCCCCGGACCTTTTGGCGCGGGTAAAACGGTGTTACAGCACACCACATCAAAATACGCCGATGTCGATATTGTTATCATTGCGGCTTGCGGCGAACGCGCGGGCGAGGTTGTGGAAACGTTAACCGAGTTTCCGGAACTGACCGACCCCAAAACAGGTCGCTCTCTTATGGAACGCACCATTATCATTTGTAACACATCTTCCATGCCGGTGGCATCCCGCGAAGCGTCGGTTTACACTTCGGTTACGCTTGCGGAATATTATCGTCAAATGGGACTGAATGTTCTTTTGCTGGCAGACTCCACCTCTCGTTGGGCACAAGCCCTTCGTGAAATGTCGGGACGATTGGAAGAAATCCCCGGCGAAGAAGCGTTCCCTGCATATTTGGAATCGTATATTGCGGCATTTTACGAAAGAGCGGGATACGTTCGTTTGCCCGACGGCAGCACAGGCTCTGTTACCATCGGCGGAACGGTTTCTCCCGCAGGCGGAAACTTTGAAGAACCTGTTACACAAGCAACCCTAAAAGTTGTGGGCGCTTTCCACGGACTATCGCGTGAACGCTCAGATGCCAGAAAATATCCTGCCATTGACCCGCTTATTTCTTGGTCGAAATACGAAAGCGTTATCGACCGCAAAAAATCCGAGTTTTGTAAAAACATTCTTCATCATGGCAACGAAATCGATTCTATGATGAAGGTGGTCGGCGAAGAAGGTACCACGCTTGCGGATTATATCATCTATCTCAAATCCGAAATGTTGGATGCCGTATATCTGCAACAAAACTCCTTTGATTTGATTGAGGCTAATTGCGGCACGTTGCGTCAACGATACGTCACGGATAAACTTGTTACTGTTTTGGGCAGTGAATATGCCATCAATAACAAAGACGATGCCCGCGTGTTCTTTAATCGTATGCGCCAAAAATTTATCGACTGGAATTACACGGAATTTGAAAGCGATGCTTTTAAGAAGGCTGAAGCCAAAATTGATGTGCTTTACAATGAAGGAAACGGAAAATTGTCAAACGAAGCCGAACGGTTATTGAAAGATGGTGAAGAAGAATGAACAAAGTTTACAATCGAATCGAATCCATCACAGGTAGCGTTATTACGGTCAGAGCAAACGGTGTCCAATATAACGAATTAGCACAAATCAATACTCGTTTCGGCAAATCGCTTGCCCAGGTTAATAAGATTGATGGGGACATTGTTTCCTTGCAAGTTTTTGCGGGTGGTCAAGGTGTTTCCACGGGCGATGAAATCCGCTTTTTAGGTCACGAAATGCGGGTATCTTTTAGCGAGGATTTACTGGGACGTATATTCAACGGCTCGGGCGAGCCGAGGGATAAAGGACCGGCACTTACCGATAACCTAAAACCAATTGGCGGTCCTTCTGTCAATCCTACCAAACGTATTCTGGCAAACCGAATGATGAGAACGAACATTCCCATGATTGATATGTTCAACAC
>JAZNRV010000125.1:0-2105 GCA_045590855.1 Acutalibacteraceae bacterium | reverse complement strand
GAAGAAGTCTGCGAAGATTGGTTTTTACAAGACGAAAAATATACGCTGCCGCTTATTTTTTACGATGCAGATTTTGAAAAACCGCAACACTTTGAAGTGGTCGGCGGTCAAATTGATGTTCTGCCGAGCTTGTTGCATCTTTTAGGTGTTCCGCCCGAAAACTATGAAACGACGTTGCTGGGCAGGAACTTGTTTGGGACGACTCGCAGTTTTTGTATTCAAGATGACGGTGTTTTGTACGGTACTTTGAGCGACCAAGATTACGAAATTGCCAAAACCGTCTATTATTTGTCGGATATGCTCATCCGCAGTAACACGGTAACCGCCGATAAGGGGGAAGAGTAGTGAAATCATCTCGCGCGTTATTGATTGTGAATCCTGTGGCGGGTAAAACCAAAGGAAAGTCTGCTTTGTTCACTTTGGTAAACGGATTATGCCGCGAGGGGTACAAAACAACCGTTTATACCACCGCCGCCCGTGGTGAGGCGCGCAATGTTACCCAAAAGCACGCCAAAGAACACGATTTAGTGGTGTGCTGCGGTGGCGATGGGACGCTCAATGAAGTTATCAACGGTTTGCTTGCATGTGAAAAGAAAATGCCGCTGGGGTATATTCCGGCGGGCAGTACCAATGATTTTGCCAACACGTTGAAGTTAAAAACGCAACCTGCCGCCGCTTTACGCGCGGTAATGGAAGGCGAGGACAAATTGGTTGATGTGGGTTTGTTTAACAATTCACGCCATTTTGCGTATATCGCTTCGTTTGGGGCTTTTACAGCCGCCTCGTACAAAGCGCCGCAAACCACCAAAAATGCGCTTGGACATTTGGCATACATCTTGGAAGGTTCCAAAGAGTTATTTTCCCTGCAAGCTTATCCCCTTACCGTAAAAACCGAAACAGCGGAGTACAGCGGTGATTATGTTTTCGGTGCGGTGTGTAACTCTACTTCGGTAGCAGGTCTTGTTAAACTTCATGCCGATATGGTGGATATGACGGACGGATTGTTCGAAGTCATATTAGTGCGCCGTCCCAAAAACGCGGCAGACCTTGCCAAAATCATCACGTCACTTAACACGGGTGTATTTGATACCGATATGTTTGATTTCTTCAAAACGCAAAAAGTAACGTTTTATATGTCTACACCGTTACCTTGGTCATTGGACGGCGAATTTGCCGAAGGTGACCAAACGGTAACGATAGAAAATATTCCGCAATCCATTATCATACGGCATTAAGCAAAGAAGAAGGGTAGGAGTTTCAAATGAGTTGTTGTAAAAAAGTAAAACCTTGTGCCAAAACGGTTACGGTACAAACCGATGCACAAAAACCGTTTCCCCGCGTGTGTGCACACCGTGGGTTCAAAAGTGTTGCTCCCGATAACAGTTTTCCGGCGTTTGCCACAGCGGTTTCGCTGGGTGCCGACGAAATCGAGTTTGGTTTGTGGTATACCGCCGACAACATAGTCACCTGTCTTGCCGAGCCGGATATCAGCCTTATCAGTAACGGCAGCGGCATGGTTTGGGATTTGACGTTTGATGATTTGCAACAATATGACTTTGGCTCGGTTTTCAGCAAAGAATATGCGGGTTTAACCCCCATGACGTTTGAGGCAATCTTGCAACAATTTGCCCGTCGTGTTATTATGAATATTTTTATCGGTGTTGCCGGTGAAGTGGGTGACCGCGAAAAAGCAATGCTTAAAAACATCATCGATTTGATTGATTGTTACGATTGCCGCGATTTTGTGTACTTGACTTCGGCAAGCGCGGATTTGTTAAAACTTGCTCGTTCTTTGGACAGCAGCATTTCGCTTTGCTTCTGTCAAACCGACGATACCCCGTGCGATGCGGTGCAAGTGGCAGTGGATTGCGACTGCAAACGCGTGCAATTCTCCACTGTGTATGCGAATACCGAGCGTGTGGAAGCAGGGCACAAAGCAAACTTAAAATGCGGTATCTATTGCACCAACACTCCTGCTGAGGCAAAGGATGCATTGGCACTCGGGGCTGACACCTTGCTCACCGATGATTATTATCAAGTAGCCCGCGCGGTGAAATAAAATAGCATATAACACAAAAACCCCGCCAAACCGAATGGTTTGGCGG
>JAZNRV010000124.1:0-4307 GCA_045590855.1 Acutalibacteraceae bacterium | reverse complement strand
ACTTCTGCCTTTTGAACAAATGATGCCGCTGATTACCGAATCGTTTCGGCAGGGAATGACAGCCACCATTCCGGTTACCGGTAACAGTATGTGGCCGTTATTTTCTCACAAGCGAGATTGCGCCGTGCTTTCGCAGTGCGAGGGAAAACCGCTGCGCCGCGGCGATGTTCCGCTGTATCAACGCCCTGACGGTCAATACGTATTACACCGTGTTATCAAAGTGACGTCGGACGGGTATTGGTTTGCCGGTGATGCACAACGAAAACTGGAATATTTGCCGAAATCGTGTGTTGTCGCGGTGATGACGGCTTTTGTGCGTAAAGGGAAAACAGTGGAGTGTAACGACAAACGGTATCGTTTATATTCGTGGTGCTGGATGGCGGTAAGACCGTTGCGTCCTTTTTTGATTCGCTTGGCTAAATTTTTGTACAGATTTAAAAAACGCTGAACCATAAGAGCTGTACTCTTAAGGACAGAAAAAAGCTGTGTGGAAATTCCACACAGCTTTTTATTTTTGTCGTATACCGTAACAAGCAGGGAACTTGTATATCAAGTTCCAATCTTTAGGAGAACCTAAAACCCTTTTAACAATCTCAAAAATTCGTATACTATCTTTACATTTTAAAAGATTCATGCTATAATGTGTTCACCACACAAAACTTAATATTACGCTTTCGACAAGTATGTATTTTTATTTTGGTAAAAATGCATGCTCTTTTCGCGTACTTGTTGTAAGCGTTAAGTTTTGTGTGGTAGCAAACTGGAGCTATGCATTTTTCGGTGTGTGTAACTTCGGTTGCACACACTTTTTTGTTTTAAAGGGGGTGGTAGAATGGATTATAATATTTGGATAAATAAAGCAATAATGAAAATAGGCGAATTGGAAAACAACACAAACTTCATCCTTAAAGACCTATTTTCAGGTGTTGAATGGAACAAATTAGCAAGAGGCGAAAAAACAAATTTAGGCAGAAGATTTAAGGAAAATGTTGATAAAAAAGCAATACCTAATGTTATTGTCATTGATTCGCCAAAAGGAACATCTACTACATACAAAAAGCAGAAAAATAAGGAGTAGTTAAAAATGAAAAAAATAATTGCACTGACATTTATTTTGATTTTTTCGATTAGTTGTTTGGCTGGTTGTGGTTCAACTCCAACTCCGCCGACGAAAGAGCGTATAGAAAACGATGTAGAGGAGTATCTTCGAGAAGAAGGATATAGTATTAATTATTTTAGTAGTTTCGAAATTGATTACATAAAAATTTATTCTGATGATAGCTGTATAATAAGCTATGATACAACTATCTATGGTAGACGCAAAGGTTATTTACCTTCTGGTAATCATACTATGGGCGTGGACGGATACGTAGAATACAAAAAATCGGGCGAGGAATGGATAGTACAAGATTTTTATGATTCGCCACCAGACAAAGACATAGAGACGCTTCAATATTCAGAATATTTCTAAACACAACTGAAAGGATTCAAACCAATTGATTCGGAGGTCTTAAAAAATGAAAAATGAAAAAGAACTTATTGCCAGCAAATCGGCATTTCCCCTTATTCCGCTTATAATCTTGTTGATAGGGATATATGAATTGTTTCTAACTTGTTTAGGTGTGCTTGGAGGATCAGATGTACCTAGCCCTGCTGATGACCCGCCAGTCCTTTTTATACTATTAGGACTTGCACTAATAGCGGCGGCGGCATTAATATATTTTAATGTTGCAAATTGTTTATTGCGTGTTACAGACAAGCGTGTTTATGGGAAAGGTGCTTTCGGTAAAAGAGTAGATATCCCCATAGACTCTGTTTCTTCTGTTGGTAAAATTAGTTGGTTGAAAGGTGTTATTGTTTCAAGCTCATCAGGCTCTATACGGTTTATGTATTTAGCAAACGCAGATGAAATACACACTGTATTAAGTGACTTGATTATATCGCGTCAAGGTAAAAGTACAAATACAATAATAAAACAAGAAGTCCCCCAAAGTAACGCTGACGAATTAAAAAAATTCAAAGAGCTACTTGATAGCGGAATTATTACACAAGAAGAATTTGACGAAAAGAAAAAACAATTGTTAGGTTTATAAAAGACAATGCTCGGACCAAATGAAGTCCGAGCATTGTCTTTGTCCTTTAGAGTACGACCCGTATGGTTCAGCGTTTTTTGTTTTTGAATTCTTCAACAAACCAGACACTTTGCAAGGAAAATTCTTTGCCGTTTAAATAGTTTAATTCTTCCGCGTCTTCGGTAAAAGCAAATTTTAGCCGATAAGAGCAAAGTGCTTGTTTGGAAAAACCGGTGCCTTTGTTCAGCGCATTGGTGCCGTATTTTCCGTCACCCAGCAAGGGATGACCGATGGCTGCCATTTGTGCGCGGATTTGGTGTGTTCTGCCGGTCAGCAGTTCGATTTCCAAAAGTGAAAGGTTGTCGTGCGATTCCAAAACGCGGTAATAGGTGGCAATGGAACGTGCCCCGCGTACCGGTTCTTTGGAAATGTAGACACGGTTTTGTTCCTCGTTTTTTACCAAATACCCGTGCAGTGTGGCTTCGGGTGTTTGCAAATATCCGTGTACCAAACACAAGTAATATTTTTCGATTTCCCGTTTGCGTAATTTTTCGTTAAGAATACGCAAGGCTGCCGCCGTTTTTGCGGCAATGACAATACCGCAAGTATTGCGGTCAATACGATTTACCAGTGAGGGGACAAAACTGTTTTCGTTTTCCGGTTCGTAGCTGCCTTTTTCATACAGATACCGTTGAATGCGATAAATCAGCGTGTCACCGTATTCGTTCTCATCCGGATGTACCAACAACCCTGCGGGTTTGTTGATAAGTAAGAGATGTTCGTCCTCGTACACAATATCCAACGCTTTCCCGGCAGACATAAACTCAAACTTGCGGGCGGCAGGCTCCAAAAATTCGTCGGGTGCATAAATGGAAATGACGTCGTTTTCTTCCAAGCGGTCAGAAATTTGGCAACGTTTTCCGTTGCGCTTAATATCTTTTTGGCGGATATATTTATACATCATGGAAACAGGGAGCTGCGGGAACGTTTTGGTTAAAAAACGGTCTACCCGCTGACCGGCATCGTTTTTACCGATTGTGACCGATTTCATAATACGCCCCCTTTGAATAATTTTAAAATATTATACACTTTTCTCTTTTCAAATACAAGTTTTTTTGTTATACTATAAAAAACGGAGGTTGATAAACATGGATTTTATGGAAGAATTACGTCTGCAAGACGCCGAGGTCTTTGAGGGCTGTCAAGCAGAATTAAAACGTCAACAACACAACATTGAACTGATTGCTTCGGAAAACATTGTATCCAAAGCGGTGTTGGCGGCTACGGGTAGTGTGCTCACCAACAAATATGCCGAGGGTTATCCGAGCAAACGGTATTACGGTGGATGCCAGTGCGTGGATATTGTCGAAGAAATTGCTCGCGAACGCGCCAAAAAACTGTTTGGTGCCGAACATGCCAACGTGCAACCGCACAGCGGTGCTAACGCTAACTTGGCGGTGTATTTTGCTTTGGTACAACCGGGTGAGACCATTTTGGGTATGAGTCTGGCGCACGGCGGTCACCTTACACACGGTTCGCCCGTAAACTTGTCCGGTAAATATTATAACTTCATTTCTTACGAATTGAGTGACGAAACCCAACGCATCGATTATGAAGAAGTGCGCCGTTTGGCATTGGAACATAAACCGCGTTTGATTGTAGCGGGTGCAAGTGCCTATCCCCGCGTAATTGATTTTGAAAAATTCCGTGCCATTGCCGACGAAGTAGGCGCTTACCTCATGGTAGATATGGCACATATTGCGGGTTTGGTTGCCGCCGGCTTGCATCCCAATCCGGTTCCCTTTGCGGATGTGGTAACCACTACTACACACAAAACGTTGCGCGGTCCCCGCGGCGGCATGATTTTGTGCCGTGAAGCGTTGGCAAAACAAATCGACAAAGCCATTTTCCCCGGCATGCAGGGTGGTCCGCTCATGCACGTGATTGCGGGTAAAGCTGTGGCACTTGGCGAAGCGCTCACCGAAGAGTTTTGCGACTATCAACAACGCATTGTCAAAAACGCAGCGGTTCTTGCCGACTCCTTGTTGGCACAAGGCTTTAATTTGGTAACCGGCGGTACCGATAATCATCTTATGTTATTGGATTTGCAAAACTTTGGTATCACGGGCAAGGAATTGGAACATCGGTTGGATGAAGTACACATTACCGCCAACAAAAATGCCGTTCCCAACGACCCCGCCAGTCCCTTTGTTACCAGTGGTTTGCGTGTGGGTA
>JAZNRV010000123.1:0-1950 GCA_045590855.1 Acutalibacteraceae bacterium | reverse complement strand
TGTGGCGTATTGAGTGTTCCTTTTCGTCTTGGCATAAAAATACCTCCTATGGTAGTTGTTTTAATTCTACCATAGGAGGTCCTTTTTGTCATTGTCCGTTTTTACTGGACTTGTTCAAACGACGGTAAATTTAATTAAAATAAGAATTCGACCTGCCGTCACAATTAAAATTGCGGCATCTCGGAACTAAAAAAGCCGTGAAATTCACGGCTTTTTTATTCGGTCGTGGGGGCGCAAGTTTATAATTCCGTCTGCAAAGCAGACACATTTTCTCTTATCTCTTCTTTCTTATCTTTTATCTGGAAAAGTCACACTTATGTTTAGAGAAGAGTGAAAAGAGAAGAGAGAATAGTGAAAAGTACAAAAAGAAAAAGCCACACGATGTGTGACTTTTCTTTTTGGAGCTGCTAACCAGAGTTGAACTGGTGACCTCATCCTTACCAAGGATGCGCTCTACCTACTGAGCTATAGCAGCAAATGGCGACCCGGAACGGGCTCGAACCGTCGACCTCTAGCGTGACAGGCTAGCGTTCTAACCAGCTGAACTACCGGGCCATTGTCATCCACCTAACCGTGACACGGCATCGGCGACGCAGTTTATTATATCTTTTGTTCCCCTTTTTGTCAACAGTTTTTTTGAAAATGTTACTTTTTTTCATTTTCACTCATATCCTGCACGTGGTTTAGCACCGCGCAACGCTGTACCGCGCTTTTTCCAAACCGCTCATTGAGCGTGTCTACCGCGTTGTCCAATGTTTCCCGCCGCTCGTGACGTGTGTCATCGTTTTCATCAAACAAGCACAGTTGTTCCGACGGCTCTTCCGTTTGCAAATTCGCCGCCGTCACGGTAATACTGCGAAGCGGGGTGCCTACGCGCCAACAATCGCGTAACAACGTAAGCACTCCGGCATACAATTCACTTGTCACCGCAGTGGGGGCCCGCAGCGTGCGACTGCGCGTAATGGTTTGTAACGAGGGGTATTTGAGTGTCAGTTGCACGGTAGCGCAAAACTGATGCGCGGCGCGCAACCGCGCCGCTACCGGCTCGGTCAAAAACAACACCGCATTTTCTACCGCCTTTTGGTCGGTAAGGTCGTGGCGAAATGTCATACCGTTACCCACCGATTTGGCGGCGCGTTTGTCGGTGAACAATCGCACGGGGGAGGGGTCGATTCCGTTGGCATAGTCGTGCAACTGCGTACCGATTTTGCCAAGCGCTGCTGTCACACACGCCTTGTCAGCCGCTGCCAAGTCCCCAATGGTTTTAATGCCCATGCGCAAAAGCGTTTCGGTACTGCTTTTCCCCGCAAACAATAACCTCGATACCGGCAGCGGATACAACAGCGTTTGGTACGTTTCCCGCGACAAAACGGTGGTGGCATCGGGCTTTTGGTAATCACTGCCCATTTTTGCCAATGTTTTGTTAAACGAAACCCCTACCGAAATGGTAATCCCCAGTTCTTCCCGCACGCGTTTTCGCAAGGTATCGGCAATGGTTTTTCCGTCACCAAATAACCGCTTACTGCCTGTCACGTCCAGCCACGACTCGTCAATGCTGAACGGCTCCACACGGTCGGTATATTCGCAATAGATTTCGTTGATACGACGGTAATATTCTTCATATCGGTCGTGATGGGGCGGCACCAACACCAGTTCGGGGCATTTGCGCTTGGCTTGCCACACGGTTTCCGCGGTTACAATGCCAAATTTTTTCGCTTTCTCATTTTTGGCAAGAACAATGCCGTGGCGGTTTTTCGGGTCACCGCACACCGCCATGGGAACGTCCCACAATTCGGGCTGATGGGCGCACTCCACCGAAGCAAAAAACGAATTGCCGTCGCAATGCAAAATCGTGCGTTCCATCACCGCCACCTCTTTCGAACAAATGTTCTCGATTTATTATATAATCTTTATAACTACTTGTCAATAAATTTGCTTGTATAAACGGTG
>JAZNRV010000122.1:0-5769 GCA_045590855.1 Acutalibacteraceae bacterium | reverse complement strand
GGGTAGGTCGCCTCATATTCATTTCCTTGTTCATCTACAACAACAATGTTTTTTTCTATGGGTATCATCCCCTTATTGTAAATGTGTGATACAGTTTTTTGTTATGGGTGCCATCCCCGTTCACAAATAAAGTATAGCACACTTTATTTGCAATTTCAATAGCTATATCAAAGTCAAGGCAGGAATAACCATCATACTTTTGGCGATTTTACCGCTTAAAAACAAAGTTTTTAACTACCTTTCTTGTGGTATGATTTTTAAAGTACCAGTATGATTTTTGTCATACCATCAAAAATAGAGTTATCTCGTAATTTCGGGATAACTCTATTCTCATATATATCTTGAAAATCTTTATAAAAAATGATATATTAAATATAAGAAAATGCTTGTTGTTATGCGGAATTTATAACTTGTGGAAATGACTTCCACAAGTTGAAAACGAGAGCCTCACTTACCTAAAGGGAGGTGGCACGGCAAAGCCGTGACGGAGGGATATAAAACCGTTATGAATATGGAAGAAAGGAAAGCTCTTGTTAATTCATATCTTGGTAAGATGGTTAATATTAAAATAGACCGCCCCATAGGTTATGTACATAAAAGGGAAAATTATGCTCTAACATATCCTATCAATTATGGATATATCCCTGAAGTGTTTGGTGGCGACGGTGAAGAACTTGATGTATATTTGCTTGGCGTTGACAAACCTGTAACTGATTATGTTGCTAAAATAATTGGTGTTGTTTATCGTATGAATGATGTTGAAGATAAACTTATAGCCGCACCAGAGGGTGTGTGTTTTAATCAAGCAGAAATTGCACAATACATACACTTTCAGGAACAGTATTATGAAACTTATATTGACGCGATGTATCAAAAATCTTGCGGCGCAATTATTTATAGACAGATAAATGATAAAACAGAATACCTTTGCATTTTACAAAAAAGGTCAGGATTGTATAGTGTGCCAAAAGGTCATAGCGAGGCGTTTGAAACAGCGAGGCAATCCGCAAAGCGTGAAATATATGAAGAAGTGGGTATAAAGGCTGAATTTAAACCAAATTTCAAAATGGAAATACAATATGATGTGCCTGATAATAAACAAAAGACGGTTGTGCTATTTCTTTGTGAACACAAAGGTGGAATAAAAATAGATTGTAATGAAATTAAGGAATATAAATGGGTTGAATATGAAATAGCCAAAGAAATGTTACCTAAATGGTATGAAACAGTCATTGATGAAGCGGAAAAATATATTAACAGCTTGAAGTTTTGATTAAGAAAATCCCTCCACCGCTAACGCGGTCCCCCTCCCTTTAGGGCAAGGGAGGCTAAATTTGTCCCCAATTCGACACAAGCATATACTATCCGTGAGGTGATTGTATGAAAAAATGTTCGCTATGGTTATGTGTTTGCTCACCGTATTGTCCTTGTCGGCTTGTCGCGCCAACCATACAAAAACCGCATCCACCACCTCATCCACTGTTCCTTCAAAAGAAACAACGACCACTTCTGCAACCCAAAGCAATACCTCTACCACCACAACCACTCATGTAAAAACAACTTCTTCTGCTGCAGCAAGCACTCAAACGACCAAGCAAACCACTCCCGATAATAATCACGCCCAAGGAGTGAAATATACTTATGAGGGCATAAAAGGATTATACCGATATACCAGTGAAACAGTAACCAATGAATATGGAAATGAATATGCTGCTCTATATTTTCTATGTTTAGAAGAAAACGGAACGTTTAGTTATAAAATGGGGACAGAGGCTATTTGTGGACATATCGGCAATTATATAATCAAAGATAACACGATTTTTCTTAATTATTTATTTTCTACAGATAACGGTACCGGACTTTATGCCACTACCGGCTCGAAAACAATAACAATTGTCGGTAAAGATAAATTATTGGATGCCCAACCGTCTGTTACGGTGGGGAATATGAAAGAAGTACTGCTCAAAAAGGTGTCAACCGAAGAAGAAAAGGAATATCTACAATACGAGAGCGTTTCCTACCTTTTAAACAATTATGATATTATGAACAATACATCGGAGAATCATTGAGGTGATTGTATGAAAAAAGTGTTCGCTATGGTTTTGTGTCTGACTACTGTACTTTGTTTTTCTGCTTGTAACACAAGCGGTACGGGGATAGGCGTGACCACCTCGTCTGATAAAACGGCGGGTGAAACCTCGTTGTTGTCGCAATCACCGACCAGCACTTCCCAAAAAACAAAAAAGACTTCCCAAACTTCCGCGCAAAAGACGAGCACTCCCTCCACCAAAAGCAGTTCATCTGTCACCAAAACTTCGACAACAAAAACCACGTCTTCGACAACTTCGGGCAGTAAAAGCACTTCCACGCAAAACAAGACCACGCCCGCGACCAAAAACAGTTCCTCTGCTACCAAAACTTCGTCGACAAAACCTTTTTCGTCTACCGCAACTTCGGGCAGTGAAAGCACTTCCACTACCACTCAAAACACCCCGGTGGAAGAAATGGCGTACCAAGATGTTGTTTGTACCTCCGTTGCGGATTTTGAGCAAGTGAGTTTTGCTATACAAAACAGCAATGCCTTATTCAATATTTTTATTCCCGAAGACTGGCAACTCAAAAAAAGTAACAACGGCTATGATATTGTGAAAAACGAAAAAACCATCGGCAGTGTTACCGCTGCGGCAACCGCGTACTCGCCCAACAATGCGGTCAACGAGTTTCACAGTCAAATAACTTCCCAAAACGTCAAAATCACGCACAGTATTGACCGCGTGAATGCTACCTCATTCACCCGCACGTTATGTTATAACGGTGACGACAATCTCAACAAGTATAAAAAACTGATTTTAACGGTGAATTATGAAGAGTTAGATGCCACCGCAGTTTATAAGATGATGAATGAGGTGGGAACAGCCACTTCGTATACCGAAAAAAACATGGGTGTTCTTCCTATTGAGGACAACCGCAATCGCATTTTGATTTTGGGCAACAGTTTTGTATACACTTCGGATGTCGGCAATATCTTGCAGGCAATGTGCGGTTACGGAACCATAACGGTTGAAGCACATTCCCGTGGCGGAGCTAATGTTACGACGTATGCTGAAGATCCGTATATGCTGCAAAATATTCAAGCAGGCAATTATTCTGTTGTTTTCATGTGCGGCTTATACGGGTTTGAGCAAATTGCAACGTTGTCAAACATCGTAGATGCCTGCGAATTTTCCGACACAAAGCTTGCCATTTTCCCGGCGCATAACGAAACGCGTTCGCGGATTGATGTGGCTGCCGAAACGTATCCCAACGCCGTACTGATTGACTGGAAAAAAGAAATTGACAGTCTAATCGAATCCGGCATTGATGAATCGTATTTTTATGTTTCGGATTATGACAAACACAGCACCCCGCTGGCAGGATACGTCGGTGCTCACATGATATACCGTGCTGTTTTTGGAAAAATCCCCCGCTTAACTTACTTTAACAAAGTATCGCAAGGGGAAATTGACTTGTTAGGTGACTACGTCACCACCGGTTCTGTCACTTTGTTTGACCAAAGTTCGGCATATTTACTGCCGTAATAGTATACAAAAGCGTGTGGCGTTGCCACACGCTTTTGTTATCGTTCTTCGCGGCACAGGTGCAACACGTGGGCAATACCGGGGATACTTTCGCCTTGTTGCGACGAGGTGGGCGACATCATCGCCCCCGTTGCCATGAACAGTCCGTTTTGCCAAACACCTTTTTCTAAATTGCCTAAAATGAGCGAACACAGCACCGATGCGGAACACCCGCAACCCGAAGCACCCGCGTGCGCATCTTGTCGGTCGCGGTCGTACAGCAGCATGCCGCAATCGAAATATTCGTCGCCCAGCCGTGCGCCCTCACGGGCGGTCAGTGCGCGCATAAGCGCGCTGCCCTCTTCCCCCAAATCGCCCGAGGCAATGAAATCGTAATCCGCAGGGGTGGTGTTGGTATCCCTAAAAAAGCTAAGCAGCGTATCTGCCGCCGCGGGTGCCATGGCGGCACCCATGTTGTTCATATCGGTGATGCCCATATCCACGATTTTGCCAAAACACACGTCGGACACATGCACTTTTCCCCCGCCGAGCCCCACCACCACCGCGCCCGAGGCGGTGGCGGTCCATTGTGAGGTGGGGGTGCGTTGTCCGCCGTATTCCAGCGGAAAACGGAATTGCCGTTCCGCGGTACAAAAATGCGACGACGTAACCGCCGCGGCAACGTCGGCGGCACCGCTGTCCACAAACACCGCCGCCAAACCCAGCGTTTGCGCCATGGTGGAACACGCGCCGAATTGGTTGAGCAGCGGAATGTTACTTTCGCGGTGTCCAAAGGTGGAAGCGGTGTTTTGGTTGAGCAAATCCCCCGCAAACAACACGTCGACTTGCGAAGGCGAATACCCCGCTTTGTTCAAAGCACGGGTCAGGGCTTCTTTTTGCATTTGGCTTTCGGCTTTTTCCCACGTTTTTTCACCAAAACGCGTGTCGGCAACCACCGCGTCAAAGCCCTGCCCGAGCGGTCCTTCGCCCTCTTTTTTGCCCACCACCGAAGCATACCCCAAAATGCTGGGTCTGCCCGACAGCGCAATCGTTTGTTTTCCTTTTCGTTCCGGCATGGTATCCTCTCCCCCGCACAATTTGTTTTAGTATGTTCGGTTGTGGGGAAAATATGTAATGTTTGCAAAGTAAACGCACAAACGCGCGAAATAAAAATTGACAATCGGAGGCTTTTTCCGTATACTGTAATAAGTTATACAGAGAGGTTTGTTTTTTATGATTTGTAATAACATATTGGAAGCTATGGGCAACACGCCCGTTATCCGTTTGCAACACCTGACAGGTCCCGACGATGCCGAAGTTTTGGTAAAGTTTGAGGGTCTCAACGTGGGCGGTTCTATCAAAACCCGCACCGCGTACAACATGATTTGCGATGCCGAGCAAAAGGGTTTGCTTAGCAAAGACACCATCATTGTCGAGCCCACCAGCGGTAACCAAGGCATTGGTCTTGCGCTGGTCGGCGCGGTGCGCGGGTACAAGGTGCGCATTATCATGCCCGATTCGGTCAGCGAGGAACGACGGTTGTTGGTGCGCCAATACGGTGCCGAGGTCGTGTTGGTACACGATGCGGGCAACATTGGCCTTTGCATTGAGGAATGTTTGCAACTCGCTCTTAAAATGAAAGCGGAAGACCCGCATGTGTTTGTGCCGCAACAGTTTGAAAACCCCGCCAACCCCGCCATTCAGCGTGCCGCCACCGCCAAAGAGATTTTGGAACAAGTGGCAGGTCCGATTGACGGGTTTTGTTCCGGCATCGGTACGGGCGGGACCATTACGGGTATCGGCGAAGTGTTAAAGGAAGCAAACCCCGCCATGACGATTTGGGCGGTGGAACCCGAAAACGCCGCCATTTTGTCGGGCGGGTCGATTGGCACGCACGTACAAATGGGGATTGGCGACGGCATTATCCCCGCCATTTTAAATCAAAACATTTACGATGACGTGTGCATCATCGGCGACGACGAAGCGTTGCAAACCGCCAAAGATTTGGCGGCAAAGGAAGGCATTTTGTGCGGTATTTCCAGCGGTACCAACGTTGCCGCCGCGTTGCGCCTTGCCAAAACCTTAGGTCGCGGCAAACGCGTGGTCACGGTATTGCCCGACACCGCCGAACGTTATTTTTCCACACCGTTGTTTGAATAATACAAGCATAACAAAAAGCGCCCCGAACAATTTGTTCGGGGCGCTTTTGTTA
>JAZNRV010000121.1:0-8869 GCA_045590855.1 Acutalibacteraceae bacterium | reverse complement strand
TGCGCACGGCGATTCATGAAGCGGTGGCAGAAACCAGCGAAGAACTGATGGAAAAATATTTTTCCGGTGTCGACTTTACACCGGACGAATTGATTCTTGGTTTGGCAACCGGTGTCCGCCGTGGCGAAATTTGCCCGGTGTATTGCGGTTCGTCACAAGAACTGCAAGGCATTGACCAACTGCTCAACGGGTTAATGTGGTTAGCACCGTGGGCAGAAACCGTCGCCGGCGAAAGCGGTCTTTCGCCCGAAGGGGAATCGGTAGACTTGAAAGTTAACGAACAAGCACAGCCTGTTGCGATTGTTTTCAAAACGGTGGTTGACCCCTTTGTTGGGAAATTACTGTATTTCAAAGTTATCAGTGGTAAAATCACACCGGATTCTTCGCTTTTGAACATGCGCACGGGTACCATGGAAAAGTTGGGTAAACTGTTTATGGTGCGCGGCAAACGACAAGAAGAAGTCCCCTTTGTAACGGCGGGGGATATTGGTGCGGTTGCCAAATTGGTTGCCACCAACACCGGTGATACGTTGTGTGCTCCTGTCCGTCCGGTTATTTTGCCGGGGGTGGCGTTTGAAGCACCGTCTTTGTCCATGGCGGTATATGCCAAAAACAAAGGCGACGAAGAAAAAATTGTTTCCGGTTTAAATCGCTTAAAAGAAGAAGACCCCACCATTTCCTTGGTTGCCAATGCGGAAACCAAAGAACAAGTACTTTCCGGTTTGGGCGAACAGCACTTGGATGTGACGGTTTCTAAACTGAAAAGTAAGTTCGGTGTGGACGTGGAATTGCGTAATCCCAAGGTGCCGTATCGTGAAACGATTCGCGGTAAAGTGAAAGTGCAAGGTCGTCACAAAAAGCAATCCGGCGGTCACGGTCAATTTGGTGATGTTTGGATTGAATTTGAACCTTGCGAAAGCGAAGAATTAGTGTTTGAGGAAACCGTCTTTGGCGGTTCGGTCCCCAAAAACTATTTCCCTGCAGTCGAAAAAGGCTTGCGCGACAGCGCCAAACACGGTGTCCTTGCCGGATATCCGCTGGTGGGGGTTAAAGCCACGTTAGTGGATGGTTCTTACCATCCGGTGGATTCTTCGGAAATGGCGTTTAAGACAGCAGCCTCTTTGGCGTACAAGGAAGGCATTGCCAAAGCTTCGCCGGTGTTGCTGGAACCGATTGGAACATTGTATGCTTACGTGCCGAACGATAATACCGGTGACATCATGGGGGATATCAACAAACGCCGCGGACGCATTATCGGCATGAATCCGTCAGACGAGCCGGATATGACCTGCGTTTCGGCAGAAGTTCCCATGGCGGAAATGGCGGATTATTCCAGCATGCTACGTTCTTCCACCCAAGGACGCGGACATTTTACGTTGGACTTTGCTCGTTACGAGGAAGCTCCCATGAATATTGCCAAAAAAATCATGGAAGATAATCGTACAGAGGAAGAATAAGAAACCTACGGCGGTAAATTGAAAGATTTACCGCCGTATTTGGTTTTTCTTTCAAAATCCCCTTGCAAAATTAAAAGAAATAGGGTAAAATACGTTTAGTATGTTATATGGAGGATTTTAAAAATGGTATCTGCAGGTGATTTTCGTAACGGTGTTACCTTTGAAATGGATGGTAACGTTTATCAAATCGTGGAATTCCAACACGTTAAACCCGGTAAAGGTGCGGCGTTTGTTCGTGCTAAAATCCGCAATGTTATCGCCGGGACGGTGGTAGAACGCACCTTCAACCCCAACGATAAATACCCGACCGCTTTTGTGGAAAGAAAAGAAATGGAATTTTCGTACAGCGATGGGGACCTTTTCTATTTCATGGATCCCGAATCGTATGAGTTGTTGCCCATTAATCGCGATGTTTTATCGGATAACTTTAAGTTTGTCAAAGAAAACATGGTTTGCAAAGTCATGTCTTACAAAGGCAACGTGTTTGGTGTAGAACCCCCCAACTTTGTAGAACTGCAAGTTACCCAAACCGACCCCGGTTTCAAAGGCGATACGGCTACCAACGCCACCAAACCCGCCACGTTGGAAACGGGTGCCGAAATCCGCGTACCGCTGTTCATTGACGAAGGCGAAATGATTCGTGTGGACACGCGTGTGGGCGAATACATGGAACGCGCATAAATTTATCATCATACAGGAGGAATTGTGTTATGACGATTACAGAAAAAGTGGCTTATCTTAAAGGTCTGTTGGAAGGTTTGGGCGTGGATGCCGATTCCAAAGAGGGCAAAATTTGGAAAGCCGTTATGGATGTTTTGGCCGACGTGGCTTTGAGTGTGGAAGATTTGGAAGCCACCGTTCAAGAAATGGGCGAACAAGTCGACACAATTGACGAGGACTTGGATGCTTTGGAAACCGAATACTACGATGATTGCGATTGCGACTGTGATTGCGATTGTTGCGACGAAGACGAGTTTTACGAAGTAACTTGCCCCGCTTGTGACGAATGCTTTGATGTCGACGAAGAAACGTTGTTAGACGGCGGCGTAGATTGCCCGGCATGCGGCGAACATTTGGAATTTGATATTGATTGCGATTGTTGCTGCGAAGACGACGATTGCGATTGCTGTTCCGAAGAAGAATAAAAAGCAACAAACAGCGGAAAGCATTGCTTTCCGCTGTTCTTTTTGGTAAGGCAGGGGAAAACAGTGAGAATTTTATCGGTGGATTTAGGTCTTTCGCGTACCGGATTGGCTATTTCGGATGAACTGGGGTTGTTGGCATCGCCGCTGATGACTGTTGCGCAAAGTAACCTGACTCTTTTGCTGGACGAAATAGCAAAAATAGCAGCACAAGAACACGCCGTGGAAATTGTGGTTGGTCTGCCGCGTAACATGGATGGCAGTTGCGGCGAAAGTGCTTGTCGTGCCAAACAATTTGCGGAGGATTTACATCAAAAAACAGGCTTGCCTACACATTTGTGGGACGAACGCTTAACCACAAAATCGGCTATCGGCATCTTGAACGAAACCAATGTTCGCGGAAAAAAGCGAAAAAACGTGGTCGATGCCGTGGCGGCGGTTATTATTTTGGAAGATTATTTGCGCAGTCGACGATAGACACCATCTCACCTCTCAACACATATAGTAATGTTGAGAGGTGAATTTTTTATGGAATGGACCACATTTTATGTCAGTTCCGTAACCAACGCCATGCGTGGGCGGAAGTTGCTGGAACGTCAAGGTTTTACGGTATATATGAAACGCTCATCGAGTCAAAAAGAAAATGACGGTTGCGGATATGTGTTACAAGTAAGCGGGAATGCTTTGCTGGCAAAACAACAGTTGACAAACGCCGGTATTCGCATTTTGCGTATGGAAAACGGCGGTGCACGGCTTTGATTTATTTGGATAATGCCGCCACCACCTACCCTAAACCACCCGAAGTGCGCCGTGCCGTATCGGATGCCATGGTACTGTATGGTGCTAACCCCGGCAGAGGGGGATACGCTTTGTCCTTGCAAACGGCCGAACAAATCTATGCTTGCCGTGAGGCGGCGGCTTCTTTGTTCGAGTTGGACAATCCTGCTAATGTCGTGTTCACCGCCAACTGTACCATGTCACTCAATATGGTGATTAAAGGGACGTTGCGCCCCGGTGACCACGTGGTTATCTCGGATTTGGAGCATAATACGGTAATCCGTCCCTTAGAAGCGCTTAAAGATAAAAACATCACTTATACGGAAGCTACGGTTTATCCTAATTATCCTTCGCTAACGGTGGAGTCGTTTTGCCGTGCGATTCGTCCTAATACCAAATTGATGGTTTGCAGTCATGCGTCAAATGTGTTAGGGTACCGCGCGCCGACAGAGCAATTGGCGACATTGGCTGCCGAAAAGGGAATAGCATTTGCAGTGGATGCCGCGCAAAGTGGTGGGATTTTGCCGATTGATATGACAAAAAACAACATTGATTATTTGTGCTTACCGGGGCACAAGGGGTTGTACGGGCCTATGGGAACGGGCTTGCTGTTATGTCGTGGAGAGCGGCAATTGGCAACAATTATGGAAGGCGGAAGCGGCAGCCAATCGTTGCTTAAAAGCCAACCGGAAGAGTTGCCGGAACGCTTGGAAAGCGGAACGCTCAACGTTTTGGGGATTTGCGGTCTGTGCGAAGGGATAAAATTTGTTAAACGTCATACGGTAGAAGCAATTTCGAACCGCGAAACGGTAATGATGCAACAACTTTATCTTCGTTTGTCGCAAATAAGAGGAATCCAGTTATATACGCCATACCCCAATTTGTCGGTGTGCGTTCCTTTGCTGACGTTTAATATTAAAAATCGTGAAAGCGAAGAAGTGGCTGAATTTTTGAACAGTAAAGGCATTGCGGTTCGTGCGGGCTTACATTGCGCACCATCGGCGCATCGACGCATCAAAACAACCCAAAGCGGTGCCGTTCGGTTGTGTCCTTCTGTGTATACAACTAACAAAGATTTGGATTATCTTTATAAAAATTTAATGGAATTTGTAAGAAACTCTTGAAATAACAACAGAGTATTGGTACAATAAAACTATATGGATGTAAGGTGGTGATGTATAGTGGGAGCTTTTTTCAGTGAACTTTGGATGAATATCATTACTTTTATTAAAAGTTACCATTTAATCACAGATACTTTGGATATTTTGTTGGTCGCGTTTGCCATTTTCAGTTTAATCAAATTGGTGCGTGATTCCCGCGCTGAACAACTACTCAAAGGATTTTTCTTGTTGGGTGCGGCGTATGCTTTGGCGCATTTGATTGGTTTGACCACGTTAAAATATTTACTGCAAATGTTGTTTGATAACGCATTGATTTTGTTGGCGGTTATTTTCCAACCGGAGATTCGTCGTGCGCTCGAACAATTTGGACATTCCGGTTTGTCGCGCTTTAAATTTAACGAAGAAAATGCCGCCGAATACATCGGGCAGTGGAAAACAGCGATTTCTGCCACCTGTACGGCTGTTCAGCAGCTGCAACGTGAAAAAATGGGTGCTTTGATTGTGTTTGAGCGCCACACCCGTTTGGGGGAAATTGCCAAAACAGGTACGCTTATCGATGCACAACCAACGGGTGAACTGGTGGCAAATATTTTCTTTAACAAAGCCCCGCTTCATGATGGTGCCACCATTTTCAGAGAAGGAAAGGTACATGCCGCAGGGTGTATTTTACCTTTGACCGAAAATATTTCCATTAGCCGCAGTTTGGGTACTCGTCATCGTGCCGGTGTCGGTATGAGCGAAAATTCCGATGCGGTGGTTGTTATCGTTTCGGAAGAAACCGGAACTATTTCGGTTGCCAAAGCCGGAGAATTACAACGGGATTTTACTACCGAAACGTTGCGTCAAGAGTTAGAAAACGAAATTATTTGGAAGAATATACGGACAGATGACGAAACACCTGTTAGTCGTTTTGCTTTCTGGCGTAAAGGAGGGCCGAAATGAAAGGAAAAATTTCTTTAAACGCTCTTCTGCATAACGACAGATTGATGATTATCTGTTCCGCTGTTATTGCGGTGTTGGTTTGGGCGTTGGTCACCTTTGGCCCCGGAAACGTGCAACAAAGCAAGGTTTTAGTTCCGCTGAAAGTAGACCTCGCGGGAACGATTGTCGGACAAAACGGTTTGCGCGTGGTGGGGGAAGATACCTTTACCATCGAAGTTTCCGTGGAGGGTGCTCGCTCGACGGTTTTTAAACTCACCGAAGAAGATTTTGACATCCGTCCTTCACTGGCTGATATTCAAGGTGTTGGCAAATCGGAGGTTTCGCTTACAGCGACCAAATCCGGCAAAACGAGCGGTTTTACCATCAATTCCATTTCGCCCAGCAAAATTACGTTGGATTGTGATTATTGGACCATGTCCTCGTTTATGGTTACTGCTGACGTTAGTTCGGTGGAACTCAAAGATGAAAAAACACAGCAAGTCGGTGATTTGAGCATTGATTCTCCCGCTATCCAAGACGGAACGGTTAAAATCGAGGGTCCGCAAGCGGTGATTACCAAAATTGCTACGGTTACTGCAAAGGTAAAAAATGGTGGCGTTATCGAAAAAACCACGCGCTTCCCCGCAACTTTGCAAGCGTTAGATGCCGACGGCAATGAAGTTTCTTTGGAAAAGTGTCATGTGTTACAATCAAATAACGGTGATAACACGGTGGAAGTTACGGTCCCTGTTTGGGTACAACAAAAAGTTCCGCTGACATATACGTTGGCTAATCGACCGGAAGGCGTGCCGGAAGCCGGTTTGGTAACACTTACCCCTTCCGAAATCACATTGGTAGGGGAGGCGGAAGCCCTTTCTGCGGCTGCACCTACCATCGGCAACCTTGGCACAGTCAACTTTGACCGCCTAAAACCCGAAGATTCCGAAATTACTTTCTCGCTCAACATCCCCACCGGTATTCGGGTGCTGGAAGGCAACACGGTGACGCTTTCGCTAAACTTGAAAAAATATACGACCAAAACAATTTCTCGTCCGGTAAAAGGCTTGGAAGACGTTAAGGTGGAAAATATCCCGGCAGGAAAAACCATCACGTTGAACAACCAAGTTCTTTCTAACATTGTTTTGTGCGGTCCTGAAGCGGTTCTTAAAAAAATCACGGCCAATGATTTATCCCTTACATTGGATGCTTCCAGTAATACCGGTACCGGTTCGGTACGGTATTTGGTTCGCATTGCGGTGCCCAAATATCAAAACGTTTGGGTTTATTACGGCAAAGAGGACGCCGACATGTATCGACTGTACGGCACACTGGAATAATCAAAACACCGCCTTTGCTTACAAAAGCAAAGGCGGCGTCCTTTATGTATGTACATATTTTGACGGTGGGATGCCGAACCGCCGTTTAAACATGCGCGAAAAATTGCAAAAATCGGCGTACCCCGTTGCTGTCGCAATTTGTGCTACTGACATTTCGCCATTTTGCAAAAGTTGTGCCGCGCGTTCCAAACGATAGGCGTTCAAGTATTCTTGCGGTGAAACGCCGGTATAACTGCGAAATGCCGTGCTGAAATAACTGCGGTTAAGGTGCAACCGCTTTGCCAAGGATTTGACTGTCAATTCGGGGGACATGTATTCGGCTTCAATACAGTTTTTTGCTTGTTCCATCGCCTGTGAGGTGACGGATAAAGGAGAACGATTTTCTTCAAACAAATGTGCCGATAATTCAGCAATACAACCGCACAAAAAGCATTCTCTGCCGTCTTTTTGGTTGGCAACACCTAACATTTTGCTAAATATTTTTCCGTAAATTTCCCCTTCAAAATCGGTTGCCAAGGCGTTGGGCAGAACACCTAATTATCTCAACAGTGTGTTTCGCGAGACAACAGGAAATACGATTCGTCGGTACATTAACAGCGAAAAGGTGCGAATTATTTCAGAAATGATGAAATTCCGCGACATGTCCTTCAAAACCGCTTGTGCCAACATGGCAATCACAGATGTTGCGTATGGGTATCGTTTGTTCAAACAATATACCGGTTTGACAACACGGATGTATCTTTCGGGTGAACATCGTATTCGACCAAAGGAATAAATATAGCCTTTTTTGAAAAACTGTGTTATACTAAAAAAAGATTATTTTAAAAAAGGGGAAACCGTATGTTTGATGCCAAAAAAGTCACACAAAATTGTGTGAAATGGATACAAGATTTTTTTGAACAAAACGGCAAGGAATGCAATGCCGTTGTGGGGATTTCCGGTGGGAAAGACAGTTCGGTGGTCGCGGCCTTGTGCGTTGAAGCACTGGGGAAAGAGCGTGTTATCGGTGTGTTGATGCCGTGTGGCGAACAACACGATATCGATTGTGCTAAACAACTGGTAGAACACTTAGGAATCAAACATTATATTATAAACATTAAAGATGCGGTGGAGGGAGTACGCAATAATCTGCCTGCGGAATTGGAAATCAGCCGTCAAACCGTCATCAATCTTCCCGCACGTATTCGTATGGCAACGCTGTATGCCGTCAGCCAATCGTGTAACGGTAGAGTGGCAAACACGTGTAATTTGTCGGAAGACTGGGTGGGGTATTCCACTCGTTATGGCGATGCGGCGGGCGATTTTAGCCCTTGTTCTCGCTTGACGGTGGAGGAAGTCAAAGAAATCGGCACGGTGCTGGGGTTGCCGCAAAACCTTATCCACAAAACGCCGATTGACGGACTTTCCGGTAAAACCGACGAAGACAATTTGGGCTTTACGTATGCCGTGCTGGACAAATACATCCGCACCGGCGTGTGTGAAGATGAAGCGACCAAGGAACGCATTGACAGAATGTATCGTAACAGTCGCTTCAAATTGGAACTGATGCCTTGTTTTGAACCGTAAAGAAGTCTAAAAAGTAAGGAGAAATAATCATGGCAAACCAAATTATTAAAAATTCGGGTTTCCACCACATAGCATTGCGTTGCAAAGATATTAACAAAAGTATTGCAATGTATGAAGCACTCGGCATGAAAGAAAAATTACGCTGGGGTGAAGGGGAAAAACTGATTGTCATGCTGGATATTGGCAACGGTGATTGCCTGGAACTGTTTGCCAACGGCTCCGATTTTTATAGTGAAAACGGAAAATGGCAACATGTAGCCTTGGCGGTCGACGATGTGGAACAAGCTTTTTCCATTGCTTTGGATGTCGGCTTTGTTCCCGATGTTTATCCCAAAATAGCACCGCTGGATTCCACACCGTATAAAACAACGCTCAATGTGGCGTTTGTCAAAGGCCCCGATGGCGAATCGTTGGAGTTTTTCAAAGAACTGTAAAGAGTAGGCTGGCGATAGTCGAATTCCTTTGCGGTTTCGCTCGCCGCCTTTACTTGCGCGGGTTTGCGCTCGTTTTTGCAAGGCGACAGCCTTGCGTCAAACTCGCACTTCCCC
>JAZNRV010000120.1:0-3201 GCA_045590855.1 Acutalibacteraceae bacterium | reverse complement strand
CGAGGTGGACGACGTTGCCGTCCTGTTGTGCGAACACATGCCGAAGCGATGCTTGGTGCTGTTAACGGGTCCGTCCTCAGCGGGAAAAACCACCACCGCGGGACGGTTGACCGAAGCGTTAAAGCGGCACGGCAGAACCGCACACATTGTATCGCTGGATAATTTTTATCGCGGGTTGGGGCAAGCACCTGTGTTGCCAGACGGCAGTCACGATTATGAGTCGGTGGAAGCATTGGATATGCCCGGGTTGCAACATTGCATGACACAGTTATTGACCGACGGGTGTACCGAATTGCCGATTTTTGATTTTCACACCCGTCAACCCGCACCGTATACGGAAAAACTGTGCGTGCAAGAAAACGACGTGGTGATTTTTGAGGGGATTCACGCGCTCAATCCCATTTTGGAGCGACATTTACCCCGCGAAAGTGTGTTTAAAATTTTTATTAACGTCATGTTGCCGATATACGAAGGCTGGGATAAACTGCTCGCCCGCCGTGATATGCGATTGGTGCGGCGATTGTTACGCGATTATCAGTTCCGCAACAGTTCGCTGGAAAACACGCTGGATATGTGGAAACAAGTGGTGCGCGGGGAAAATTTGTATATGTTCCCGTTTGTGGATACCGCCGACGTGATTTTTGATACCACCCACGCGTACGAACCCGCCATGCTGGGCCCGAAGTTGTTGCCGCTGCTGCGCGAAGTTTCGCCCAACAGTGTGCATCATAAGACGGTGCAGCATTTGATTGACGCGCTGGAAAAATTCAGCCCGCTTGCGGTGGAAAAATTACCCGCCGATGCGCTGCTGCGCGAGTTTGTGGGGAAATAGTTGTTTTTTTGGCAACTATCCGTTATAATGAAATTATGAAAACAATATGATAAAAGGAGTGGAAAACATGGCAGCTTGGGAAAAGGTTGTATCGTATGCCAAAGGCGCCGCCCAAACGGTGGGCAAAAAAACCGACGAGTGGATGGAACTGGGGAAAATGAAACTCAAAATTTCCGAGTACCAACGCGATATTGCCGCCGCTCATGAAGGTTTGGGCCGCTTAGTGTATGACAGCCGCAAAAGCGGTGAGTCGGTCGACGATATGATTGATGCGTGCGTAGAACAGTTAGACGATTTGCATCATGCGTTGGAAGAATTGGAAGAAAAAGTGATGTTTGCCAAAAATGCCGTTCGTTGTGAAAAGTGCGGTGCGGCAAACGGCAGCACCGCGCAATTTTGCAGTCAATGCGGTGAAAAATTGGTATGACGAGTTTTCTTTTCCGTAACGTCACTATCATCCGTGCCGACGGTACGGTTTGTCAAAACGCGTTTGTGGGGGTAAAAGACGCCCACGTTGTATACGTGGGTGATGTTCCCCCTGTGCAAGAGTTTGACGAAATCATTGACGGTGCCGGCAAAACGCTGAGCGCGGGACTTGTCAATGCACATACCCATGTGGGAATGTCGCTTATGCGCGGGTACGGCGAAGATATGCCGCTGCAAAGTTGGTTATTTGACCGCATTTTTCCGTTTGAAGATAAGCTTTGCGGCGAAGCGGTGTATTGGAGCAGTTTGCTGGGCATTGCCGAAATGATTAAAACGGGTACCACCGCGTTTAGCGATATGTATTTCTTTTGCGAAGATACGGCAAAAGCGGTGCTAAAAAGCGGTATCAAAGCCAACATCGGGCGAGGGATTTCTTGCTTTGATGAATCGCAAAAGTTTGCCGATTTGGCGGCGTACCGGGATTTGTGCGCGCTGATTGCCGAGTATCACGGTGCGAACGACGGACAAATACGCATTGACGTGGCACCGCATGCGGAATACACCACGCGCCCCGACATTTTGCACGACGCGGCAAGCCTTGCCGCAAAGCACGGATTGCGCATGCAAGTGCACGTTTCGGAAACAAAAAACGAGCATTTGGCGTGTGTGGGAAGGCACGGCAAAACACCGACCGCCGTATTGGAAGAGGCAGGGGTGCTTTTGCAACCGTTGACCATTGCACACGGCGTGTGGTTGACGGATTCTGACCGTGCATTGATTGCCAAGCACGGTTGCACGGTGGCGCATTGTGCCAAAAGCAATTTAAAGCTCGGCAGCGGTGTGGCGGATATTCCCGCTTTGCAAAAAGACGGAGTTTTAGTGGCGGTGGGCACGGATTCCGCCGCGAGCAACAATTCGCTGAACATGGCAGACGAGTTGCGCACAGCCGCGTTGTTGCAAAAAGGCGTGTGCCACGACCCCACGGTGATGAACGCCGAAACGGTGTGGCACATGGGGACACGCGCGGGCGCACTTTCGCAAGGGCGCGGCGATTGCGGCGATGTGGCCGTAGGTATGCGCGCGGATTTGGTGCTTTGGGATACCGACACGGTACTCGGCTCTCCCCTTTCGGACATTGTGTACGGCGGCAGTACCAAAGTATTGCTGACCATGGCAGACGGCAAGGTACTGTACCGCGACGGCGAGTTTACCACTTTGGATATTGAAAAAATCCGCTGTGAGGCACGGCGGTGTGCACAAAACATAAAAGGATAATAAAAACACAAAAGCCCAAATGCAAATGCATTTGGGCTTTTGTGTTGATTATAAATTTAATAATATTTAGGACGCAAAATCATCCAAATTATCCATAATCCGCCCGTTAAAAAAATCATAAAAATATCAAACAGCAAAGAATATTTTCTCTTTACGCGCCCACCAACTGCCGCAGCCGCAGAGGAAGACGCCGAAGAAGAAGCAGAATTGTTAATTATTAATAATAATAGGTTGTTCTTTCTCTTTGGTGTTTTGTTGATAGTTTGCAGTAGGGCAACCACAATGGATACACACGACTGCTTCGTCGTTTATTTCTTTTCCGCATTTTGAACAAAACATTTTAAGACCCCTTTTTTCATCTTATTTTATACTACTTTATCCTACTTGTCAATATTATTCGGCATTTTATCCTATAATACTTTCGAGGTGATAAACATGAAACCTTTGAAAGAAAAAATCAGCATTACTATCGATAATGATGTTTTAGCAAAACTAAAAGAAAAAGCTGAATACGATGATCGTTCCCTTTCGCAATATATAAACATTGTTCTAAAACAACATATTAAACAAACAGATGATAAGAAAAAGCCGTGAGATTCACGGCTTTTTTTGAAAACGAAATCCCCCCGCATAGCGGGGGATTATTACTAATTCAAATACTCATCAAT
>JAZNRV010000119.1:0-14382 GCA_045590855.1 Acutalibacteraceae bacterium | reverse complement strand
ATCATCATGGGCAATCCCTCAGGAACAGCAACCACTACCACGGTAATAGCCAGGGTGGCGGCGTGTAACAGATTTCCCATCACCGTACTACCATCTGAAAATGAGGCGGCAATGTTTGCAAGGGAATACCCGTTTTCTATCACAAAACGGTGGAATAAGTCTGCAAAAGCCACAACACCCGCGGCAACAAATCCCAATTTGCTGAGTAACTTTGCCAAACCGGCAAGACGAAGTTTCAAAGGACTTTCTCGCGTTTCATCTTGAATCTCTTCGGCAACGCCGCCGTAAATCGTTGCATCACCGACCGCTGTTACTCGCATGGCACCATTGCCCGAACACACAACACTCCCGCGGAACAAACGGTTAACCGATGTCAGTGATGGCTCGCTTGTTTGGTTGTCGGGATGTTTTGTGACTTCGTTACTTTCACCGTTGAGTGAGGATTGGTCAACGGTGACTTCACCGTGTAACAACAAACCGTCTGCGGGCACTTGCTCACCGCTTTGCAACAAAACAAAATCTCCCACAACCAAATCGTCCAGGGGGACTAAGCACAACCGACCGTCACGTTTGACACGACATTGTACGGCACTGCTTTCCTCTTGCAGTTTTTCAAAAGCCGATTCACTGCCGTATTCCGATAAGGTAGAGACCAAAGTCGCCAACAAAACGGCAAAGGCAATACCAATCGATTCATACCAGTCGTGTTGACGGAACAAAAACACAACGTTGATGGCAAGTGCTGCTAACAACACTTTAATAATCGGGTCGCCGAAATTGCTCAAAAAATGTCCCCAAAACCCTTGCCGTTTTTTATGAGTTAAGGCGTTACTGCCATGTTGCATTCGCGAGTTTCTGATTTCGCGTTCCGATAATCCCTTTTCCTTGTAGTTTTCCAATCTGGTGCCCCCTTGATGCAGGATATTTTACTATATTCATAGCCTGTACCAAATAGACCACACGACAGATTTTGCGGATTCTTCGCTCTTTTTAGGCAAAAGAAACTGCTTTTCGCATACGTTATGTGACAAAAACAGCAACGGGTTAGTTTTATAATGAGAACATCAATATATGGTGGTGCATAAAGATGAAAAACACAAACAATAGTAGTTTTGAGGCAACTTTACACAAAAGCGTGGCAAACAAAGAGGGGGCGGTATTTTCTCTGCTGCGGTTGTGTTTGGGCATTGGCATTGGCTTTTTGTTACCGCAAGCAACCGTATATGGTGGGTTTATGCCGTTTGGTGTCGGCTTGGCAGCAGCGGTCAGTGGTGGTGCGGCACTACCGATTTTTATTGCCACGCTTATCGGCTATGCTTTTCAAGGTGTCAGCGTGGCCATGAGGTACATTGCAGCGCTCGTTGCGGTAGCGGGAATACGGTGGTCAGTCAGCGGATTTAAAGCCATAACACAAACTAAAATTTTTCCCGCAGCCGTTGCTTTTTTAAGTACGCTTATTACCGGCAGTGCGCTGCTTTTGAGTTCCAATCCGGGTTTGATGGCCGCCATGACCATTATTGCCGAAAGTTTGCTGTCGGGTGCTTTTGCTTTTGCTGTGGCGCACCTTTTTCAAAACAAGGGACAAGCCTTCTCTTTGCCTGTGCAACTGAGCGCTTGTTTGGTGTTTGCCGTGGGATTGATGGTGCTTTTTTCCGTGGAATGGGGTGGCATTTCACCCGGTCGTATCCTCGCTGCGTTTGCGGTCTTGCTGGCGGGTCGTTGCGGAAAAATCAGCGGTGGATGCTTCATGGGCGTTTTGTTGAGTGTTGCACTGCTCTTGACAGAGCCCGCTCAACTGTATTTGGCACAAGTGTATGCTTTTAGCGGGGTGATGGCAGCAGTCTTATCCAAAAAAGGAAAATGGATTACAGCGGTTGCTTTTTCGAGCGTTGCTTTGGTAATAAGCATACCCACGCAGCAAGATATTACCGTTTTGATTAGTTTGTATGAAACACTCTCGGCGTGCATATTCTTTTTGCTGATTCCACCAAAAGCCGAGCGTTTTGTTGCGGCTGTATTTGCCGAAAATCAGCCTTCCGAGGAAGTTGTTTCTACAAGGCAAAGTGCGGCATTCAAATTAGATTGTGCCGCCAAAGCCATGGCAGAGGTGGCAGGGGTGGTGGATACGGTTTCGGAGCAACTGTCGCATTTGGGGGCACCGGAACTTGGCACGGCATATCGAAAGGCTACCGATAAAATTTGTCGCACCTGCAAAAAGAAAATCACTTGTTGGGAAAAGAACTTTCAAAACACCATGGATTCTTTGAATCATCTTACTCCTTTTTTACAAGCGGGAGAAACGATAAGCACAGAGCAGTTGTTCGGTTACCTAAAAACCGATTGTTTGCACCAAGAAGAATTAATAAATTGTCTTATTATCGGATATCAAGATTTTTCGGTGCGCGAGGCTGCGTTTCGTCGATTGCAGGAATTACGCAGTGTGGTTAACGACCAGTTTTCCGGGACGGCAAGTTTATTGCAGGAACTGTCTTTTCAATTTTGTGAACCGGAATATTCCGACACGCAAACCGAACAAAAATTGCGGGATATATTTGACAAACAGCATATTGCCTTGCACAGTATTTCTTGTCGTGTCAGCGGCAAACAAGGCATGATTATCGAATTGTTATTAGACGGAAAATATCATACCAAAAACGCAGAAGCATTTCGGCAAAAAATAGGGGAATTGTGCGGACGTTCCTTTTCTGGACCGGTGCTGGAATATGCTGCCGGAACAACACGTGTTTCGTTTACCGAGCGACACGCGTTTCGCGTAGCGGTCGGTTTTTCGCAATTGGTTTGCAACGGCGAAAAACTTTGCGGAGATGCCGTGGAATTGTTCGAAGACGGAAGCGGCAGACACATCACCGTACTCAGCGACGGCATGGGTTGCGGCGGCGGTGCGGCGGTGGATAGTGCCATGGCGGTGGGACTGGCAGTCAGAATGTTAAAAGCGGGGTTTGGGTACGAAAGTATGCTCAAAATGATAAACACCGCTATCATGGCAAAAGCAGAAGACGAAAGTTTGGCGACCTTGGACATTGCTGTTATCAACCTATTCACGGGTGATTTAGAGTTGTTAAAAGCGGGGGCAGGGGTATCGCTCCTTTACAGTAATGGTAGGGTGAGTCGTTTGGAGGAATCCTCCTTACCGCTGGGGATTTTGCACGAACTTACCTTTGCACAAACTCATGACCGCTTGGTAGACGGCGATGTGTTGTTGTTGATGAGCGACGGTGTCAGCAACGATGGGGTAGAATGGGTGGAAGAATTGTTGCGCAATTACGATATGGCAAGCGGAGATGTGCAACGATTAGCGCAACTGATTGTCAATACAGCGCGTGACCGTCAAACCGACGACAAGGGCGATGATGTAACCGTGGTTGCTTTGGCAGTGTATCGTATAAAATAAAAAACCTCTCGCTGTACAGTGGACAGTACAGCGAGAGGTTTTTTACTAATCAACACGACTTCGTTTTTCGCCACGGATGAAAGCACGAATATTTTCTGCCACTTCTTGCAGACAACGAACACGTGCTTCGTATGCTCCCCACGCCATGTGCGGGGTAAGGCACACGTTATCCAGCCCTAATATGCGTTGGAAGGGATGCTCGGCGGAAAAGGGCTCGGTGGAATACACATCCACACCCAAACCGCCCAAACGACCTTGTAACACGGCGTCGGCCAATGCCTCTTCATCGGTTACTGCGCCGCGTGCCACGTTCACCAAAATTGCCGAGGGTTTCATCAAAGCCAAACGTTCACGACTCAAACTGCCGCGTGTTTCGTCAGTGAGCGGCACGTGAACCGTTAAAATATCCGACCGTACGCATAAAGTGTCTAAATCTGTCATTTCAAAATCATCAACAGGTGTGCGTTTGCATACAAGTACGCGACAGCCCAAGGCTTCGGCTACTTTCGCCACTTGAGAACCAATGTTGCCAAAACCGTAAATACCCCATGTTTTACCGCGCAATTCGTGAAACACCGGCACCAAATGATTGGGTTTGCCACTTTGTGTATACGCACCGCTGTTCACAAAACGCCGAAAGGCGGGAAGATGATTGGCAAGCGATAACACCATTGCCACGGTCAACTGTGCCACGGAATCGGTGGAATAGCCGCTGACGTTACATACAGCAATGCCGCGTTTTCGACAGTACTCTAAATCGATGTTATCCACACCCGTTGCCGTCACGCAAATAAGTTTTACATTGTAGGTGTCGGGAAAAGTGGTGGGATTTATTTTTACCTTGTTGAGTATCAATACGTCGCAGTCGGCAGCGTGTTCCGCCAGTTCTTCGGGGGCGGTCAATGCATACGACCGTACCGTTCCGAACTCGTCAAAAACGGAAAGGTCCAAATCATCGTTCAGCGTGGCGGCATCCAATATGGCAATGGTCATATCAGCGTACCTTGTCAGCCACTTCTTTTAGCGCTTTGGCAATAAAATCGTCAAGCGGCATGGTGCCGATATCGCCGTCTTTGCGGGAACGAACCGAAACCAAACCTGCCTCTGCTTCGCGTTCGCCAATGACCAACATGTAAGGAACTTTTTGCATTTGCGCTTCGCGAATTTTGTAGCCGATTTTTTCGTTGCGGACATCAGTTTCTGCACGGAATCCGTTGCGGCACAACGTTTCGGTAATTTCGGCGGCTTTATCCAACATTTTTTCCGAAAGCGGTAACACGCGGATTTGTTCGGGTGCTAACCACAGCGGGAACGCACCGGCATATTTTTCCACCAAGTAGGCAAGCGTACGTTCGTAGCAACCAAGACTGGTACGGTGAATAATATACGGACGGACCTTTTGACCGTTGTGGTCAGTGTATTCCATGTCAAATTGTTCGGCGAGCAGTTGGTCCACCTGAATGGTAACGATGGTATCTTCTTTGCCAAATACGTTTTTGTATTGAATATCCAATTTTGGACCATAAAAGGCGGCTTCATCAATACCAATGGTATATTCCACACCCAAATCGTCCAAAATCTTACCCATAATCCCTTGGGCTTCGTCCCATTGCTCGGGAGTGCCAATGTATTTTTCTTTGTTGTTGGGGTCCCATTGCGAGAAGCGGAAAGTACAATCTTCCAACATCCCCACAGTGTCCAAAACATACTTTGCCAGTTCCAAACAACCTTTAAATTCTTCTTCCAACTGGTCGGGACGTAAAATGAGGTGTCCTTCGGAAATGGTGAATTGTCTCACGCGAATCAAGCCGTGCATTTCACCGCTGTCCTCATTGCGGAACAACGTAGAAGTTTCGCCTAAACGCATGGGCAAATCGCGATACGAACGGGCTCGATTCAAAAAGACTTGATACTGGAACGGGCAAGTCATTGGTCGCATGGCAAAACATTCTTTGGTTTCGTCGTGCGGGTCACCCAGCACAAACATACCGTCCAAATAATGGTCCCAGTGTCCGGAAATTTTATAGAGTTCCCGTTTGGCCATCAACGGCGTTTTGGTCAGTTGATAGCCGCGTCGTTGTTCTTCATCTTCAATCCAACGTTGTAACAACTGAACAACGCGGGCACCTTTCGGTAACAAAATCGGCAAACCTTGTCCAATAACGTCAACGGTGGTGAACAATTCCAATTCGCGGCCCAACTTGTTGTGGTCGCGTTTGCGAGCTTCTTCCAACTGCACCAAATGTTCTTCCAGAAGTGTTGCTTTGGGAAAAGATACACCGTAAATACGTTGCAGCATCTTGTTTTTGGAATCGCCGCGCCAGTACGCACCGGTGGCGCTTAACAATTTAACAGCCTTTACACGACCGGTACCGGGCAAGTGGGGACCGGCACACAAATCCACAAAATCCCCTTGGCGATAAAACGAAATTTCGGCATCGGCGGGTAAATTTTCAATCAATTCCACTTTATAAGGTTGATTTGCCATTTCTTTCAAGGCTTCTTCACGGGACAAAGAAAATCTTTCCAGCGGCAAGGCTTCTTTGGTAATTTTCTTCATTTCCGCTTCAATAGCCAGCAAATCTTCCGGCGAAAAACCTTCGGAATGGTCAACGTCATAGTAAAAACCGGAATCAATCGACGGACCGATTGCCAATTTAACATCGGGATATAAGCGCGTAATGGCTTGTGCCATAACGTGAGAGGTAGTGTGCCAATACGCTTTTTTACCGTCAATATCGTCAAACGTCAAAATTTCCACCGTGCAATCGGCTGTGAGCGGTGTACACAAATCGGCAACTTCACCGTCGATGCGTGCCGCACAAGCCGCACGGTATAAATTCATAGAAATTTCACGGCACAATTCATCTACCGTGGTGTTTTCGGCAACTTCGCGAACGTCGCCGCCTTTGAGAGTAATGGTTAACATAACTTTAAGTTCTCCTTTCGAAAAAAACAAAACCCCGCCCCCAACATAGGGGCGAGGTAAAATTACCACGCGGTTCCACCCTGATTTTGCAATAAATGTATTGCACTCTGGTCGCCGATAACGGAGCAAAACCCGTTGTCCTTTCGCTGCACAGCAGTTCCCGAACACGCTCAAGGGTGGTAAGCGGCTTGTTTGTTTTTACATCCTTTGCAGCTACCGGATGCTCTCTGTGAAAAAATCAACAAGTGCCGTTCCTTTCAAAGCTTTATCTTATGGTATCACTGACGATGGTTTTTGTCAAGAGAAATTGCGTGATTGTTATGTAATCCCCTTGTTGTTTCCATATTGACTTTACAATGGTTTTACAATACAATAAGAGTAACTGTGAATTTAAAGAAAAAGGGGGATACCTGTGATGTTTGTTCGTCGGCTTGCCGTATTAATAACAGCAATCTTTTGTTGTGTTTGTTTTTCGGGTTGCGGGATTATCAGTTCAGATGTTGAAAAGCAGTTGATTCCTCCAAAAAATGATGCCGAGCAAGAAGCCATTCAAACCGCACTGCATCATTACTTGCGCAGTGATAATTACCTGCTCAAATACCCTGCGGGTGGCGATTATCAAACACCCTTTATCTTACTTGAACAGGTAAAACTTCCTCCTGTTACAACTGCCCCCGATGACGAGGTTGTCCCCAATGCCCTGGCGTGGGAAGATATGGCTGTTGTTTTTTATCGCTTTCAAGGCAACCAAACGCTCGCTCAAATTCACCTTCTTCAAAAGAACGTAAAGGGCGAATGGGTTTCTGTTGCCAACGTTCAGGGAAATAGCGAAGAAATTTCCGAAGTGAATTTCGCAGATGTAAACGGTGACGGTTGTCCGGAACTGATGATAGGTTGGAGCCTTTACAACAGTAACGATAAATTGTTGGGGGTTTATCGGCTGGATAAACAATTAGAACAACTTCCGCTTCATGTGTCGTATACTAAGTTGTTGGTTGGCGATGTCACCAATGATTCTGCACACGATTTAATGTTGCTCAGTATCGAAAATATGCTCAATTCCGTAACAGCCTCGTTGTATCTCCATCGTGAGGGCGAGTTGCGTTTCGAAGCGGGAACGTTGTTGGATAACCATGTTCTCCGATTTGGCAAAGCGACATTCTCGGCGTTGTCGCCAACGGTTAACGGCGTATATGTGGATTGCTACAAAGACGCCAATACCACCATTACGGAACTGATATACTGGGATGGTGCGCAACTGCATGCACCGTTCAACGACAAAGAAACAGGTCTAAACAGCATCACCGCGCGTGAAACCGGATTAAGTAGCCGCGATGTTGACGGTGATGGTATGGTGGAATGGCCGGTAACCAAACGGTTGCCCGGTTACGAAAATACACCGTTGAACAAAACGTTTTGGCAAACCGATTGGATATCGTATGACTTTCGTTTGGAAAAGGCCGTACAAAAATTCAGCAGTATTGTCAACTTGTCAGACGCCTATATGTTCCGCTTGCGTGAAGAATGGGCAAACCAAGTCCATATCGCTTACAACGAGGAAAACCGTGTTTTACAATTGCAGTTGGCAAACCAAGACCAACCGTTTTTGGAGCTGATGGCAAGTGCGAAAAACACGTTCCCCGAAGGATTTGTTTCCTTTGAAAAAGGTATACAGTATTGCTACGCTTATAAAATCATCGGCGATACAATTACGGCACAGGAAATACAATACTTGTTTTCTGTGTTAGAGGAGGTGCCGCAGTGAAATACATATTAATTTGTGAAGACGAAAAAGCCATTCGCGAATTTGTCAGTATTCATTTGATACGCTGCGGTTACCACGTGTTGGAAGCCGCTACCGGTGAAGAAGCGGTGGATTTATACAAAAAACATACAGACGAGATAGTCTTGGCGATTTTAGACGTTATGTTACCGCAAATGAATGGGTTGCAAGTTTGTGAATGGTTGCGTAGTCAAAGCACCGCCATGGGTATTATCATGTTGACAGCCCTTTCGCATGAGGAAGAAAAAATCCAAGCTCTCAAACAGGGCGCCGATGATTATGTCACCAAACCGTTTGGCCCGTCGGAACTGATGGCGCGAGTAGAAGCGTTGGAACGTCGCGTGTCACGCACTGCCGCTGACCGCTCTATTTTACCGGAAGAACTGATTTCGGGGCATTTTGTGTTGAACTTGCGTCACCGCACCCTCAAAAAATCAGAAATGCAAATAGAATTGACACAAATTGAATTTCAAATCATGCAACTCTTTTTGGAACATCCCGGTCAACCGCTCAGCCGCTTGGAAATTTTAAAACAAGTATGGGGCGATGAAAATTACGGCGATGAAAAAATTGTGGATGTTAACATTCGTCGTTTACGCATGAAAATTGAGCAAAATGCATCCGAACCGCAGCACCTTCAAACGGTGTGGGGAAAAGGCTACTGCTGGAAGTAATAAAAAAGGAAAGGGGGATAATCATGCTGTTTAAAAAAATCACAAAACGCTGGCTGATAAACGGTCTTGGCGTTGTTGTATTGCTGCTGGTTGTGTTGGAAGTGGTTATCGCCCTGATGATTCGCTCTTATTATTACCAACAAGTACAAAACAGTTTATACACACGCGCAAACTCGCTAACCGATATGCTTACCCTCTCTGTGGAAAACTTTGATTTCAGTTTTGAGGAAAATGCAAAAAGTTACATGGAAACCTTTGCAGAGCGTGACAAAATGGAGTTTCAAATTCTCAACGCACGGGGAGAAATTTTGGCAAGTTCCACCGGCTTTTTGCCGACTTCGGGTCCGTCGCCGGATTATCAGCAAGCGGTACAATCGTTAGAAACCGAACAAAACAAACCGTGGGGTGCATGGAACGGAAAAAACGATTACGGTCAAAAAGTTTTTGCGTTGACCATGCTGATAACCACAGAAGATAAAACAGTAGCCGGTGCGGTTCGCTTTTTAGTGGCGTTGGATTTGGTGGACAAACAAATCACCTTGATTTCCTCTGCCATGGTAGCGTTTGGTTTGGCGGTTGTGTTTTTTGTCGTGCTGTCCAGCATGTATTTTGTCAACAGTTTGCTCAAACCTTTGGTTGAGATTGGCAGTGCTGCGGAAAAAATTGTGCAAGGTGATTATTCCCATCGCATTCAAAAAACCTACAACGATGAAATCGGTGACTTGTGTGATACCATCAACGCCATGGCAGAACAAGTCGAAACATCCCAACGCTTACAAAACGAATTTATTTCTTCGGTATCGCATGAACTGCGCACACCACTGACCGCCATCAAAGGATGGAGCGAAACGCTCAAAGAAGGCAATCAAGATGCCGATACCCGACAAAAAGGCTTGTCCATTATTCGTGATGAATCGGAACGCCTTACCGGTATGGTAGAGGAATTGCTTGATTTTTCGCGCATGCAGAGTATGAGCAAAACGGTATCGTTTTCCAAAATGGATGTTTTTGCCGAAGTGGAAGAAGCCGTTTTCTTGTTGCAAGCCCGTGCTAAAAAACAAGGCCTAACCTTGCGGTGCGTGGAACAAGAAAGTTTACCGCCCGTTTGGGGCAACCGTGACCGCTTGCGTCAAGTATTTGTTAATTTGATTGATAACGCCATCAAATATTCCAGAGAAAACGGAACTGTCTATGTAAATGCCGCTCCCGTGAACAATACGGTCCAAATCATCGTCAGCGATGACGGCATCGGCATCAAAGAAGAAGATTTGCCGTTTATTACACAAAAATTCTATCGTGCCGATACCACACGCAAAGGTTCGGGAATCGGTCTTGCTGTGGTGAAAGATATTGTCACCTCTCATGGCGGCACCTTGGATATCGAAAGCCGATTTGGTAAGGAAACGGTTGTTACAGTCACGTTACCGATTATGAAAAGCGAGGAGAATCATTACTAATGTCAAAGCAAGAATCGTCAAGTTGTCCCGCCAAAAAAACATCCATCGGTGGTCAAGCACTGATTGAAGGTGTCATGATGCGTGGTCCCTACAAAACTGCCATGGCGGTGCGCCATGTATCGGGTAATATCGTTACCGAAGAATGGGAATCCGAACTGGATAATCGTCCCCGCTTTTGGAAAATTCCTTTTTTTCGCGGTTTGTACGGTATGGTAGATTCCTTGCGTTGCGGTTACAAAGCCTTGATGCGCTCGGCAGAACTGGCAGGCTTGGAAGAAAGCGAAGAAAAACCCGCAAGCAAAAGCGAAAAAGCACTCATGTCCGTTTTGATGGTTTTCAGCACAATTTTTGGCGTGGTTTTGGCGTTGGGTTTGTTCATGTATTTGCCTTCTTGGCTGTATAATGTATTGTCCGGTGCATTGGATACCGCTTTTCATACCGAGTTTTTGAAAAACAGTTCCGTTCTGCGCGGCGTTTTCGAAGGGATTTTGCGTTTGGTACTGTTCTTGGTATATTTACTTGTCATTACTTTAATGAAAGATATTCGCCGTGTGTTCATGTACCACGGTGCCGAACACAAAACCATTTTCTGTTATGAAAAAGGCGAGGAGTTGACAGTGGAAAACGTCAAACGGCAAAGCCGCTTCCATCCGCGCTGCGGCACCTCCTTTTTGGTAATGATGTTGCTCATAGGCATGATTATTTCCATCTGTATCCAAGTTAAAACAGTTTGGCTACGTGTGCTGATAAAAATCGCTTTGTTACCGCTGACAGTAGGTATCGGATATGAGTTCATCAAATTAGCCGGCAGAAAGGACAATCGTTTGGTTCGTTTTTTGTCTGCTCCCGGTTTGTGGATACAACGTTTGACCACCAAAGAACCGGACGAAAGCATGATAGAATGTGCCATCGCCGCTTTCGTGCCGGTCATACCGGAGGACCCCAAAGCCGATGAATGGTGAAACAATGACGGTAAACACCGTGTTCCAACAAGTAACCGCTATTCTTGCCGAAGGCGGTTGTGAAACACCCGAGTTTGACTCCCTTTGCTTGTTAGAAGATATTGGCGGTGTCGGCCGCGGTAAGGTCAACATGCTTGGTGACACCACATTACCGCCCGAGCGTTGCGCGGCGGTAATGTCTACCGCCAAGCGACGAGCAAACGGAGAACCTTTACAATACCTTTTGGGAACCTGGGATTTTTTGAATTTAACGCTGGAAGTAGGGGAAGGGGTTCTCATTCCTCGACCGGAAACTGAGTTGCTTTGCGAAACGGTGGCAGAACAATTATCCCAAAACTCCTCTGCCAACGTTTTGGACTTGTGCGCCGGAACGGGCTGCGTGGGACTGGGCATTGCCGCTTTGTGCCCACAAGTTTCGGTGACGGCGTTGGAATTGTCCGACAAAGCGTTTGGATATCTGCAACGTAACATCAAGCGATATCCCGCCTTTTCGGTATCTGCACAAAAAGCAGATGTTCTTGCCGATTTCGATAAAATTGATGGTACTTTCGATGCTGTTGTTTCCAATCCACCATACATTCCGGATGCGGATATGAAAACCTTGCAGCGCGAAGTGCAACACGAACCGCGCATGGCACTGGCAGCGGGGGATGGGTATCGCTTTTACCGCATCATTGCCGAGCAGTGGACAAAAAAACTCAAAGCGGGCGGTTTGCTTGCCGTGGAAGTGGGCATCGGCCAAGCCCAAACCGTGGAAGAACTATTTTACAAAGCAGGACTTCGTAATGTTCATTCTGTGTGCGACTTTGCCAACATGCCTCGTGTGGTTTTTGGCAATAAAAACGAATAAATATTCACAAAATGAATATTTTCCGATAAAAAGCACCTGCAAAATGCAAAAATAACCAAAAACAGCACCGGAAAACGCTTGGACAAATGAAAATTTATACAAACTTTCAAAAACCTATTGATTTTTTATTCACAAGGGTATATACTGTGGATAGTTTCTCAAAACGAAAAATTATTACAAGAGAGGGTTTATGTTATGAAAAAGATTTCCAAAGTACTCGCATTGGTACTGACTGTGGTATTGTTTGTGACTTGCTTTGCGGCTTGCGGCGCAGCGAATACTGCCAAGGTAAAAGTCGTCGATATTGCTCTTTCCGAAGAACAATATGCTTTCTGTGTCAACAAAGAGGATACAGAATTACTTGGTAAAGTAAATGACTACCTCAAAAAAATCAAAGGTGACGGCACCTTTGATGCCATTTGCGACAAATATTTCGGTAACGGCACACCGGCCGAAATCGTTTCTGCCACCAAAGACGAAACCAAAGATCAATTAATCGTTGCTACCAGCACGGGTTTTGAACCGTTCGAAATGGTTGATGCCGGCAAATACTCCGGCGTTGACTTGGAAATCGCAGCCGGTTTGGCAAAATATTTGAACAAAGAATTGGTTATTGAAGATATGCAATTTGCTTCGGTTGTTACTTCGGTACAACAAGGCCTTTGCGATATCGGTATGGCCGGTCTGACCATCACTCCTGCTCGTCAAGAAGTGGTTACTTTCAGCGATTCCTATTACAGTGCCAACCAAGTGTTAATGGTACCTGCCGACAATACGGAATTTGACGCTTGCAAAACCGCGGATGACGTGGTTGCTATTTTGAACGCCAAAAACACAGATACCAAAATCGGTTGCCAAAACGGCACCACCGGCGGCATCTACATTGAAGGCGATGCGGACGACCCGGATGGCTACGGTTTTAAAGGTTTGCCGGTAACAAAAATGGAATATGACTATGCTGCGTTGGCAGCCAACGCTATGGTGCAAGGCGAAATCGACTATGTCATCGTTGACGACGCTCCTGCAAAAGCCATTGCCAAAGCCATGAACGGCTGATTATAAATCGGTGATGACGGAACCCTGCCGCATCTTGTATGCGGCAGGGTTTTGTGAACAATATTGGAAGGAACGGTTTGGCTATGGATTTGCTACATAAGTGGGAAGTGTTTTGGGAACGTTTTGCCACAAACGGCGCATGGCGTCGCGTGTTGGGTGAAGGTTTGGTAAACACGTTGTTAATTGCTATTTTGGGCTTGATTATGGGTATTGTTATCGGTACGGTAATTGCTACAATCAAAGTTATGCCCAAATATAAACTCATGCCGCGTGTTTTGGACAAAATTTGTTCCGTATACGTTGGCTTCTTTCGCGGAACGCCGATTGTGGTGCAGTTGTTGATTGCCTACTATGTGTTGTTCCCGCTCATGGGTATTAATATTGGCTCGCTCAATACGTGTATTTTGGTGTTTGGTTTGAACTCCGGTGCCTATGTTTCCGAAATCATGCGCGGCGGTATTCTTTCGGTAGATTCCGGTCAAATGGAAGCGGGCCGCGCTGTCGGTTTGGGGTACTGGACTGCCATGCTCAAAATTGTTGTTCCGCAAGCGGTCAAAAACATATTGCCGACGTTGGGTAACGAACTGATTGCCTTGGTCAAAGATACGTCGGTTGTCAGTTTTGTCGCTGCTGTGGACCTGTACAAAACGTTTACGGAAATCGGTAACAAGTCCTATGAATATTTGATGCCCTATTTCTTCATGGCGTTGATGTACATTGTGCTGGTTGCCATCATTTCTTTGGGCGTGAAAAGTATGGAAAGGAGCCTGAAAAAAAGTGATAGACGTAATTAACTTAAACAAACAATATGGCTCTTTAACGGTACTTAACGGTATCACCGAAACCATTCACGAAGGTGAAAAGGTGGTTATTATCGGTCCTTCCGGCAGCGGCAAAAGTACTTTTTTGCGTTGCCTTAATTGCATGGAAGACCCCACGTCCGGTCAAATCATTTTTGACGGGGAAGATTTGGCAGATATGCGGGTGGATATCAACAAACATCGTCAGCATATCGGCATGGTGTTCCAACAATTCAACTTGTTTAACAACAAAACCGTGTTGGACAATATCACTTTGGCGCCTATACACATAGGGCTTAAAAACATGCGTAAGACAACGTCGCTTTCCAAACGACGTCAAGAGAAAGCAAAAATGATTGCCGCAGCAAAAGAAAACGCTATGGCATTGTTGCAACGCATCGGATTGGAAGAAAAAGCCAACGTTTATCCTTCCACCTTATCCGGCGGTCAAAAACAGCG
>JAZNRV010000118.1:0-8920 GCA_045590855.1 Acutalibacteraceae bacterium | reverse complement strand
TTATGCAGGGTGCGGCTGAAGTTATTGTGTACGGGACAGCGGTTAAGTTTGTAAAATAATTTTAAGCGTCGCTTCGGCGGCGCCTTTTGCTTTCTTCTTTCTTAGAGAAAATATTTAACTTGTGATGTTGACTTAGGAATGTGTTTGTGTTGCATTCTATGAACCATAATTTTAGAGATGTATGTTGCAATAAATGAACCTTATTCTTTTATATAAATTCGGGTAAATAAATTTAATACTGGCAATCGTGTTGCAAGGTTTGAACCGTAACTCTGTTCCACGTTTTATTCCATATGACAAAACTATGTTGCAAAACTTGAACTTATGGTATTCCACTTTTTATTCCACCTTCTAAAAATGATTGTTGCAATTGTTGAACCTAAAAGATTATGACGGTATGAGTTAAAAGATGGGCTAAAAGGTGGAATAGGGTTATTTGCTTTGTTGGTACAAAAGTTGGAACATGAATAGACTTATAACTGAACAAAAGTGCGAAAAAAGCATTCCGCAAAAACACCCTCCCCCTTATAGGGTAATTATTGATTTAAATTAATAATCGTTTTTTATGGGGCTTGAGACGACAAAACCTTGCTTAAAATTAGCTCAAATACTTAATTATGCTCATTTTTGTTTTATTTTCTCTTTAAAATGATTTTTCAATAAAATTCTATAAAAATGATTGTCTGTTTGGGATGATTAGAGTTTGAGAGACTTTTTGCGGTGAGTTATCGCTTCGATAGGACTCTCTTTTTTGAGCAAAAAGTAACGCTCAATTTGTCAGAGAATTATCCTTTTCCTATGACATTACTGAGCGTTAAACTTTCAGTTGTTTATGACAAAAAGAGTATTATCGTTTTGAGGTTGACAAGAGGGGGAGCAATCTGAGCATCCCAAAGGGATGGTCATCTTTTTAAATCACGAAACGACAGTCATTAATAATCACTAAATGACAGGCATTGAATCGCCCGAAATGATAGTCATTTGTTCTCTCAAAATGTAGTGAACTCCTCATTTAGAAAACGATAGTTTTGCCTAAAATTAATCTTCTATTAATCTATAAAAAATCTATGACTGTCATTTGCAAATGAGTATCATACTATCATCATAAAAAGAAAATCATCATCATTTAAAAGCGACACTCATATAAAAATTATTCCAATAAAAGCAGACGGTCCGTGCCGAAAGGTGCGGACCGTTTAAGTTTTCTTGAAATGAAGGATTAACCTTCCGTATACATTAAGTGCGTCCAAGAGAAGAAAAAACTCTCACCGTTAATCTTTTCTTGAAATGCAGAAAAAACATTTCTCAAACTCATTGTAAGATTTTCGTTTAAAAACATTCCACTCTGTTTGTAAGCGACAATCTTCCTTGCAGCGCAAAGCTGGATAACGCAGTTTTGTGTACCAAAATGTTTTTTCGCAGCAGGGACGACGCTGGGCTGACATAGCGAAAACATTTTCGTCAGCAAACAGGCACAGGTCAACCGTAATAGCGCGGTGTGCCTAACTACATATCTTTTTTTAAACTTAAAATGATGAAGGAGCAATTTAAATTATAAAGATATGAATTAAAAATTATGGGCAAGAGCAACCTTGGATTCCGTGTTTTGTATTAAAGCGCTCAAATATTGTCCATAATTATTACAGAAAGGAAGGTAGCATACTTTGAAATTTAAGGTTCGAATTTTTATGGGCGACAAAGAAATTACCCACGAGGAACTGAAGAATTATGTCATCAAAGGTAATAATACGATTGATCGTATTGTTAATAGCATTGTTGACAGAGCCATCGTTACGGAAGACGGCGAGGTTGTTTTGCCCGAGCCTTCCCGTGACAAGAATCCGGCCTAAGTTTTAGGTTATTATAATCGGAATCCAACCGATGCAGCTTTGCATCGGGATACATAAACAATTTCGACAAAATATGGTATTTTGTCAAAACACCTTGTGTTTGGTGTAAAAGTATGCTACAATAATAAAAAAAGATGAAAAGAGGTGTGCTAATGGGTTGGCTCAAAAAGAACTTAAATTCAGATAAGTGGACAGAGATTTTATTTGATACCGATAAAATTGATACCGACAGTGACGGAAACTTTTTAATCAATGTTGCTTACCGCCGTGTTTCTACCGATAAGCAGGCAGAAGAAGGCTTCGGTTTGGATGTTCAGCGTAATGACATCATCCGATATTGTCAGTATAACAATGTTAATAACTGTGTACTCTTTACCGATGATGGTGTCACCGGTACCACAATGGATCGTCCCGGTCTTAATCATTTTGTTGAGCTTGTGGACCGATTTAACCGTGGTGCTTCAAAAATTAAAATCAACTGTTTTATCGTGCCGAGGATTGACCGACTTTCCCGTTCACTGCTTGGCACACTTCAGTTCATCCAGGATTATATCGTTGACCGTAAGGATAGTAAAAACAGCCTCGTTAACACAAATACATACGACATTAACTTCGTAAGTATTGCTGAACCTTTTGTCAGCGTGGACCGAAACAATCCCACTTCTAAACTGATGTTGGTCTTGTTTGCCGGTCTTGCCGAGTACGACCGTGACCAAATCGTTTATAAAATGAAACGCGGACGTGAAGAACGCATAAAGTCGGGTAAGCCGATGGGCGGCGGTAATCAGCCATATGGCTACAGATACAATCGTGAAACCGGAAACTACGATGTTGTCCCCGAAGAAAAAGAAAAGGTTCGGGAAATCTTTCGTCTGTATGTTGAGGAAAAGATGCCGCCTGCAAAAATTTCGGATTTGTTGGGCTTCAAGGGTGAACGTATTGTTGTGCAGATATTAAAACGTCGCACGTCACTCGGATATTTGGTCTACAAGGGCAAGGAGTACGCAGGTAATCACGAACCACTTATTGACGAAAAAATCTTTTATGAGGCACAAGAGGAAATGGAACGCCGCAGCATAACCTATGCCCGTTCACAGTACCTTTTAAGCGGACTTTTGGTTTGTGGAGATTGCGGTGCCAAAATGCGCTATCAAAAATGGGGCAAGAGTGTAAAAATCGTCTGCTATTCTCAGCAAACTACAAAACAGTATCTTATAAAAGATCCCGATTGTAAGAATCTAAAATATTTTGCTGAGGATGTTGAAGAGGCGGTTGTGCAAGAATTGTTCCAGATGTCTTACCTTAATAATAAAAATACAAAGAAGACAGTTTCGCAGTTTGAGGTGTTGGATAACCTTAAATTGAAAATTCGCCGCAAGCAAGAAGAGATTAAACGTCTTTATAACATTTACGCAGAAAAGGGCACCGAACAGCTTTTAGAGGTTATCAGTGAACGTGAGCGAGAAATCGACCGACTGCAAGAGGCGGTGGAAAATGAGAGCAAAAAATCTACTATCGCTATTAAGGTTGAACGTTCTAAGGAGCTTTTACGTGACCTTCAAAAGTCTTGGGGAGTAATGAGCATTGAAGAAAAGAAGCATGTGTGTGACCAGCTTATAGACAAGGTTATCATCAGCGGCGCTGACGGTCAGCCGAGTATTATGGTTAAATTTAAACTGCAAGAGTATCTTTTGGAAGACAATAAATAATGAAATAATTAGTATGAGGACACAGTTCTTTTAGACTTGTGTCCTCAAATTTTTTTAAAACACTTGATTTTTTTAAAATTGTGATATATAATATTATCAAATCACGATTTAGTAAATCACGATTTGAATTTACGGAGGTTTTGATATGTTTATTGGAAGAGAGGCAGAATTAAAGTTTCTTCAAGATAAATTTGATAACGAGAATGGTCAGCTTGTTGTTCTTTATGGCAGACGTCGTGTGGGCAAAACCGAAACATTAAGAGAGTTTTGCAAAGGAAAACAGCATGTATTTTATTCCTGCACACAAAGTACCGATAAAGTTCAGCTTTCCAAATTCTCAAAGCATATTCTGAAAGAGGATATCCCTGCAAAGCAGTATATCTCTGAGTTTGCAGATTGGGAGAGTGCTTTTCGTTCTGTTTTAGATTTTCCTTTTGGAGATCAAAAGAAACTGCTTATCATAGATGAGTTCCCCTATATGTGTAAGGGAAATAAAAGCATCCCCTCTGTGCTGCAAAATCTTTGGGATGCTGAGCTTAAAGATAAAAATGTAATGATTGTATTGTGCGGTAGCGCAATGAGTTTTATCGAGAAAGAATTACTTGCCGAAAAAAATCCGCTTTACGGAAGGGCAACAGGCATTTATAAAATGACCGAGATGGGCTTTTATGATGCGGTTAAATTCTTCCCGAATTATTCGGATAGAGATAAGGTATTGGCATATTCCATACTTGGCGGTATTCCACATTATCTTCGTCAGTTTAGTCCAAAGCTTTCATTGGCGGAGAATATTAAGAGAAATATCCTAACTAAAGGCTCGGTTTTATATAGCGAGGTTGATTTTTTACTCCATCAGGAACTTCGTGAAACCCCTATATACAACTCAATTATTGAGGCGGTAGCTCTTGGCAACACAAAGCTTAATGACATCAGCCAAAAATCTCTTGTAGAGGACACATCAAAAACAAGTGTATATCTTAAAAATCTTATCGAGCTTGGAATTGTTGAGCGTGAGTTTTCAGTCGATTCGAAGAGCAAAGAAAAAGCGAACTCCAACAGAGGCACTTATCGCTTGACCGATAATTTCTTTAGATTTTGGTATGCGTTTGGTTTTACGAATTTTTCTCAGCTTGAAGACGGCGATGTAGACGGCGTTTACGATTATGTTATCGCACCGGCATTGCACGAGTTTGCGTCCTTTACCTTTGAGGATGTGTGCAAAGAGTTTGTAAGAGAGATGCAGAAGAAAAATGAGTTACCTTTCCGTTATTCAAAAATGGGCAGATGGACAGGAAAAACCACGGTGCGTGATAAGGATACTCCTAAGGGTGTTCGAGTTGCTGAAACCGAAATTGATATCCTCGGCATCGGAAAGGGCGGCAAGGAGTATTTGGTTGGTGAGTGTAAGTTCAAAAATGCACCGTTTGATTATTCTGAGTATCTTGATACAGTTACCAAACTGACACCACTTAAAGAGACTGCAAAGTTTTATTACGCTCTTTTTTCTGAATCAGGGTTTGATGACAAGGTTGTATCAGAGACGGATAATAACGACAATATTACGCTCTATAATCTTAATCAAATTGTAAATTACAAATGACAAGTAATTTACAGTTATTGTCAGTTGACCGAAGACTCCAAAAAAAGTATAATATTTAGTGGATAATTTATATGACATTAAGAGGATGGATAAAGGTTCATCCTCTGTGTATATTACTTTTTCGCCATTCTATAACCATTCCCATGATAATTGGTGAAATTCGGCGCTATTTGCGTGATAACAATGCCATTCGCATCAGCCGCAGTATGCGGGATACCGCTTATCGCGCTATGCAGTGCAAGGAACAATTAACAGCCTCCCTGCTGCGTGACCCTACCATTGAGGAAATTGCCGCTGAATTGGATTTGCCGCGAGAAGAGGTGGTCACCGCACTGGAATCCATTGTGGAACCGGTGTCGTTATACGAACCGATTTATTCCGATGGCGGTGATACCATTTATGTGATGGACCAAGTAGGCGACGACAACGACGATAAAAATTGGCTGGATGAATTAGCACTCAAAGAAGCGATTCGCGGTTTGAATAACCGCGAAAAGAAAATATTGAATTTGCGATTTTTTAAAGGTCTTACCCAAATTGAAGTGTCAAACGAAATCGGCATTTCCCAAGCCCAGGTCTCTCGTTTGGAGAAAGGGGCTTTGGACCGCATAAAAAAGCAATTATAAGCGTAAAAAACCGGCCGAAATGCCGGTTTTTTTCATTCTGCTTTTTCCATATCTTTGCGTAAGCGTTTGATTATTTTCTTTTCCAAACGGGAAATATACGATTGCGATATCCCCAGCAAATCAGCCACTTCCTTTTGCGTATGTTCTTGCTCTCCTCCAATGCCGAAACGAAGACGCATGATGGTTTGTTCGCGAGTGGAAAGTCTGGACACACATTCCATCAACACGTTACATTCCGCTTCTTGTTCAATGTTACGATTAACCTCATCGGGGTCACTTCCCAAAACATCCGACAACAATAGTTCGTTGCCGTCCCAGTCTACGTTTAACGGCTCGTCAATGGATAGTTCTTTCTTTTGCTGCACCGTTTTTCGCAAATACATGAGAATTTCGTTTTCGATGCATCTCGAAGAATACGTGGCGAGTTTGATATTCTTTTCGGGGCAAAACGTTCCCACCGCTTTTATAAGCCCAATGGTACCGATGGAAATTAAATCTTCAATTCCCACCCCTGAACTTTCGAACTTGCGTGCGATATACACTACCAATCGTAAATTGTGGGTAATCAATTTATCACGAGCATCAGTATCACCGTCAGCCGCCAGACGAAGTGCCTGCTTTTCTTCCGTTTCGCTAAGCGGACTGGGTAAAGTATCCGCTCCGTTAATGTAATATACACCTTCGCTCAGTTTAAAATAGCCCCGTCTAAAAACAGAGCGTAACCATTTTTGTACTCTTTTAAAAATCATCGTACGCTATCCTCCGTTTATCATATCACGCTGTTTCCTATGAGCGCTCGATATTCACCTCGACCCAAGTTCTCGGTAACTGCCACGTAAGTACCCGAAATATCTTGCGGCACTTGCCCTGTCGCACATACCGTAATGGTTTTTGGCAAAAATGCCGGTAACAATCCTTTGGCACCCAAGGAATGATAAGGAATCAACCTGACACCGCGTGAATTTTTTGAGGCCATCGTTTCCCGGAATTGCAAGACTTCGCACAACACATCGTCGTCCAAATTTTCGATTACTTTTCGTTCTACCACAATAACCGGTTTTCCCGAAAACGGTTCGTTAAGATGCAACCCCGTGTCATACAGAGCTCGACATGTGCATTGCTTCCCGTTGTTTTCAATATGTAACGTGTATTCAAAATTTTGGGGAGCATTTTTCCGTGTTAAACGGTCATAAATTCTAACAATCACGTAACTGACACCTGCAAAAAGCGCTATCCATAACGGAGATATTGAGAAATACACCATACCGTTACGCACCAAAAACATTTCTCCCGAAGTATGCAACCAAATTCCGGAAAGAATACCGGCAAACAAAGCGGCAATAATAAAAAAAACGGTTGTTGTCTTGACAAAATTTTTTATACCTCGCCAAGGGAAAGCAACCACGGTTAACAAACACGCACTTAACAGTTTTATCAAAAGTGAGACCGTAACAGACAAAGGCGGTAACAAAATCAACAGTCCGCTTACCCCGCCCAACAAACCGGAAAACAGTAAGCGCCTTTTGGTGATGGGTAAACGTAATACACAAGCGGTTGCCGAGAGGAGCATATCATCCACTAACCAATTTACAGCAATCAGCACATCGGCATAAATTATTGGCACAGTATCCTCTCCTTTTGGCTTCATTATACCGCTTCAGCTTGGCGGATTGTGACGAAGTAAGGAAAAGAAAGAAAATAAATAATCTTGTATTGTGTAAGTGAATACGCTATAATATAGACAAAAGCAAAAGAAACGAGGGTTCATCATGAAAAAGAAAAGTATTGTTATAGGCGCAATCGTAGCACTGGTTGTCATTGTTATTGTCACGGTGATTTCCTCTTACAACGGTTTGGTAAACGCCCAACAAAACGTTGAGGAAAAAGAAAGCACCATTGGTGTGATGCTTACACGCCGTGCTGACCTTATCCCCAATTTGGTGAACACCGTGAAAGGGTACGCTGCGCATGAAGAACAAATTTACACCGATTTGGCAAACGCCCGTGCCAAGATGGCAGGAAATGCCGATATTGACGAAAAATTAGAAGCTAACACTCAACTGGATTCCGCTTTGAGCCGTTTGTTGGTTGTAGTGGAAAATTATCCCGAACTTAAAGCAAGCGAGCAATTTATCGCATTGCAAGACCAACTGGAAGGTGCGGAAAATCGTATTTCCACAGCGCGTACCGATTACAACAAGGCAGTAAAAACCTATAACGTAAAAATCCGACGCTTCCCCTCCAATATTATGGCAAGTATTTTCGGCTTTGGAGCCAAGGAAATGTATGAAGCACCGGAGAGTTCACAACAAACACCGGTTGTTGATTTTGAGTAACGTTGTATGAAAAAAATCTTTTTTAGAGCAGCTGTCTTTGTGATAGTCATAGGATTATTGATTTTACCCGTATCGGCAGAAACGATAGACCTTACCCCCACTGACCGTTTTTTTGTCAACGATTTCGCGGGGGTAGTCAGTAACGAAACCGAAGAGGAACTCTACCGCGCCGGTGTGCAATTATATGAAAAAACCAAGGCGCAAGTCGTAGTGGTCACGGTGGACACGGTTGGTAACCAAGATATTCACGAGTATGGCGTTCAACTGGGCCGTGCCTGGGGGATTGGCGATAAAGAAAACAACACCGGCGTTTTACTGCTGTTAGCCGTACAAGACCGCGAAGTAGACATTTCTGTCGGGTACGGTTTGGAAGGTGCCATCACCGATGCTCGTTCGGGAATTATTTTGGATAATTATGCTGTCCCCTATTTTAAGAACAACAACTTTTCCGAAGGATTGGCCGCAACGTACAATGCACTTGTCAACGAGGTGTACATTGAATTTGGTTTAGAACCAGACCCTAACTATACTCCCGTTGATGAATTGGAAAACAATGGTAGTTGGATTTCCATTGTTGTATTCGTTTTGTTATTGCTGATACTTCTTTTGGGAAGACGAAGATATCCGGGAAGTCCGTTCTTCTTTTTCCCCATCGGCGGTTTTGGCGGTCATCACCACAGAGGTGGCGGCTTTGGCGGCGGTGGTTTTCGTGGCGGAGGCGGAAGTTTTGGCGGCGGTGGTGCCTCGCGTGGATTTTAAAACAATATAAACAAAACGCGGTGTGAGTTTTGCAAAACTC
>JAZNRV010000117.1:0-2535 GCA_045590855.1 Acutalibacteraceae bacterium | reverse complement strand
GGGCATTGGTCAAACGGTATCCATCCAGCAAAAGCGGTGCGTTGGTGGTGTTGTGAAGTTCCACCCAATCGTGCGGAACGTTCACGTTAGAAGAACGGGAAACGGCGCACACCTCATTGATGCGCACACCGGTATAGCAGTTGTTACGCAGTTCTTCCGGTGTTTGGCCGCAAATACCGGTGTTGGCAGCACCGGGGGTTGCTTTGGCAAACCAGACCGATTTGCCGCCGAGCTTCCCAAACGAAAGATTTTCTTCGGATTCACCCACCGTGATGGTGTCGATAACCGTTCCTTTGCGCCCGCAAAGATAAACGGTATCTCCCGAAGAAGATAACCCAAACGGTGCGTGTAGGGGGCGGTTTTCCTTGCTGTCACCGGTGAGTTGTATCACCAAAGATTCTCCCGCTTGTAATACCTCTGACGAAAAACGAAAAGCTTCCACCTCTTCCAACGAATCGGTGAGTGTGAGTTTGTCAAGCTCCACCGCAGTGGAACCGCCGTTGGTAATTTCTACCCAGTCGTAAAACTTCCCGTCTTCGTCGGCAAAGACAGAACGATTGTTGTTCATGATTTCACTGATATACACATGCGATTCCGGCAAAGCTTTGGGATTGGATGGACCAAACATAAGCGAACCGGTTATCAATAACGCTATGCCGACGACGCAACTTATCAGCAACGTATTCTTTTTCTTATGCTCAAAGGTTGTGTTCATACGATTTTTCTCCGTTATTGTGGGTTGGCATAGCCGGGGGTGGGATACCGACATGCCGTATAGTCACCGTTTGCCGTATAGGCAACGGATTGGTTTTGCTCGGTGGGGTGATATGAAATACCGGAACAAAAATCACCGTCTGCCGTATACAACCCCAAAAAGGCGTCGCTATCTCCCAATCGGAAATTGGTGTGGTATTCGCCGCTTGCGGTATGCTTGTCCTTTTTGGAACAAAAAACAACCAAATATCCGTCAGCGGGGAGAACAGTGCCTTGGGGGAATTGCCATTTTGTCACTTCACTTTTGGAGTCTGTCAAGTAATATCCGTCCAACAAAATGCCTTTTTGGGAAAAGTTGTGGATTTCTACCCAGTCGCTGTAATCACCGTCTTCGTCGTGTAAAAAGGAGGAGTTGCGCGACATATACTCGTTAATACGTAATCCATTGGTCAGGTTAACGGACTGCGAACCCAGTACCATGCCGTTTTTGTTGTCGGCTGCGGGAGTGGGGGAGGCATACCACACAAACGTTCCGTCAGCGTTCAAACCATAGGATACACCGGCAGGACTTTGAGGCACCGTAGCTGTGTTCAGCAAATTCCCGTGTCTGTCGCTAAAAACCAGTGTTTCGCCCGCAGCATTCAAATGAAACGGTAAAGAAAGATGTGTAGCAGTGCCTTCACCCTTGTCGGCGTGTAACAGCAAATAACCGCCGGCATCCAGCGTGATGTTGGGGAACATCCATTTGCCGGGCGAATCGGGGTCGTCCGAAAAAAAGCAGCCTTTGAGTGAAACGGCATGAGAAGCGGTGTTGTAAAGCTCCACCCAGTCAGTGCCGCCGGCAAGTTGCACTTCGTTGATGCGAATGAGGGAAGTGCTCGACGATACCTTTCGGTTACATCCCGTGCTGCAAGCAACAATGCCAACTATCAAACAAATGCAAAGTACCGTGCGTCGCATAATCTTCCCGCCTTTTTTACAAAAATATAATATATATAATACCAAATCTAGAAAGGCAAATCAATAGTTTCCTTAAATAAAAACCGCTTTGATTTTTGCAGCTGAAAAAATTTTCAAAAAAGGCTTGAGCTGTTGGCAAAAGTGTGGTAAACTGTTTGTACCTCAAAAGGGGTTTATTTTTTTGCGCCGTTTTTTAATGACGTAAAAATCCCTGAGGGAGGCTCAAAAAACCCGCAAGGGAACTATTGGAGGTGCCGTTATGAGAGTGAAAATCACATTGGCTTGCAGCGAATGTAAGCAACGCAACTACAACACCATGAAGAACAAAAAGAATGACCCTGACAGACTGGAAATGAACAAATATTGTCGTTTCTGCCGCAAACACACTCTGCACAAAGAAACCAAATAATTTTCGGAGAGGAGAACAGTTATGCTATTTTGGGGATTTATCTTAGCGGTAGCCGCACTGTTAACGGTGCTTGTTACGTTCCTCAGCAGCTTGAACATCTTTTCCGACATCGGTGCTTTGGGCATGGGTGCATGGATTTCGCGTTTCTTTGACCCAAACTTTCTCACGGGCAAAAAGATTTCGTTCTTTATTGCCGTGGTATTGTTGGTGGTTGGTATCATCATGTTTTTCGTCGGTCGCACCCGTGCGGCAAAGAGCGGTGAAAACGATGCCAAAACCGAAAAGAGCGTGAAGTTCCTTCGCGACTTAAAAGGTGAGTTCAAAAAAATCACATGGCCGACGTTGCCGAGCGTTGTACGCAATACCGGTGTTACTTTGGCTTTGTGTGCCGTGTTTGGTCTCATCATTTGTCTGATTGACCTTGGTTTGGGTCAGTTGATTAAACTGTTACT
>JAZNRV010000116.1:0-3409 GCA_045590855.1 Acutalibacteraceae bacterium | reverse complement strand
CTTTAAAATAGAGGCGACTTCGCTCATTTCCACCATGAACGTGGATTGTCCCGATGCCAAGTCGTCCGAAGCACCCACACGGGTGAAAATACTGTCAACAATGCCGATGGTAGCACTTTCTGCCGGTACAAAACTGCCGATTTGCGCCATTAACACAATAATGGCGGTTTGGCGCATAAAGGTAGATTTACCTGCCATGTTCGGACCGGCAATCATGGCTACGCGGTTGTCGTGATTGTCCAATAAAACGTCATTGGGAACAAACGGTGCGCGTTGCAACGCTTCCACCACCGGGTGACGACCGTTTTTGATGTTAATAACGCCGTTCATATCAATAACCGGACAAACGTAGTTGCGAGCAACTGCCACTTGGGCAAATGAGCACAACACATCCAAACGCGCCACGGCATCTGCCGTTTTTTGAATACGGTCCAGTCGTTCGGCGGCTGCCGTGCGCACTTCTTGGAACAAAGCATATTCCAAGGCAGCAGCGCGGTCTTTGGCACCAAGTACGCGTGTTTCCAAATCTTTTAAATCTTGCGTAATATACCGTTCAGCGTTTGCCAACGTTTGTTTGCGTATGTAATGTTCGGGAACTTGCTCTGCATAACTGCGAGAAATTTCAATGTAATAGCCAAACACACGGTTGTATCCAATTTTGAGCGTTTTGATACCTGTTTTTTCTTTTTCTGCGGTTTCAATGCGCGCCAAGATGCCTTTGCTGTCTTCCATGATAAGGCGCAGTTCATCCAGTTCGGCATGATAACCGCTACGTATCATACCGCCTTCGCGCACGGTCAACGGAGGTTCGTCGTCAATAGCACGTTCAATCCAATCCACCAAGTCCGAAAGCGGGTCGATGTTTTCGCGAATTTCGCTGAGCAACGCTCCGTTTATGCCGGCAAGACGGTCTTTGAGCGGTGCCATGTTTTGCAATGTTTGACCAAGCGCGCGTACTTCCCTGGCATTGGCACTGCCATATACCACGCGTGTCATGATGCGTTCCACATCGTGAATATGTGTGAGTAATTCTTGCAAATCATCCCGCAACATCGCATCGTGTACCAGTTCGCTCACCGCGTTTTGGCGGCGGGTGATGTGCGCGGGATGCAAAAGCGGTTGTTCAATCCAGTTGCGAATGAGGCGTTTACCCATGGCGGTGCGCGTTTTATCCAACACACCCAACAACGAACCGCGCTTTTCTTTGTTGCGCATGGTTTCGAGCAGTTCCAAATTACGGCGGGCGGTTAAATCTAAGCGCATATACTGTTCGTCGGAATACACATCCAACTGTGTCATGCGTTCCAAGCCGGTCATTTGTGTCATGTACAAATAATGCAACGCACAACCAAGCGAACGTACAGAAAGTGCCGAATCTTGTAGCCGCAGCTCATCCAACGATGCTTTGTGGAAATGCTCCAAAATAGCTTCTACAGCGGCAGGATAATCAAAGCACACCAATTCGGCTTGTTCGGGTGAAACGCCCAAACGGTCGGTCATAAAACCAACCGTTTCGTTATGAGCCATTAACGTATCGTTGAGCAAAATCTCACGCGGAGAAAAGCGACCCAATTCGTTTTGAAAACGCGGTAAAACATCCTCGCCGCAAAGTTGCGATACGTGCAAGGCACCGGTAGAAATATCGACAAAGCAAATGCCGATTTGGGATAAAACTTCATCTGCATAAGCCACACACAAAAAGTTATTGCGCCCTTCATCGAGCATGCTGCCTTCAATAACAGTACCCGGCGTGATAATGCGCACAACATCCCGCTTGACCAAACCTTTTGCTAAAGCGGGGTCCTCGGTTTGTTCGCAAATGGCTACTTTGTAGCCGCGGTTGACTAATTTTGCGATATATCCTTCGCAACTGTGGAACGGCACGCCACACATAGGAGCGCGTTCTTCCAAGCCACAATCTTTGCCGGTTAAAACCAGTTCCAGTTCTTGTGAAGCAATTTTGGCATCTTCAAAAAACATTTCGTAAAAATCGCCCAAGCGGAAAAACAAAATGCATTGCGGATGCTGGCTTTTGATATCCAAATATTGTTGCATCATCGGTGTGAGTGAAGCCATGCCGTCACCTCCTTTTTAAACGTCCTAAAAATTAATGGCAACCCCCGCAACTACTGCAATTGCCGCTGCAATTGTGTTCGTCGTATTCATCGGGATTCATGCCTTGTGCTGCCATGTTCACAATAGCACCGATACCGTTGATGATTTTATCCATTGCCGTTTTTGCTTCGTTGTACGCCGCCATGGAGGGGTTTGCCATTACGCGAGCATACACTTCGCGGATTTCTTTGTTGAGTTCTTTGAGTTTTTCTTCGTCTTTGTCGTCTTTGGCGGTTTCGCTGTTAATCGCCATTCTCTTCAAATTGAATTCACCAATCAACGATTGTAATTCGGCATCTTCGTCCGCGGCAGTTTGCGCTGCTTGTAAGCGGATAAAGCGTTCGTCTTGTTGAATTGCGTGACCTAATTCTTTTGCCATTTCTAAAATACGTTCCATTTGTAAAAATCTCCTCTTATTTTATTTCACCGGTGAGAACATAATTGCGTGCACCGGTTATACGCACCGTAACATATTGACCAATACGGTCAGCACCACCGTTTACCCGCACAATGCTGTTGTCCGGCAAACGTGCTTCCACACAGTCGCCCGTTTGTTGTTCCAACAACGCGCGTTGCTCGGTACCGACAAGTTGTTGCAACCGCTTTGCCGACAACGTTTCTTGCAGTGATGTCATTTCGGTAAACCAGGCGGATTTTTCCTTGGCAGAAATCGGGTCCGGCATTTTTGCCGCCGGTGTTCCCTCCCGCGGTGAGAAAATGAAAGTGAACAGCGAGGCAAACCCCACGGTTTTTATTAAATCCAGCGTTTGTTCAAAATCTTCCCGTTGTTCGTTGGGAAAACCAACAATGACATCACTGGTAAACGTAATACCGGGTACTACTTTGCGTGCATAGGCAATCAGTTCCAAATACTGTTCGCGGGTGTATCCGCGGTTCATGGCTTTGAGCACACGGTTACTTCCCGATTGGAAAGGCAAATGAAAATGCCGTGATACCTTTTCGCAAGCGGCAATGGTGTTAAACAATTCCTTGGTGGCGTCTTTGGGATGAGAGGTCATAAACCGAATGATAAAATCGCCCTCAATCGCGTTGATACGGCGTAACAGTTCGGGGAACGTAACCCCGTGTGCTTCGCCTTTGCCGTAAGAATTGACATTTTGACCAAGTAAGGTAATTTCCTTATACCCTTGTGCCACCAACTGACGTATTTCTGCCAAAATGTCGTCGGGATGGCGACTGCGTTCACGACCGCGCACATACGGTACGATGCAATAGGTGCAAAAATTATTGCAACCGTACATAATCGGCACAAATGCTTTGAATCCCCCGTCAC
>JAZNRV010000115.1:0-5334 GCA_045590855.1 Acutalibacteraceae bacterium | reverse complement strand
CTTGAATACCGTTGACAGGCAGGACACTTGCACCCCTCTTCAATCGGCAGCGGATCGCGCATATATTTTGCATTATTGAGATTGATAATCCCCTGATTTGTAAACATATATCCGTGACGGGCGTTGCGGCTTGGCATAACGCAGTCAAAAAAGTCAATGCCGCGCCGTACCGCTTCCAAAATATTCGCCGGTGTTCCCACGCCCATCAGATACCGTGGACGGTCTTCGGGCATGAACGGTTCCACCGCATCAATAATACGGTACATATCTTCTGTGGGCTCCCCTACTGCCAATCCGCCGATGGCATATCCGTCCAAATCGAGTTCGGCAATTTCTTGCATATGCCGTATACGAAGGTCTTCAAAAGTACAGCCTTGATTGATACCAAACAGTAGTTGTTCTTTATTAATAGTATCCGGCAACGATTTTAACCGTTCCATTTCCGTTTGGCAACGCTTTAACCATCGAGTAGTGCGTTCGCAAGAACGCGCGGAATAATCGTATTTGGCAGGGTTTTCAACGCATTCGTCAAACGCCATGGCAATGGTGGAAGCAAGGTTGGATTGAATACGCATACTCTCTTCCGGACCAATAAACAAACGACGTCCGTCAATGTGCGAAGAAAAGGTAACACCTTCCTCGTTAATTTTACGAAGTTTCGACAAAGAAAACACTTGAAAACCGCCACTATCCGTTAAAATAGGTCCCTCAAACCCCGTGAACTTATGCAAACCACCCATTGTCTTGACCAATTCATCCCCGGGACGGAGATGTAAATGGTACGTATTACAAAGTTGTACTTGACATTTAATTTCCGCCAAATCATAGGCGGAAACCGCGCCTTTAATAGCACCGCAAGTAGCAACATTCATAAAAGCGGGAGTCTGTACCGTGCCGTGAGGCGTTTCAAACACACCCCGCCGCGCACGACCACTTTTTTTGATAATCTTCATATAACGTCATCCTTCATTACACAATCAGCATGGCATCGCCGAAACTAAAAAAACGGTACCGCTGTTCCACGGCATACCGATATGTTTCCATGGTTTGTTCATAACCCGCAAAAGCACTGACCAGCATAATCAACGTGCTTTCCGGCAAATGAAAGTTGGTGATTAACCCATCCAAAATCTGAAAACTATATCCGGGATAAATAAAAATACCGGTCCAACCTTCGTTTGCATGTACCAAACCGTCGTCGCCTACCCCGACACTTTCCAACGTTCGGCACGAGGTAGTTCCCACGGCGAAAACGCGTCCGCCGGCGGCTTTGGTTTCGTTGATAAGTTTTGCCGTTTCTTCCGGTAAAACATAATGTTCATAATGCATTTTGTGGTCTGTGATGTTTTCTGCCTTTACAGGTCGGAACGTACCCAATCCCACATGCAGTGTAACAAAACCGGTTTTTACCCCTTTTTGACGAAGTTGTTCTAACAACTCCGGTGTAAAATGCAACCCCGCCGTAGGCGCTGCCGCTGAACCGAGTTCTTTGGAATAAACCGTTTGATACCGTTCTTTATCCTCTAATTTTTGCGTAATATAGTGTGGTAGCGGCATCTCTCCGATTTTTTCCAAAATTTCGTAAAAATTACCTTCATAGGAAAAATGAACCAAACGGTTTCCATCGGGTAACACGTCGGTCACTTCGGCTTCCAACAAACCTTCCCCAAAAGTAAGAACATTTCCGACTTTCGCTTTTTTGCCGGGACCTGCCAGTACTTCCCAGCAATCGTCCCCTTTGGGATTGAGTAACAATAGTTCTACCGCCGCACCGGTTTCTTTTCGGTTTCCATACAACCGTGCCGGTAAAACACGACTATTGTTGAGAATCAAGCAATCCCCTTCACGAAGATAATCCATGATTTCAAAAAATTGCCGATTGGAGCGCGTTCCCCTGGCACGATCAACCACCAACAGACGCGATTGGTCCCTTGGTTCCATAGGCTCTTGCGCAATTAATTCTTGCGGTAAATCATAATAAAAATCTTGTCGTTTCATGGATAAACTCCGTTTCCGTTTGCTTTGCAACTTATCAGTTGATTTTGTTGACATCCTCGTTACATAATGCTACAATAGGAATGAAAAATTGTCAAGCAAAATCACTGGTTTTACTTGCCTCAAATCAGGAAGGAGTTCTCCCCTATGAAGAAGTTTAATGTTGGAATTATCGGTTGTACCGGCATGGTCGGGCAGCGCTTTGCTACGTTGCTTGCCAATCACCCTTGGTTTACGGTAACGGCGCTTGCTGCCAGTCCGCGTTCTGCCGGAAAAACCTATAAAGAAGCCATCGGTAATCGTTGGGCTATGTCCCAGCCGTTGCCGGAATCGTTGCAAGATATGATTGTTCGCGATGCTGCCAACGTAGAAGAAGTGGCAGCACTCGTAGATTTTGTGTTTTGTGCGGTAGATATGCCCAAAGACCAAATCCGCGCTTTGGAAGAAACGTATGCCAAAGCAGAATGCCCCGTTGTTTCCAACAACAGCGCCCACCGTGGCACCGCCGATGTTCCGATGATTATTCCGGAACTCAACGCCGACCACGTAAACGTTATTCCCAGCCAACGCAAACGCTTGGGTACCAACCGCGGATTCATTGCCGTAAAATCGAACTGTTCGTTGCAAAGCTATGTTCCCGCTTTGTTCCCGCTTTCCAAATTTGGCATCAGCAAAGCTCTTGTTTGCACCTATCAAGCCATTTCCGGTGCCGGCAAAACCTTTGAACGTTGGCCCGAAATGGTAGATAACCTCATCCCGTACATTGGCGGCGAAGAAGAAAAATCCGAAAAAGAACCGCTCAAAATTTGGGGTCACGTGGAAGATGGCGTGATTGTCAACGCAACCTCGCCCGAAATCACGGCACAATGCTTGCGTGTGCCTGTCTCTGATGGCCACTTTGCCGCTGTATTTTGCAGTTTTGATAAAAAACCGTCCAAGGATGAAATCTTGGATTGCTGGAAATCGTTCAAGGGTCGTGCACAAGAATTGGATTTGCCCAGCGCACCCAAACAATTCTTGCATTATTTTGAAGAAGATAACATGCCGCAAGCCGCATTACACCGTGGTTTAGAAGGTGGCATGGCTATCTCTCTGGGCAGATTGCGCGAAGATTCGCAATATGACTACAAGTTTGTCGGGTTATCCCATAACACTCTGCGTGGTGCTGCCGGCGGTGCTGTCTTGTTGGCAGAATTGCTGTGCGCCGAAGGATATATGGACTAATCGCCAGCCTAACCCTATTTATCAAAGGAGGAGTTTTGTATGAGTAAGCCTGTTCTCTTTACCGGTGCCGGTGTAGCACTCATCACTCCCATGCATCCGGACGGACGTATAAACTTTGAAAAATACCGCGAACTGATTGATTATCAAATTGAAAACGGCACCGATGCCATCATTTCTATCGGCACAACCGGCGAAGCCCCCACTTTGGAAGACGATGAGCATTTGGAAGCCTTACGCGTGGCTATTGAACACACAAACGGCCGTGTTCCGGTGATTGCCGGTACCGGTTCAAACAACACTGAACATGCCGTATTTATGTCAAAAGAAGCGCAAAGAATGGGCGCCGACGGCTTGTTGTTGGTAACTCCGTATTATAACAAAACTTCGCAAAATGGGTTGATTGCCCATTATACTCGTATTGCAAATTCGGTGGATTTACCAATTATTTTGTACAATGTCCCCTCTCGCACCGGCGTGAACATTCAGCCAAAGACCGTTGCCGAATTGTATAAAATTCCCAATATCGTGGCACTCAAACAAGCGAGCGGAAACTTGTCGGAAACGGCTCAAATTGCCGCTTTGTGCGATATTACGCTCTATTCCGGTAACGATGACCAAATTGTTCCCATTATGTCCCTTGGCGGGAAAGGCGTCATTTCGGTATTATCCAACGTTGCGCCGCAGCAAACACACGACATCTGTGCGGCATGGCTTGATGGCGATTGCGAGCGTAGTTTGCGTTTGCAATTAGAATGGTTGGATTTGGCAAACGCACTGTTTATGGATGTTAATCCGATTCCTGTCAAAGAAGCTCTCAATCAAATGGGATTTGACGTAGGCGATTGTCGCTTACCTCTGGCTGCCATGACAGCGGAAAATAAACAAAAAATGACCGATGTACTGCGTCGGTATTCACTGAAAGGTTGACTTTTATGACACGCATTTTACTCTGTGGCTGTAACGGAAAAATGGGACGCACCATTGCCGCTTGCGCCGCCAAACGGGACGACTGCAAAATCGTTGCCGGGGTGGATGTTAATACCACGTCCTGTGATGATTTCCCCGTTTTTAGCACTCCAAACGAATGTACTATTCCGGTAGACGTTATTATTGATTTTTCGCATCCATCTTGCCTTGACGGTGTGTTGCAATACGCCACCGAAAATCACATTCCCGCAGTAATTGCTACCACCGGTTTATCGGAGGAACAACAAGCAAACATTCGAAGTGCCGCCGAAAAAACACCGCTTTTTTCCTCGGCAAACATGTCTTTGGGTGTCAGTTTGTTAACCGAACTGGTCAAAAAAGCCGCCGAAGTGTTGGGCGGTATGTTTGATGTTGAAATTATTGAAAAACATCACAATCAAAAAATTGATGCCCCTTCCGGCACCGCTTTATTGTTAGCTGAATCGGTAAAAGAAGGCTTGTCTTACGAACCGCGGTATGTCTATGACCGCCAGTCCGTTCGCGAAAAACGCGACCCTCATGACATTGGTATCAGTTCTGTTCGCGGTGGTACCATTGTGGGTGAACACGATGTGATTTTTGCAGGACACGACGAATATGTCACGTTATCACATACCGCACTTTCCAAAGATATTTTTGCGGTTGGCGCCTTGAATGCCGCCCTGTTTTTGGTTAAACAACCCAACGGTTACTACACCATGAAAGATATGATGGCATAAAAAAGGGGGAAGAATCATTTTGATTCTTCCCCCTTTTTTCTTTTTATTTCTTTTCAAAAGATTGGCAATCCGTGCACTCACACATGGTCGGGTTTGTTTCGTGTGTTCCTACTTGGATAGCGTTCAGCGTACAATAATCACCTTCGCAGCCATGATAACGGCATTGTTCAACGGTGCAGTGGATGGACTGATTGTTTTTGCAATTGTTATCCATAAATCTTTCCCTCCTTTTTGTTTGTTGGTTATTAGTATTACCAAACCACACAAAAATAACAATACTGTTTTGCAATACTTCATTACACGGATTTTTTAAATTAACTGCAAATCTATGGCCCCGACGAGCCACTGTCAGTTTGTGTTAAAAAAGTTTTTGCTTTCTTGCGGCGTTACCGAGGAAAAATTGGAAAAGTTAAACAAATTATCAAAAAAT
>JAZNRV010000114.1:0-3263 GCA_045590855.1 Acutalibacteraceae bacterium | reverse complement strand
CCTCCGCCCCCGCGTTGGGGTTTTGCGGGTTGTGTCCCTGATCAATGTAAATTTTGGTCGCCATGCGGCATCACACTCCTTCCCCCTATCTTATGCGCACCCACCTCGTCCCGTACATAAAAAACAAGGGTGATTCCACCGAATCACCCCTGCCAACGTTATTCTTCCATCTGTTTTCCCAAAAACGCGGCGGCGACCTGTGCTAATTTCACGTCGACCTCGCCCGGCATCGCGCCGGTATCGTTTTGCAGCACGCAGACGCAACCGGTCACGTCACCGGCCGATACGATCGGCGCAGCGATACCGGCCAACCGCTCGCGGCCCTCCACCACCGGCAACCCGCAAGCACGCGAGAGCACGTCGGCATACTGCACCGCAAACTCGGTGATCTCCCCGATCGGCGAATACTTCTTAAACACGACCTCCTCGTTCGGCCCCGTAAAGATCTCCAGCGGATCCCCATCACGAATCCGCATCGTGCGGCGGATCTCTTTCGGAATAACCACCCTGCCCAAATCATCTATTCTTCTCACAATACCTGTTGCTTTCATATATAAAAATCTCCTTGCCTTGCAAATTTGTACTGTTAGTATCTGTAAAACAAGGAGATTTATACTGATTTTTAAAAAGTAATATCTCTCAAATCTGTTATGATATCGCTAATGCCTTTCACAGAGCAAATTTTAAAAGCGAAGCGTTTATTATATTTATTTCCATCAAAAATAAAATATTGCTTTTGAGAATTTTCTATCATCAAGCGACGAAGAGAGCTTTCTGCCTCGGACTGATCGGAAATGATACCATCCTCGCCTATACCTTGTGCTGAGAAAAAGCAGATATTTGCGTAAACTCCGGACAAAGTTTGCTCAGCAATACTTCCCACTAACGCATAAGAGTTTTCTATTGTCATACCGCCTGTCAAATAACAACGGATATGCTTTTCTTTTAATTTTTCAGCAACCAATGTACTATTGGTTATAACGGTTAAATTTTGTTCTGCACTAAGATACTCCGTTATATGACTAACCGTTGAAGATGCATCTAAAAACACTACATCCCCCTCGCTAATCAGTTTTGCAGCTTTTTTTGCAAGTTTTTCTTTTGTAGAAAAATTGCTTTTATTTCTTATTTCAAAGGGTACCTCCCGATTTTCATGCTCTGGTATAGTAGCGCCGCCGTAACACCGTGTAATCAGTCCGGACAATTCCATTTCGATCAAATCACGGCGAACAGTTATAGGTGCCACAAACAACTGCTTAGATAAAAAATTCACCGTGCAATATTTTCGCTCTTTTATAATTTCCAAAATGTTATTTTGACGTTCTTTTTTGAGCATTTCTGTTCCTCTCAGTTCTAAGAAGTGTTCAAATTTGTTTAATTATCAACTTTAAGGACACTTGTTGACACACAAACAATCATTCCTTATGATGATAGCATATTAGCGAAAGGATGTCAAAGTATGAAAACAATTACAATTATCGGCGCAGGAATGATGGGTTCGGCGCTTGCCTTTCCCGCAAGAGAAAACGGAAATGAGGTTCGGCTTGTAGGCACTCATTTAGACCGAGAAATTATTGAAAACTGCAAGCGAACAAACCGTCATCTGAAATTTAATAAAGATTTCCCCGAAGGCATTACATATTATCAAATTGAAGAATTAGAAAAAGCCATAGACGACGCAGACTTTATAATTTGCGGCGTCAGCAGTTTTGGTGTAGACTGGTTCGGGAATGAAATTTTACCTAAATTAAATGAGAACGTCCCTGTTATTTCTGTAACCAAAGGACTTATGAACACACCTGACGGCACTTTACTTACCTATTTAGATATTTGGCAAGAAAAATTGGATGAACTTGGCAAAAACATTCCGCTTAATGCCATTGGCGGTCCTTGCACAAGCTATGAGTTGGTTGCCCACGACCAAACCGAAGTAACCTTCTGCGGTAAAGATATGGCCATCCTTAGCATGATAAAAAATGCCATGTCTACCGGTTATTATCATATAAGCCTTTCTACCGATATTGTTGGTGTAGAAAGTGCGGTGGCGCTGAAAAACGGATATGCTTTGGGAATTGCGCTCACTATAGGCTTAAATCAAAAAGAATTTGGCATTAACAGTGAATTGCACTTTAATTCTCAGGCGGCAGTTTTCGGACAATCGGTAAGAGAAATGTATAAATTATTGAAATTACAAGGTGCAGATGACTTTGATAATCTTGTTCTTGGCGCAGGCGACCTGTATGTAACGGTGTATGGTGGCAGAACAAGATTGGTGGGCATATTACTTGGTCGGGGTCTGAGTATAGACGAGGCAAAAGCCGAGCTTAAAGGAGTAACCCTTGAATCGCTTGTTGTTGCAGAAAGGGTTGCAAAAGCGATAAAGGTAAAAGCCGAAAAGGGAATTGTAAACATAGAAGAATTCCCACTGCTTATGCACATTGATGAAGTCATCACACAGAAAAAGACTGTAAACATTCCTTGGGATAAGTTTACATTTGAAAGGTGATGAAAGCGAGGTGAAATTCACCTCGCTTTTTACTTTGCGTCGCTTCAAACGTGTCCTGTGAACCTTGTTCATCCAACCAGACTGTCACCCCGATTCTCAGCGGTGTTTGCGAATGAGCGTTGCATTTTGTAAAAAAATGCCCTATAATGGACCCAAACGATCCGTTCCGCATCTTTGCGGAGCAAAAGGAGGAGCGTATGCGCGAACTGGATGCCGCTCTCTTGACGGCTACCGTCAAGAAATTGTGCACAGAAGCCAACTGTCACCTCGGTGACGATATCAAAGCGTGTCTGACACGCGCCGCCGCCGAAGAACCGTGGCCGCCGGCAAAAAACATCCTTGACCGTATCATTGAAAATTACGAAATTGCCGACCGCCGTTGCTGCCCCATTTGTCAGGATACCGGCGCAGCGTGCGTGTTCTTGAAAATCGGTCAGGACGTCCATATTCGCGGTGACATCACCGAAGCGGTCAACGAAGGCGTGCGCCAAGGATACCGCGACGGCTTTTTACGCAAAAGTATCGTGCACGACCCGTTGGATCGTGTCAACACCGGCGATAACACACCGGCCATGTTGTATACCGAACTCGTCAGCGGCGACAAAGTGGAAATCACCGTCGCTCCCAAAGGCTTCGGCAGCGAAAACATGAGCCGCATTGCCATGCTTTCCCCCTCCGACGGTGTGGAAGGTGTCAAAGCATTTGTCAAAGAAACCGTTGAAAAAGCAGGTCCCAACCCCTGCCCGCCCATCGTGGT
>JAZNRV010000113.1:0-9693 GCA_045590855.1 Acutalibacteraceae bacterium | reverse complement strand
CCAAACCTTGTACCTCTGCCAACAACGGTCGCGTTCCTTCCATCACACACGCAACACACGTACCGCTGACGTTTTTGGGGCGTCCCGCGAGCAACATCATCGACGGGTTTTCCACCTCGCATAACCCGTTGTCCCGCATTTCAAAAACGCCAATTTCATTCGTGGCGCCGTAGCGGTTTTTGGTACAGCGCAACAAGCGATAATTGCTTTGCGGGTCACCTTCAAAATATAACACGCAGTCTACCAAATGTTCCATCACTTTGGGTCCTGCAATCGCGCCGTCTTTGTTTACGTGCCCGACAATAAACGTGGGAATGTCCGAACTTTTTGCCTCTTGCATCAAGGCGGACGCACATTCGCGCACCTGCGTAACACTTCCCGGCGAGGAAGAAATCTCCGCCAAACTCACCGTTTGGATGGAGTCAATCACTACCATGTCGGGTTTTTGTGTGCGCATGGTATCCAAAATGGCATCCATATCGGTTTCGCATAACAACGAAATAGTATTACCACCAACGCCCAAACGCTCGGCGCGTAACTTAATTTGCCGTGCCGATTCTTCGCCCGAAACATACAACAGTTTATATTCTTTGCCCAAAAATCCGCAAATTTGTAACAATAACGTCGATTTACCAATACCGGGGTCACCGCCGATGAGCATCAGTTCTCCCGGCACGATTCCGCCGCCCAACACACGGTCGAGCTCACTAATTCCCGTGTGATACCGCGTCTCCGCTTGCGTGCCGATATCGTCTATGCTTATCGCTTCGGTACGGTGCGTTATCGTCTGTGTACGGGAAACCGAGACGATTTCTTCGGTTATCGTGTTCCACTCCCCGCACAACGGGCATTTGCCCGACCATTTAGGGAACTGCCCGCCACATTCCGAACAGACATACATACTTTTTTGTTTTCCTGCCATTTTTCTTCTCCCATTATGAAAAATATGAAAAAATTCCGGATGCTATGGCAAACGCCATTTGCCGTTGATACTCTTTTGTTTTTAATTTTGCACACTCTTGTTCATTGGAAAGAAATCCACACTCCACCAGCACAAGCGGCCGAGTCGCGTGTTTTAGCAAATACACCGTGTCTTCCCCTTTTTTTAACTCGCGGGTGTTGTGCGGTTGTAACAACGAAAGCACCGACGAACGTACCGCCTCTGCCAACACTTGGCTGTTCTCGTTTGCGGGGGCGTAAAACATTTGCGCACCGTGGTATTGGGTTTGTGGAAATTTGTTTTGGTGAATACTCACCGCGAGGTCCGCTTGCTCTATTTTGGTTAATCGGTTTTTGATATCGCTGACTTTATGTTCACGCAAAGTGTTTCCCTCGGTAAAAATCATGGTATCTTCCGTGCGCGTTTGCAACACGTCAAATCCCATAACGTGTAACAAATCCCCAAGCGGCAACGCAATAGCTAAATTAATGTCTTTTTCCAACGTGCCGTCTGCCGCCGATGCGCCGCCGTCTTCGCCGCCATGCCCCGCATCAATCACAACATGTGGCTGCTCTCTCGTTTGTATCGCAGTCGAGCGACGACCGGTAACGCCCAGCAAAACCGTAAGCAACAATCCCCCGCTTACCAGCACCAACGCAATATCCGTCAGCGTTGTTTTTTCTGTGTTCATAACGACCCCTCCGTTACTGTCATCTTATGCGGAGGGGAGGTTGTTTATTGCTTTTTCTTTTTGCTGACAAACATAATGCGCTCAGATACCACAATGTGTTTAAATCCAAAATAATACGAAAGTCCTGCAACAGCGGGTAAAAACAACAGCGGAATACCCGCGCAAAACAACTGCCACCACGAAAGGCCAGCGGCGGTAACGCTCGCAACCGTACCCATCGACCACGCCAAAATCGGATACAATGCCGTGTGACACAAGCGATAAACTGCGGCGCATTGCGGCCAAAAAGAAAACAGTTTGTCTGCCACCAACACTAAAAAGGTCAACACCGAAGGAATAGCGGCAAGGCAGCCGATGTGAAAACCGCGCGCCGCGGTTGCTTGCATGTGCCCAAACTGCACGGCGTTGGCTTCTTTGTCACCCAAAGACCACATCCCCGCATAAATCAGCAAAAAATAAATGCAACCTTGCAAAATTAGCGCAACCAAATTCATCAAAAACATAGCAGTTGCCGAAAGCATTTCACCGCGCGGTACAATTACGGAAATTAACACACCAACCGAAACATACATCACAGCGCCTAAAACGCCTGCCAAAATGGTTCGTCCGTATAACCGAAGGGCTTGTTTTATCATTTGTTTCACCTCATGTTTTCTCTTAACATTCATTGTACCACAATCCCCCGCCTTGTGCAAGGCGCGTTTGCAAACAAAAAAGCGGTGCGGAAAATCGGTTGATTTTCCGCACCGCTTTAATCAATCTTAGCCTAATTCAGCAAAGTATTTGATGGTACGCACCATTTGGCTGGTGTAGGAGTTTTCGTTGTCGTACCAGGAAACCACTTGGACTTGATACAAGCCGTCGCCCATCGGAGCAACCATGGTTTGGGTGGCATCGAACAAGCTACCATAGCGAATACCGATAACGTCGGAAGACACGATTTGGTCTTCGTTGTAACCGAAGGATTCGGAAGCAGCGGCTTTCATTGCAGCGTTGATGCCTTCTTTGGTGATGTTTTCACCTTTGACAACAGCGACCAACAATGTGGTGGAACCCGTGGGAACCGGCACACGTTGAGCAGCACCGATGAGTTTGCCGTTGAGTTCCGGAATAACCAAGCCGATAGCTTTTGCAGCACCGGTGGAGTTGGGAACAATGTTAGCGGCACCGGCACGAGCGCGGCGCAAGTCACCTTTGCGGTGAGGACCGTCCAAAATCATTTGGTCGCCGGTGTAGGCGTGAACGGTGGTCATGATACCGCTTTGGATGGGCGCATAGTCGTTAAGAGCTTTGGCCATCGGAGCCAAGCAGTTGGTGGTGCAAGAAGCAGCCGAAATGATGGTATCTTCTTTGGTGAGGGTGTCTTCGTTTACGCTGTAAACGATGGTCCGCAAATCGTTACCTGCGGGAGCCGAGATGACAACTTTTTTAGCGCCGGCGTCGATGTGAGCTTGCGATTTTGCTTTGGAAGCAAAGAAACCGGTGCATTCGAGCACAACATCCACACCAATTTTTGCCCACGGCAAGTTGGCGGGGTCTTTTTCAGCAAGGATTTCGATACGTTTGCCGTCGACCGTAATCGAAGTTTCGTCGGCTTCGACGGTGTGGCCGTCGTAACGACCTTGAGCGGTGTCATATTTCAACAAATGAGCCAGCATTTCGGGGCTGGTCAAGTCGTTGATGGCTACGATTTCATAGCCTTCTGCGCCGAACATTTGACGGAAAGCCAAACGTCCGATACGGCCAAAGCCGTTAATTGCTACTTTAACTGCCATAACTAAATTCCTCCAATTATTTTAATCTGTTATCCATATTACACTCATTTTGAAAAATTTTCAAGGACTTTGACAAAATTTTAACCAATATTTAAAAATTTATACTTCCTGTTGTGTGTTTATTTTATTAGCCGTGTGATTTTCAGTGATTTTGCCGAAGAATATCGTTGATAATGTCTTCCAACTCCAACGGAGCGCGCGGCGCATCGGTTTGTTCGAGTTCGGATTCTTCCGGGGTGGGCGATTTCTCTTCACTTCCAAACGCTTGCCCAAAAGCCACGGCAAACGCAAGCACCGCAAACCCGATATCCGGTGCCAATATCAACGCGCTTTCTTCAAATGCCGCACCTTCTTGCGAACAGAACATGGCAAAACGTGTCAGCGCACCCGAAGTACACAAAAGACCCGTACACAGCGACAACCCCACCAAAAACCGTTGCGGTTTTTCTTGCACGTTGGCGGCAAACCGCGCAAACGCGAGCAAAAACAACATTTCTGCTACCAACACACCCAAATCCAACAACGAACGATAGGTCCCCACCGCGCTGACGTGCGACGTTTCATACCGCAACAAGCGGAACCACGACCAAAAAACAGGGAACAATGCCATCAACGGGAAAAATCCGCGAACAACACGTTTTGCTTGCCACCACTGTGCCGCCAAGCAAACAAAGAAAACGCCGCCCAGCAATCCGCACACTACCAATCCGCCAAAAAAGAGTTTGTCCGTTGCGGTAAGCAACACCTTTTGCGGATACGGCAGTTCGCGACCGACAAGCCACCGCACGGCGGTAAACACCGACGAAACAGTGAGCAAAGCACCCGTAAAAAGCGTTGCCGCCGCGGTAACGGTTGCGGGCGTGCCGTAAACCTCACGCAGTTCTTCTCGTTTCAAACCACACCACACAAGCAACCCCACAAGCGTAATGGCGGTGATAATCAACAAAGTGCCATAGGTACCGTTGTGTTTGTCGGCTTGCGGTGCAATAACAACACGCCATAGCGTAAGAAGCATCGTCATTCCGCCTGCCGCCCAAAAGGCTTGCCGATATTTTTGTTGCATGGCCATCCCGCCCTTTCTTTCCTTATTATTGTACCACATTTGCGCCCAAAAGCAACTGTACTTTTACCCTCTTTTAAAAAAAGTTAGGGGGCAATGCCCCCCTAACGCCTATGTTGTCAAAAGGTTTACCGAAGCACCAATCTGTGTTAAGGTTTCCGACAACGCCTCGTATCCTCTTTCCAAATGATAAAGTTGTGAAATTTCCGTAACGCCTTGCGCCGCCAGCGCCGCCAACACCAGTGCCGCCCCACCGCGCAAATCGGTACATTCTACCGGTGCACCCGACAGTTGCGGCACTCCCTCTACCACCGCAACACGCCCCTCGGCTTTGATGTTGGCGCCCATACGCATCAGTTCGCCCACGTGTTTGTATCGGCTTTCAAAAATCGTTTCCACAAACACACTGGTCCCTTTTGCCACGCACGCCGCCGCCATAATGAGCGCCTGTGCGTCGGTGGGAAAACCGGGAAACGGCAACGTACGTACACTGCGCACGCGGTGCAATCGCGGCGGAGCGGTAAGCAAACATTCACGGTCCCAAAGCGTGGTTTGGCAACCCATTTCTTCCAGCACCGCCAAACAAGGTTGCAACGGTTCAGGCTGTATGTTTTTTAATAATATTGTGCCACCCGTAATTGCCGCCGCTGCGGCATAGGTAACCGTTTCGATACGGTCGGGAATAACGGCATGCCGACAACCCGTCAAGCGCGAAACGCCTTCAATGGTTACGGTGCCTTCTCCCGCACCGTAAATGCGCGCGCCGCAAGCATTCAAAAAGGAGCAAAGGTCTTGAATTTCGGGTTCTCTGGCGGCATTGAATATGGTGGTGATTCCCTGTGCCGTCACCGCCGCCAAGATAATGTTTTCGGTTGCTCCCACGCTGGGAAACGATAACGAAATAGGACACCCAACCAATCGTTTTTCTACACGACACTGCAGTCTGCCGCCCTCTTCGTGAATGAGCAACCCCATCTTTCGTAACGCCGACAAGTGCAAATCAATTGGACGCGGGCCCAATTCGCAACCGCCGGGGAAGGACAACTCCGCTTCGCCCAGTCGTGCCGCAACGGCTCCCAAAAACACAATGGACGAACGCATTTCCCGCATGAGTGTGTCAGGAATGTCCGAATGGTAAACGGAAGTTGCATCCACCGAAACGGTATGCTCGCTGCGGTCAACCTTGCAACCCAAATGCCGCAAAATATCCATGGCGGCATTGACATCCGACAAAAACGGACAGTTTTCAATTTCGCAAACGTCCGGCACCAAAAGGGCTGCCGCCAAAATCGGCAAGGCACTGTTTTTTGCTCCGTGAATATGTACAAACCCATTCAAGCGGCGTCCGCCGTCAATCAATAACCTCGACATGTCTATCTCTCTCCCCGCTGTCAACAGAAAGTTTCTTATAACCCATCTTATGACCGCACAAAAAAAGAGTGACACTTCTTTTGAAAGTGTCACTCATGAGGTTTTAATCACAAATTTAACATGTCACAAATCACGGCGTATATTTTTTCGTCGGCATCGGCTACCGCCATTTTACCGGAGGCTTCTCCCATTTGAGAAAGAGCTTCTCCGTTGCCTGCCAACGTGCTGACCGCTTCCCACAAGCGATTACCAACCAATTCTTTTTCTTCAATGCACAAAGCCGCACCACGTCCTGCCAGCGCCATAGCGTTGAAATATTGGTGGTTTTCCGCCACATACGGCGACGGAATCAGCACAGCGGGTTTTTGCATCATCGGTAATTCGCTGAGCGTCATGGCACCGCAACGGCAAATCACCAAATCCGCCGCCGCCATGCACCGCGGCATGTCGTCTATGTAATCGCGAACGGTAACGGCGGGCGTTTCGGTCATGTCGGCTTGTTTTAACAACTGCTGCATTCGCGTAAAGTTTTCGCCCCGACCGGTACCCACCATGATTTGAAACGGTTCGTTTTCTTCCTTGTTTTTTTGCAGCACCGCCACCATGGCATCGTTAATGGGTCGTGCGCCCAAACTGCCGCCAAACGCCAAAACAAACGGGCGTTCATCTAACCCCAATTCTTTGCGTGCTGTTTTTTTGTCCATTACCGTAAAGTCCCCACGCAAGGGGTTGCCGGTAACAATCACGTTTGCCGTGCTCGGCAAATATTTTCGTGCTGCTTCGTCGGAAATGAGCACCGCTTTGGCAATGGGAGCAAGCATTTTCACCGTCACACCGGGAAATGCGTTGGATTCGTGCACCACCACGGGAACACCCTGTTTTGCCGCCGAACGCAACACCGGTCCGCAAACGTAACCACCGGTACCAATCGCAATATCCGGTGCAAAATCTTTGACAATCCGAGCCGCTTCAAAACCCGCCGTCACGGCATGGTACGCAGCCTTGATGTTTTTCCCAATGTTTTTAACAGACAATTTGCGTTGAAACCCTTGCACGGTTACGGTTTTAAGCGGATACCCCGCCGCGGGTACCAACACCGTTTCCATTCTGCCCTCTGCGCCCACAAACAAAAACTCTGTGTCGGGTTGTTCTTTTTTTATTTTTGCCGCTATGGCCAAGGCGGGATTAATATGTCCCGCTGTTCCGCCACCGGTCATCAATACGCGCATCTTTGCCCACCTCCGAAACAACTTTTTAGGAAGTTCTTCGTTTTGTCTGCCGCGAAACCGAAAGGATAATCCCCATTTGTGCCAGCAGCATAACCAAAGAGGTGCCCCCATAACTGAAAAACGGTAAACTGATACCGGTGTTGGGGAACGTGTTGGTCACCACCGCCAAGTTAAAGGCCACCTGAATACCAACTTGCGCCGTCAACCCAATGGCCAACATCGAACCGAATTTGTCAGGGGCGCGCATACCAATGTAAAACCCGCGCCAAACAAGCAACGCAAACAAAACAATGATTAAAAGCGCACCAATAAAGCCGAGTTCCTCACAAACAATGGCAAAAATAAAGTCATTTTGCGGTTCCGGTAAAAAAGAGTGTTTTTGCCGCGAGTTGCCCAAACCTTCTCCCATCAAACCGCCCGAACCGATGGCGTATAACGACTGCACCGTTTGCCAAGCAGCATCTCTGCCGTTTTGACCGGATTCAAAAACCACGTTGGAGTTGTATACTTCCAGCGGGTCCAACCACACTTGGATACGGTCTTGCTCGTACCCAAAAACGAAAATCATTACCGCCACAGCCACCGCGCCAAACGCCAACGTACCCAACAAATAAAACGACCGCGTCCCGCCAATGAACATCATTACCAATCCGATTGCTACCAACAATATGGTACCGGAAAGGTGCGGTTCCACAAACACCAAAGCGCAGGTAATACCTAAAATACCCATCAAGGGAAGATACCCTTGTTTAAACTTCTTCATACTGTTTTGGTGTTCGGCAATCAAATGCGCAAACAACAAAATAATCGCAAATTTTGCCACTTCCGAAGGCTGGAACTGAATGCCGGCAATGCGTATCCACCGATGCACGTTTTGTATTTCCGGCAAAAACAGCACCAACACCAGCAAACCCCAAGCAATAAACATAACGGGAAAAGCAAACCGATTAAGAATATGATAATCGACAAAAGAAGCTGCAAACATGGCAACCAATCCGATAGCTGCCCAAATAAGTTGCCGTTTAATGTAATAATAACTGTCTCCGCCGTTACGATAATAAGAATAAGCAAAACTTGCGGAAAACAAACACACCAAACCTACCGCCAACACTAAAATCAGCAAAATAAAGAACGGCATATCAAAACCCGCTGTACGAAACAACTTAAAACGGCTTTCTTTGTGAGGTTTCAAAGCGTTTTCGGGTGCAGTTTTTGCTGTTTTTTCCCTTTTAGCCATTTTGCTTCTCCTTTCGTCAGTTAAGGGTGCTTACCCTATCCAATAATAACAAACAACAAAGCAAGCAAACATCCGCCTGCCGTTACGGCGGAAAAAACCGCCACAATTTTGTTTTCTTTCCAGCCGCACATTTCAAAATGATGGTGCAACGGACTCATTTTAAAAAGCCGTTTACCGCCCGTCTTTTTAAAATACCATACCTGCAAAATAACAGAAAGTGTTTCTGCCACATAAACAATACCCATCGGCAACAACAAAAGCGGGCGACCGATACCAAACGCAATGGCACAAAGTATTCCGCCAATAAACAACGAGCCGGTATCTCCCATGAACACACGAGCGGGATGGAAATTCCAAACCAAAAAGCCCGCCAACGCGCCGGCAGTGGTTGCTGTCAAAATGCTAAACCCTACAAACTGCCCGCACAAAATCATCAAGAACAAACACACCACCAGCGTTATCGAAGCGCACAGGCCATCAATACCGTCGGTCAAATTGGTAGCGTTGGTCACCCCGACAATAATGAACACCGCCAGCGGCACAAACCACAAGCCGGCATTCCAAACACCAAAAAACGGAAGAGAAATTTGCGCACCGCCGCCAAAGTAAACCACCAAAGCATACACACCGGAAACGGCAATTTGCGCAAGCAGTTTTTGGCGACTGGTAAGTCCCAAATTGCGTTTTTTGACAACTTTAATAAAATCATCCAAAAAACCAATCACGCCAAAACCAATGGCCATTAACCATCCGGCAAACAACCGAACCGACATGCCGCGAGTAACGGCGGAACCCACCACTTTTATCGGCAAGAACAACTGACAAACTATCATTGCTACCGCCGACACAATAAGCATGGCCCCAATAAAAATGATGCCGCCCATTGTCGGAGTTCCTTGCTTTTTTTGGTGCCACGCGGGACCTTCTTCACGAATGGTTTGCCCAAATTTTAATCGGTGCAACGTGGGAATCATTATTTTCCCCAATCGTTCCGACAAAAAATAGGCTGCAAGCGCGCTTAAAACGCATACCACCGATAGGATTGTTCTTTCCATTTTTATTACTCCTCATTCTCAACCGACAAGATATGACACTGTTTTTTTTCGCGACTTTGCAAAGCATCCACCACCACTTCGCGCTCGTCCAAGTGAATGGTCTTATCTTTTAAAATTTGATACGTCTCGTGTCCTTTGCCCGCAAGCAATATCGTGTCACCCGTTTGTGCATTTTCTACCGCCCACGTAATCGCGTTTATGCGATTTGGAATCACCTTGTACGGCGTGGCAGTTTCGCTCAAACCTTCCAGTATGTCGCCGATAATTGCCGTTGGCTCCTCGCTTCGCGGGTTATCCGACGTCACCACCACAAAATCCGAAAGACGAGCAGCGGT
>JAZNRV010000112.1:0-14004 GCA_045590855.1 Acutalibacteraceae bacterium | reverse complement strand
ACACGTACAAACAGCAGGATTTGCATTTTGTCGCCAAAACACCCAACTGCACAAAAGCGTACAAAAACCACCCTACTATTTCATTCACATTTTACACTCTTTTTTGGCGTTTGTAAAGTGTTTTTAGGTAAAAATCACGGGATTTTTTGCTAAACCGTTTTAGTGTTTGCTTTGTCGAGACTTCTGTCGCGCTCTTATTGTTTTTGCCTTCGCGCCCCTGCAATACCGCTTGCATGGTGGTGCACCTTTTTGCTTTGCCAACGAGTACAAATTGTGCCATAACGGAACGGATAAATCCACCCCTACAAACAATGAACAAATTGTGGTAAATCCGTAGGGCAGAGGCTCACCATCCAAGCCGAAGGCTTGGTATGTAATCGACGATAGGCGTATGGTATCACGCGTTAGTGTGTATGGCATCACCGTATGGTGTATTTCTTTCGGCTTAATGCCATACGCAACTTGTCGTTGCGATTACATACAACACTTCGTGTTGATGACATTTACACATGCGGTGTAATTAAAGAAAAGCCGGCTCCTGCTCGTTTTCATTCCGTCGCGCCCTGCGCGACACCTTCACTCTTCACTCACAAAAAAACACCGCTGCGTTTTCATACACAGCGGTGTTTTGATAATCATTACTTGTTTTAACCGACAATACCGGTACGCTCGATACTTTCCACAAAATAGCGTTGCAAGAACAAATACAACACCAGCGGAACAACAATCGTCATCAAACCGGCAGCAGCCAAAATAGCACGGGTATCCAAAGCGGAGTCACCAGCAACCTGCAAATCGAATTGCAATTTTGTTTTTGCCGTTTCCATCATGGGAATCAACGGTTTGAGTTTTTCGTTATACAGCATGTCGGAATAGTAAAAGTCATTCCAGTGCCACACAAACGAGAACAGCGTAACCGTCAAAATACCGGGGCCCGCGCTGGGAATGATGATTCTGATAAAGGTTTTAAGCGGGTTGCAGCCATCCACCCACGCAGCTTCTTCCAAGTCCTTGGGCAAACCAAGGAAGAATTGGCGGAAGATAAAGATGAACAAGCCGTTTCGAAGCCCACAACCAAACAAGGCGGGCAAGAAAAACACCCACGAAGTGTTAAGAAGGTTAATACCCTCAACACCAAACAAGCCCAAAATACCGCCAAAGTCAAACGAACGGTATTGCAAGAACTGGGTAATCAACATGGTTTGCGGCGGGATAATGATGGTCAAAAGTACCAGCACCCACATAATGCCTTTTTCGGCAAAATTGTACCGTGCAAAACCGTAACCAATCAACGAGCAAGAAATCAGCGAAGCCGCCGTTCCCAAAACCGTATTTTTGAGAGAAAGCACAGCCGATTCCGAAAACTGCAATCTTTCCAAAGCGGCTTTCACGTTGGTAAGCGTAAATTCACCGGGAATCCACACCACGTTGGGGTTAATCATGGAATCCGGAGTAGCCAGCGCGGTTAACAGCAAATAAAAGATGGGGAACAAGAACAAATAGCACAAACCGAGCAAGAACAACGCTCGAACAATGCTGACGGCTGCGCCCTGCGCACGGCGACGTAAAATCAAGGGATTAATTTTTTTAACAGCTGTTTTCATATCATTTCCTCCCTTGTTACGATTTCACGTTGACCTTGCGGAACAGGAATGCAATAATTCCCAAAACAACCGCAATGACCAAGAAGTACACCCACGCCATAGCCGAAGCTAGCCCTAAATTAACGCGGGCAAATTCTGCCAACACTTTTTCCATCACCGCGTTTTCGGTAGCAATCAGGGTTTCGATGATGGTGTAGAAAATGTTAAGCATAATCATAGGCCCCAACATGGGAATGGTGATTTTCCAAAAGTTTTCCCACGCGGTAGCACCTTCAATGGAAGAAGCTTCATACAGCGACGCCGGAATACTTTGTACACCGGCCAAGAAAATAATCATCTGAACACCGGATTTCCAAAGTAGGTTAAACATATTGCTGTAAATCAAGTTAATAATCTTGGTGATTTCTTCACCCAATCCAAGATTAACCAAAAAATCGCCCAAAGCGTTGGTATCCACCATAGTGCCGGCAGAAACCATGCTGCCACTCATAACCTGAGAGGACAACGCGTCTTGTTGCACAATGGACATAACCATACCGCCGGCAAGCACCACCGGCAAGAAGAAAATACTACGTACAATCGTTCTGCCGTGAAATTCCGATTTCAAAATCAAAGCAATAAACAAGCTCGCCACAATGATAACCGGCACTTGCCAAATCAGTTGCGTAACCGTCGAAATCAGCTTGGTCGTGTAGTTCGGGTCTTCTTGGAAAATATAACGGAAATTTTCCCAAGCGATGCCTTCACGCACGATGCTGCCGATTTCCACGCTCACGTCGGAAAAGCAAAACAAAACAGATTGCACAAGCGGCGTTAAGAAGAAGAACACAAACCCGAAATAAAACGGCAACACAAATCCACGACCCGCCCAAGCTTGGCGTTGTGTCAATGAAAGACGTCTTTTAAGCTTCATTGTTCTCCCTCCATTCCGTAAAGTTAAGAGCTTTGACGGTTTTGCCGTTTTCCAACGTCACATCCGTTTTGTTGTAGTTAACGGTGACGACGGTACCGTCAGCATACTGTGTTTGATACACGTTTTCCATCACTTCGCGATGGTCAACAATGGTTTGGTCAGCAACCTTCTTTTGCACCGGGTGATACGCTTTGTTCTGAGCAATGGCTTTGTCTTTCCACAAAGTCCAAGTCGAACCGTAAAAATGCGTATATTCGCCGTCAAACAATTCGGAAGCTTCTTCGTACATACCGTAATACAAAAGTTCGCTGCCGCTTTCAACTGCCGACAAGTACGTCACCATGGGGTCAGCCGTTTGCGTAATCGGTTTGGTGGTGTACGGAACGTATCCGTGCAACACGGTTTGATAAAACGGTACGTCTTTGTCAAACATATCGTAACCGCTCGAACATACCGGAACGTCGGTTACCAAGCTGGCAAACGGCAAGGTAAACGCGTTACCGCCGCTGACTGCCACCGCAATACCGGCATCGGTATATTTTTTAAGAACGTTTACCACGGTCTGCGGGAACAAGGAACGGTTTTGTTGGTCTTTTAAGTAATAGTTGGCGTAGCAAAAATCACCCAAATTGCCCAAGTTCACCGAAGTGAGCCCTTGCTTTTTAAGAGTGTTCAAATAATTGGTTGCCACTCTGTCCAGTTTTGTCGGCGATAAAATCGCGGTAACGTCAGTTCCCAGTTTCGGAACGTAGTTGGACAAAATGTAATCTTGACGAAGCACCACTTTCCCAAACACCGTACGAGCAGCATCTTTGTTTTTGCGAACACCGTTGCCGCTCTTTTGGAAGGTTAACAAATCCACTTCGGGGGTCAAGGAAACTTGTTGTTGCTTGCAAAAATCCAAAAGCGAAGCAAACGCTTTTTTGCCTCCCAACACGTTGGCCGGGGTTGCGCCGGCGGGAATCTTTTTGTTGGTAACACCGTTGTTGGTCCAACCCAAATACTGCATCGAAAGCGCGTCGATTCCGCCGTCTTTCAAGCCTTTGGCAATTTCCGCTGCTTGGTCATAGGTGGTAAGTTTCACCTTTTTGGTATAAGGAATAACACCGAGGAAACTTGCCGCTTCTTCATAAAAACCAAGCATCCGCACGTGGAATTTCGGGTCAATGGTTTTCTTGGAAAAACCCTTTTCTTCCACAAGGTAGTCACGGTAAGCCGTTGCCATACCCACATAATCGGCGTTGTCGCCGTCGAGTGTGTAATAACGAATGTTATAAGCATCCATGTCCAAATCCGGCTCTGCCAACATGTTTACGTCTTTTTTGTTAAACATGTTGCGTTGTTTTTGCACAAAGCGGTATTGGAAAATGCTGCTGACCGCATTGTAACCGCATTTTTCGTGACCGTTCAAAGCGGTAATGTACGAAACCGCGTCACCTTGGTGAATAACACCCATCAACGCGTTGTTTTCCGTCACCGTACCAAACACGGGCAAACGAATCGATTCGGTCAGCGTTTTCTTCAACTCGGCAACGGTGGTCGTTTCTTCACCGTAAACCATGCTTTTGTAACTGGTGTTGGTGATAATCCCGTTGTTAAAAGTAACTAACGCGCCACTGCCGTCGGGGACAAACAAATAGCCTTCGGCTTCCCAGTTACCCGCACCAAACGAGGGCAGAATGTTAACGGATACAATACAAAAACCGTTTTCGTTTTCTTTAATGCTGTCAACTTTCAACGTGGCATCAAAGAAACCGTCGTTTAAGGTGTATTCCACGTCAAACGAAAATTCCAACGCCGGAAATGCGTAAGTCACGCAAATGCCGTTGTCGATTTTCTTAACAGCAAAACCCTCTTGACCGACAGAATCGGAATAACTGTTCACAAACTGTGTAGAAGCACTCCACGCCACTTCGGGGCGGTTGATATATTCCACAACCACTTGCGAACGAAGGTTGGTATAGTTCTTACCGGCGGTGTACGGGTCAATATCGGAATCCACGGGCACGCTGTGCCATTGTTTGCCGGTAGTAACGTTTTCCAGATAAAAATACCCGTACGTCATGTCCGCATACAGTGCCAAGTTGCCGTTTCGAGCAATCGGCTCAAAGGTAAGGCTTTCGTCGCCGTTAACAAGCGTCGTTGCTTCGTGCGGGAACAATTGAGGTTCCGCAACGTCTTCGGCAAAGGCAACACTGCTCATCGAAAACACCAAAACCAGTGCTAACGTAAGGCAAAGAAGAACGCGAAAATGTTTACCAAAATGTTTCATCGTATCATCCTTCCTTTCCTTAACGTTGAATGAGTTCCAAAATAATGGAATAAATAAAGCTACCGGTTTGTTGTAACAAACTAAAGAACATAATCAGCAAGAAGGCAATAACCGCCATGCCGAGCACCGAAGCAATCACCGAAATAACGGTTTGCGTCATGTTGTATTCGTGGATACAGTACAAACCGCACAAAAGAAGCAGTACCGACCACGCAATAGCCACAATCAAAATAATGTTCATAATGGCGCCTTCGGACATTGCCAAGAAGTTAGACAACACCACGTTGACAACCATTGCCACTTCCAGCGGCACCAAAGAATACGAAGTAACCGAAGCGATTTCTCTTAAGTTGCCGTTGCCGTTAAACAACGTACACACCGCCCAGTTGGCAATGACAAACAGTACCACCAGACCAATGGTCTTGACCACCATAACCGCCAAGCTGTAATCGACCAAACGGTTCATGTTGAAGATATACCCTGTCAAGAAATAGTTCATCGTAAAGACAAAGAACAAAGCAACCGTCAAAACCGCGGAAACACGCCACGAAGCAATCTTACGAGGTTTGAGTTGCGAAAAACCGTCCATCGGATGGAACAAGGTGTACAGGGGGAAGGTGTATTTGCTTTCCAGTTTGGAATACGCACTGGCAGAAGCCACTTTCACCTTTGCTTTTCTAAACTTCTTAAACAGTGCCCAAGCTACCAACAAAACAACTATCACGGCAACCGCGGGAATAAAGGCGGCTTTAATGGCCACGTTGCGTTGTTCTTGGAACGCCTCGGAATACGAAAAACGGTCGCCGGCGATTTTGAAGTACTTCATGGCTTCTTTGTAATCGCTTTGCATGTCGTACACAGAACCCATGCCGTAATAAGCGTTGACGTTGTTGGAGTTTTCTCTGAGCAATTCTTGCCAAACTTCCAACGAACCGTCAAAGTCGTTTTTCTCCAATTTCAAAAGGGCATCGCGATACCGTTCGGCATACGCCGTCGGTTCAAAACGAATAATGCACAATTTTTCTTTGTCTAACACGCAAACGGATTTGCCCAACGTTTCCAAAGCAGGCGGGTTGTTACCAAATTGCCCGAATTGGTCACCGTACGAACCAAACACCGCAATCAACTCACCGGATTCCGCATATTGGAACACTTTACCGCGGCCTTGGTCCAACAGATTCATAAATCCGTCGTCGTCAATGTCCAAATCGGTAAACGTGGTCAGCGCGTTTTTGTCTAAGTTGCGGCCCCATTCACGGTCACCAAGAACCATCTCGTTGTCCAAAATGTTTTTGCCCAAATAATTCAGTTTACGAATAACGCCTTCCGGAACCGTTGTTTTACCGGTAATCACGGTAGCGGTATACATAAACCCTTCATCATTAACGTCAAAGTTGCTGATGGTAATCGGCACCGAAGAAGCCATGGCTTCCAATTGTTGTTGTGTCAAAAACGGACGGAGCAAGTATTTCATAATAACTTCCGCTGTTTGTACAACGGTGTTACCGCCGAACAAACGTTGGTATTTTCCTTCGCCGTCAAATACAAACGCGCCCATGTTGCCGCTTTTGGCAATCACGTACAAGTTGTTGCGATTGTCGACCGAAACTTTACTCACGTCAAACAACAAATCTTCTTCCAACCGCGCGGTTTCGGGACGCGTGAGGATATACGCCAACGAATGGTCGGCATTGTACACCAGCACGCGCTCGTTAGCGGTATCGGCAATGTACATACGACCGTCGTTACCCACCGTAAAACCTTCGGCCGAGGTAAAAGAAGCCGGCTCGCCGTTCTCCTCTTTGAGGTCGTCAATGACTTGTTTTAACTTCAAATCGGTATCCAGCACCAAAATACGGCTGTTTCCGCTGTCCAGCACGTAAACCGATTCTTTGTTATCGTAAAAAATATCACTCGGTGACGACATCGGCACCTCCAATCCCCAAGAATCAGAGGTAATACGCTCGGCGGGAACATAACCCACCGGTGCTACAACCGACTCGTCATACAAGTTGTAGTCATAGGTAGTATAAGGGACGGCCGACAGCGGGGCTGCCCCTACGGTCAACGGCAAAGCCAACAACAAGACAACCGTCAACAACACTCCTAACAGTTTTTTCGGCATGGATAAACACGCACCTTTCCTACAAGACTGACCCAATTACTTCAGACCGGAATGCGACATTGTTTCCGTAATGGAACTTTGCGAAATAAGGAAAACAATCATCGGTAAAATCATCATGATTACCGTTACGGCAGAAGCCGCACCGGTACGGGCAATACCGCCCGCCGCAATGGAAGACAACACCGCGGGCAACTGTTTTAACTCTTCACTGTAAATGTAGTTGCCGTAAGAACTGTTCCAAAATCCTTGGAACGAGAAAATAACCAGGGTCAACCACGCCGATTTAATGCTCGGCATGACAATGCGGAAAAAGATTTTAAATTCACCGGCACCGTCAATACGAGCAGCCTCCAAAGTAGAATCCTGAATCGTAGAAATAACGAACTGGCGCATCAAGAACACGCCCATGGTGCTTGCCAAAGCAGGCAACAAAATAGCCCAGTAGGTATCAACCATGCCCAAACCGGCAATAATCAAATACCGCGGCATGGTGGTAACGTTACCGTTAAACAACATAGCCCAAACAATGGCGGTAGAAATCATGGCACGACCGGGGAAACGTCCTTTTGCCAACGGATACGCAGCAAGCGAAGAAACGAACACCGTAATCATGGTGCCGACCACCGAAATGAGCAAACTGTTGAACAAATAACGGCTAAACGGTACCCACAAGTTACCGGCCAGATAAAACACCATTTTGAAGTTGTCCAGCGTCGGATTCTTAACAAAGAATTTCGGCGGATAAGCAAACACTTCTTCAATCGGTTTAAACGCTTGCACCGCCGCGTAGAACACCGGCAAAATCATAAAAGCGGACATCAACGCAACAAAGAAGCCAATGAAGAACGTACCGGTTGCCGAACGAGACAAAATAACACGACTCTTCTTAACACGCCATTCTTCAAACCAATTTTTGATTTTTCCCATTATTTTGCCGCCCCCTTTACGCCGAAACTTTCGTCAACAACTTGTTGGTTGCCGTCCACGCCAAAATCATCAACAAGAACAACACCACAGCAGATGCCGAAGCATAACCCATTTCGTAGCGGATGTTCGCGTGGTCCAAAATGTGCAACACCAACGTGTGTGTCGAATAGTTGGTACTGGGGTTACCGGTAATAATCGGCGCAATCGAGAATGCGCTGGAAACCGATTGCACAGCACCGAATAACAAGAATTCACGCATCTGCGGGAAGGTAACGTAGTAAAGTTCCTGCCAACGGTTGCGCAAACCGTCAATGGCAGCGGCTTCAAAGTATGTACGGTCAAGCGATTGCAAACCGGAAACAAACGACAAGAAGCCGGTACCAAAACTACCCCAAATGGTGATAACCATAACCACGCCCATGTTGTAGTTGGGGTCGGTCAACCAGCTGATAGGTGCGGTAATCAAACCGAGTTTTAACAAAATATCATTCAAAAAGCCTTGCGAGTCAGCTGAGAAAATGTACGTCCAAATGGTAGTGGCTGCGGCACACATGGCGGGTGTATACATAAGGAACGTGAACAACACACGCAATTTGTGACCCAGTTCGTTAATCAACCACGCCACCACAAAACTCAAAATATAGCCAATCGGACCGGTAACCAGCGCCAATAACAACGTGTTTTTAAGCGCTATCATGTACACGTCATCTTCAAACAAAAGACGAATGTAGTTGTCAAGACCCACGAAGTTCGGTAATTGAACCATGTTAAAGTCTGTAAAACCAAGTAACATCGAAGCCAAAATCGGCAAAATCGTAAACGTGATAAAAGCCAGCAAAAACGGCGATAACATCGCATAGTGAGCTAAATAACTTTGCCGATTTTGTCTGTGCAAGCTGGCACCTTTTGTTGCTTTTTGCTTAGGTGCTTTTGCGGTTTTCGTTGCTTTCAATTACCTCACCTCCTTAGTCCAATCCAAATTCTTTGCGTTTGCGCTCGATTTCCGCGTTGATATCGCGGTTGTATCGTGCCAACATGCGGCGCGGTTCAGCACTTCTGTCGAGCGAAGCACGCACGGCATTGGTCAGCGAACGCGCCAACATATAGTCACCGGGAACGGGATACACGTTTTTCGCCCAGCTGCGTTGTTCTTCCAAAACAGCCAGTTCTTCGTCGGTCCAACCCATTTCGGCAAACGCTTCAATGGAAGCAGGTGCATACCGCGCGGCAACACCCATGGTGGCTTCCAATTCCGAACCGTAACGGATTTGCGATTCGGTACTGGTCCACCATTTAAGGAACTCATACGCTTCGTCTTCCACGCCGTGTTTTTGAGCCGTGGTCAACATCATAGAGCCCGTACCACCGGCAGGTGTCGAACGGTCAATTGTGCCGTCGGGTTGCGGCGTGCCGGGAATCGGCGCCATTTTCCACAAACCGCGCAGTTCGGGAGCCGCCGACGCCAACTGGTTATACGTACCAAAGGTGATAAAACCAATCGGAACGTCACCGGTACGGAAACGGTTGTAGAAATCCACACTACGAGCAACGCCGAACTTCGAGTACAGTTCCGCCCATTGTTCAAACGCTTCGTACGCTTCGGGTTGGTCAAACAACGTTTTGGTCAACGACTCGTTGTAATAATCCCCACCGCGTTGGAACAACAAACTTTGGAACACTTCAATACTGCCCGAAACACCGGGTGTCGCCGTGGCGGTTTCGGTCATACCCACGTTCATGTTGCGACCTTGCAAGGTGCGCAACACTTCGTAAAACTCATCCCACGTATCCGGAGGAGTCAAATCCAATTCGTCAAAGATATCGGTACGATAGAACATGATAGGGAACGCTTGCGTTTCCGGAATGGCATAGACCCCGCCGTTGTAGCGGAAACGTCTCCACGCCGCTTCGTTATACACGCCTTCGCGTTCTTTTTCAATGTTAAACTTGCCTTCGTTCAAATTAACCAGCGCGCCACGCATCGACAAGTTAATAATAAACGTCGAATCAATCATCAACGCCACGTCGGGACCTTTGCCCGCCATGGTAGCCTGAATCAAGGTATCGTGTGTGTCAACCAAATTCAGTTGAATCGGAATTTTGGTATCGTTGGTAAATTCCGTAACCATGGAACTCAAAACTTGCATTTGGTCACGACCGGTGGTCACCCACACCGTCACTTTGTTTTTAACATCGCTTTCGACTTGGTAATCGTTAAAGAACGAGCCAAAGAACTTGGCAACGCTGTATTTAAGGGATTCCCAGAACGACACTTTCGAGCTGGGCAACTCTTCGCCAACCGGCACAAAGTACAAGCAGTCCATGTCAAGCGGTTGGCCGCCGAACGTTAACAGCAACGAACTCAAACTTTCAATGTTACCTTTGAATTCGCCCAAGTTTGCGGTAATTTCATAGGATTTAGAAGCATAGATGCCCAGTTTTTCCGCCGCTTCCAAAATCACCGACGTTTGCGAACCGGTTTTGCCGGTCACCGAAACGATAGTATCCACGATATCGATGAATTGTTGTTTTTCATCCAACAATTTTTGTTGCAAACCGGGGATTTCGTCTTCCAAATAGTAGTCTTGATAAATGTCAGGGGCCGTACCGGTAACCACAATGATGTCACGGTACAATTGGTTCAAGTTCAAAACGCTTTCTTGGATTTTGCGCAACGCATCGGCCAAAACGCCCGCCACGCACGAAAGCGAAATTTTGTCGCCGGCTTTCAAATACAACGGTTTTACTTCCTCACCGCCGACGGCATACACTTTCCATTCCGCGTCATAGTAAAATCCCAATTCTTCGGCTTCGGCAAACGGAATCTCGCCGTTTATCGCCAACGCGCGGTACGAAACCATACCTTGGTTCGCGCTTTGCCGCGCGCGGAAAGCCAGTTGATACCAGCCTTCTTCAAACGGTTTGCCGTTCGTTTCGGCGGGCACTTCCCACGTAATGGTCTGACCGTTGGCCGACCAGTTACCGCCACCGATGTAATTGAGTTTCATGTCAGTGGGGTGATTCGGGGTGGTACCGGGGTCTTGGTGGTCGGTACTCGCATATAACGTAGAGCTGGATTTGCTGTACGGCGTTTCGGCTTCGAGTTTATGCACCACGCCCTGCGGTTTTTTATCGGCATCAAATTGCGCCACATAATCCTCATAAGATTGCAACGCTTCTTTGTTTTTAAGCACAATGCGTTCAATCGCCATGGCTTCGCGCACGCGCTCTACGCGGATGGTGTGTGTACCCGCTTCAAAATAGAAGAAATAAGGGTCTTGATACATACCCAAAACGTCAATCAGTGCTGCGTTCATCCATTCGGAACGCTCCACTTGCGAAGGACGCAAATCGTTACCCAAATCGTCGGTCTTGATTTCGGTTGCGTCTTTCCACAAACGCGAAAGGGACAATGTTTCCGCCTCGACAAACGGTGCTTTGCCGTCAATCAAAACTTTAAGCGTGATGTCACGGCCGCTTTCGGCAAGCGGATAATAGTCAAAATACATGTGATAAATGCCGGTTGTCGGCACTTCTACCGTCCATTCGCAAAAAGCATTGTCTTTGCTGACAATCATACCGACTTTGCCGCCGTGCGTTGCAATGGAATGTTCCTGAGCGGCCACATTGGATAATTGTTCTTGGGACAAAACAACAGAATCAGCGGGGCGCTCTTCCCCACTGTACGTGTCATAATACTGCATATACGTTTGTGCCGAAACCGTATCCTCGGTCTCAGCCTCCTCTTGTGCAGTATCGTCCACAACGGTTTGTTCGGTATCAACAACACCTTGCGGTTGTTCGTCAACCGTCTCGGCAAAAGCCACCGGTACCGACAGCACCAGCATTGCCATTGCGAGCAATACCGCTAACACCCTTTTCAGCATTTGACTTTTTTTCATGACCACACACCCTTAAATAAAAAGTTCACAGCAAAAACCGCGCTTTTCCTGCTCTTTTTGACAAAAATTTTCTTTGTCAAAACCGACCAAGACAAACGCACCTGCCAAAAGGCGAAACTATCATTACTAACATTATACTTGTTTTTGGTAAAAAATATAGTAAAATTGTTGCAACAAAGTAGCATTTTTCTGTCAATTTGTAAACAAGACGACATTTTTTTGTGAAGAAATTGTTAACTCTTCCTTAATTTTCCAAAAAATTGTTCAAATTGACAATAAACTCAGTCTTCAAAGGCAATCTCGTCGGCGCGGGATTTTATAAACGCCACAATTTCGTCCACGGTACCAATCGCACCGCCGGCACCGATATCCATCACGCAATGAGCGCCCACCGCGTTGGCAAATTTGCCGCTCTTGCAATAGCTCCAACCCATGGCAAGACCGCCCAAGAAACCGGCGCAGAACGAGTCACCCGCACCCGTGGTGTCCACCGCTTTAATGCCTTTGTACGCGGGCAAGGTGTAGCGGTTTTCACGCGTTTCGGCAATGCGCGCACCCTTGCTGCCCCATTTAATAATCACGGTGCGCACGCCTTTTTCAAAGAAGAAGTCAATAATACGGTCAATGTCGGTTTCGCCCGTCAATTTCACCGCTTCGTCGTAACTGGGCATAAACAAATCCAAATACGGCAACACCGCTTCAATTTTCGGCAACCACGTGTCCGAGGAATCCCAAGCCGTATCCATCACGGTAAATTTGCCCGCTTCTTGCATGCGTTTCATCATGCGCGCGCACGGCTCACCGTCAAAACTGCTCAGCAGCATGGCACCCGCCACAAAAATAATATCGCAGGATTCGAGCACCGCTTCGTCCAAATCGTCTTCCGTAAAAGCAGCGGTACTGCCGTCGCAGTATAAGAAACTGCGTTCGCCGGTAGAACCAATGCACACCACCGAGCCGGTCGTCGGCACACCCGCGCGAGAACGAATACCGGCAACACCGACACCCGCTTTTTCGCAAGAGCGTTTGACAAAATCACCAAAGTTGTCCTCACCTGTCAAGCACAAAAGTTCCGACGGAATGCCCAGTCTGGCAAGGTCCATGGCAGCGTTGGAAGCACAACCGCCCACGTGCATTTGCACCGTGTCCACCGATTGTAACACACCCGGAGCGGGGATAGCATCCGCAGGTTTTACCAAAATGTCCGTGGTAATACTACCGATACACGCAATCTTTTTCATTGTTTTTTCCTCCTGTATTTACAAAAAAATCAAAATAGTTGCACAGTACCCTATATTATAACGCGACGCCCGAGAGCGTGTCAAGACAAAAAAAGGAGGCACCTTTAAAAAGGTGTCTCCAAAAACCTTGTTATTTCAGTGCCTCGGAAACCGCCACGGCACAAGCCACGGTCATATCGGAAAAGTTTCTCAAATGATTTTTATTTTAACAGGCTTACCATACTTGCGAGCATAGTCAATCATTGATTTTGTACCCTTACTCTTCCCATCCCAAAAACAAATAACATAATCGCTAACCTCTGCCATTTGTCTATTTCGCCTTGGTCCTGCGCTTCTGCCGTAGGTTTCCCAATCGGCAGGATACCGTTCAATTTCAAACCCATTTTCTTTGGCATATCGTTCTCCAACCGCATCGGCACCACTTGCACAACCCGAAATAATAACGATACTGTTTTCTTTTCGGATATTTGATAGGCAAAAATCAATATACGGTTTTGCCTCGTCATAATTAGTATAACCCCTGCACCCTGCAATAACCACTCTTTTTCTCATAAAATCACCCATTAACTATTTTACTATTATACGATAGTAAAATCAATACTATTTTTTGATAGTACATATACTAAACTTTAGGGTGATGCATTATGTACTATTTTAGATTAAAGGACTTACGAGAAGATAAGGATTTAGTTCAAAAAGAAGTGTCTGCCTTTCTTGGAATTGACCAAAGGGTTTATAGCAACTATGAAACCGGCAAAAGAGAAATACCAACTCGGTTTGTGGTTGCTCTTGCTAAATTTTATAATACATCAACCGATTATATTCTTGGATTAACAAACAATCCCAAACCATACAAATAAAAAAAGGACTTGAAGAATTTTGAACTGCCCCAATTTGTGCGGACAGTACAAAAAAGGCCTTTATGGTAGTTGAAATTAAATTTTAAGCAACATACTGACTTCTCTTCTCAAGGGGAGTCAGTTTTGTTTTTAGTTGTATGCGTTGGTTGTTGTAAAAATG
>JAZNRV010000111.1:0-7292 GCA_045590855.1 Acutalibacteraceae bacterium | reverse complement strand
ATATCACTGATTTTTGCAGATGTCAAGCGCTTTTTTCGACAGAATCGTGGCTCAAAGCTTGTTTCTCTGAATCTTTCCGCTGATGGTTTTGGGAAGTTCGTCTTTGAATTCCACAATACGCGGGTATTTGTACGGTGCTGTATGGGTTTTGACATACTCTTGGATTTCTTTTTTGAGTTCTTCGGTACCAACGGTGCCTTTGGTCAGCACAATACTGGCTTTGACTACCTGACCGCGCACTTCGTCGGGGGCGGCAGAAACACCGCATTCCAAAACGTAGGGGAGTTCCATGATAACGCTTTCAATCTCAAAGGGCCCAATGCGGTAACCGGAAGATTTGATAACGTCATCGGCTCTGCCGACATACCAATAAAAACCGTCTTCATCGCGCCATGCCAAGTCGCCTGTGTGGTAATAACCGTCGTGCCATACTTCGTTGGTTTTTTCGTCGTTTTGATAATAACCGAGGAATAAACCGCAAGGGATTTTTTCGGAGGTTTTTACTACAATTTCCCCCGGTTTACCGGTAGCAACGGGGTTGCCCTCGGAATCCAGTAAATCAATGTCATACAGCGGCACGGGTTTGCCCATGGAACCCGGTTTGCATTTGGTGCCCATTAAGTTCGCAATCGTCAGGGTGAGTTCCGTTTGACCGAAACCTTCCATAATGGAAAGACCGGTGGCTTTTTCAAACTGTTTGTAAACTTCCAAATTCAAGGCTTCGCCCGCGGTGGTGATGTGTTTGATGGAGGAAAGGTCGTATTTTGAAATGTCTTCCTTTACCAACATCCGCAACATGGTAGGGGGTGCACAGAAAGTGGTGATATTATACTGGGCGAACATCGGCAAAATATCGGTAGCGTTAAAACGGTCAAAATCGTAGGTGAAGACCGCGCCTTCACACAGCCATTGACCATACAGTTTTCCCCACAACGCTTTGCCCCAGCCGGTATCGGAAATGGTAAAATGCAATCCGTTTTCGTGAACACCGTGCCAGTATTTGGCGGTGATATAATGGCCTAGCGGATATTTATAGCTATGTAACGCGATTTTGGGGTATCCCGTTGTACCGGAGGTGAAGAACATCAGCATGGGGTCATCACCACAAGGGGTTTCTTCGTCTCGATAAAAATGGGTGCTGAACAGCTTGTATTCGTCGTCAAAATTGTGCCATCCGTCACGTGTGCCGCCTACCAAAATTTTGTGTTTGACGGTGGGACTGGCGGCCATGGCCAAATCCACTTGATGGGCAACGTCACCATCGGCCGTGCAGACAATCGCCAAAACACCGGCAGCATTAAAACGATAATCAAAGTCGTGTTCTTGCAACAAATTGGTAGCGGGAATCGCCACCGCGCCCAATTTGTGTAGACCTAAAATAGCAAACCAGAATTGATAATGCCGTTTTAGGACCAACATGACACGGTCACCTTTTTTGATGCCGAGTGATTTGAAATAGTTGGCGCACATGTTGGAATGACGGCGCATATCACGGAACGTAAAGCGACGTTCGTTTTTGGCACTGTCCACATGTACCATTGCCACTTTATCGGGGTTCTTTTTGGCGATTTCATCCACAACATCAAACGCAAAGTTGAACGTATCTTCATTGTGGAATTTGATATCCAATAACTCGCCGTTTTCATTTTCGGTGGTTTCAATGAATTTACTGCCTACCAGGCGGGATTGATTATGAACGGGCGCGAGGGTTTCGCGAACGAGCGTTTCGGAACTATCTTCACCCGGCAAAACAACAGCCACAAACAAGCAATCTCTGCCGTCGACTGCGACCATACCGTGTGGGGTAGAACTGTTATAGTAGATGCTGTCACCCTCGCTCAAATATTCTACGTGGTCACCGATTTGGATTTTCAAACGGCCGCTCATGATAAAGTCAAATTCTTGACCGGAGTGTGTTGCCAAGGCAATCGGCTCGTTTTGCAGCTTTTCATCAAAATCATATTTTACCCAAAAAGGCTCGGCAATTTTTTTACGGAATAACGGTGCCAAGTTTTTAATTTCAATGCCGTTTTCTTTGGCGGTTTGTTGTCCTTCGCCTTTGCGCGTGACGGTGTAGGAAGAAAGGTGGGCACTTTGACCTTCCATCAAATCCGTAATACCAATACCGAATACCAAAGAGCATTTGTGGATAAAGCTAAACGGCAAATCTCGCGTTCCGGATTCGTACGCGACATAATCGTCCAAGGAAACTTCTGTTTTTTGCGCCATTTCTTCTACGGAAATATTGCCGATTTCGCGCATTTCGCGAATACGAGAAGCTACCTCAAATAATTTTCCGGTTGATACAGCAGACATAGTAAAACCTCCTATACTGCCAGATGGGCGAAAATAAAAAAACACCCATCTCAAAGTTTGCTTTGAGACGGGTGAAAACAATCGTTCACTCGCGGTACCACTCAAATTGCGACGTAACGTCGCCCCTCAGGGTCAAACAACCCGTATGCACTAACGCGGCAATCACGAAAAGACTTACTAAAATTTCAGCCTTTCAGCTCAGAAGTGATAGGTAATTTTGAAATTCCGTTATCGGTTCGCACCAAACACCGACTCTCTGAAAACTTCGTTTCAATACCGTCTTCGTCATAGCCTTTCATATCTTTGAGAAAGTATATCACGCTTTTGTTTGTTTGTCAACCATTATTTTTGAGGAATTAATAGTTCTCGGCGTGTACTTCAAAATAACTTTGCGGATGAGCGCAGGTGGGGCACAGTTCGGGTGCTTTGGTGCCGATGACCAAATGTCCACAGTTGCGGCATTCCCAAACCTTCACTTCGCTCTTTTCAAACACTTTGGCGGTTTCAACGTTCGCTAACAAAGCGCGATAGCGTTCTTCGTGATGTTTTTCAATAGCGGCAACCAAACGGAATTTGGCAGCCAATTCATGAAAACCTTCTTCGTCAGCCGTTTTGGCAAAACCTTCGTACATGTCGGTCCATTCATAGTTTTCGCCCTCGGCGGCATGGAGTAAGTTTTCGGCTGTGTCGCCAATGCCGTTGAGTTCTTTGAACCACAGTTTAGCGTGTTCTTTTTCATTATCAGCGGTTTTTTGGAACAAGGCGGCAATTTGCTCAAAGCCTTCTTTTTTGGCGCGAGAAGCAAAATACGTATATTTGTTTCTCGCTTGGGATTCGCCGGCAAAAGCGGCTTCTAAATTTTTTTCGGTTTGCGTTCCTGCATACTTGTTCATGGTTTTCTCTCCTTTATATGTTTTTTGAGTTTTATCCTACAAAGTAATCAATCAGTAACATCACGCAAAAGCCGACAAGCAGTGCATAGGTGGCACCGCGTTCGTTACCGTGCGCGTGGGTTTCGGGAATCATTTCGTCGCTGATAATATACAGCATGGTACCGCCGGCAAACGAAAGGGCAAAGGGGAGAATGGCGGTGGACACGCTGACGGCAAAAAAGCCCAACAAGGTACCGACGACTTCCACCAAACCGGTGAGAGATGCCGCTATCAACGTTCGTTTGGGTGAAACGCCCGTAGATAATAACGGTGCAATGATAACCATGCCTTCCGGAATGTTTTGCAGAGCGATACCACCGGCAATGGTGAGAGCTTCTGCGGTGTTGCCCGAGCCAAAGCCGACACCGGCGGCAATTCCCTCGGGAAAATTGTGAATGGCAATCGCCAATACAAACAAAAGCAGTTTGTTAATATGAGTGGTGCTGCCAGGATGAGCTTCAAACTCACTGCCGACCAAGCGATGCAAATGCGGGGTTAAGCGGTCTGCTAAGTTTAGTACAATCGCGCCGCTGAAAACTCCCAAAACAGTGACCCCAACTGCAAACTTACCGCCGCTTTCCAAAGCGGGGAGAATCAGCCCCAAAACTGCCGCACAAAGCATGATGCCGGCAGCAAAACTCAAAACAAGGTCACTGAAACGGTGAGATATTTTTTTGAAGGCAAATCCCAATATGGCACCAATCAGTGTAGCACCGCCGACGCCAAGTGCGGTTAACAGTGCCATCTCCATATAATCCCCTCGTTCCAACACATTTTTATTGAAAACAGTGTACCATAAACTACCAATTCGGTCAACTATCTTCCAATTTTAAGACTCCAATTTTTTTAAGTAATGTCAATATTAACAAAGCTAATACAATGTTCAAAGCACCCTGAATGAGATTGAACGGAACGTTGAGTACAGCAGCAAAACCGTACCCTAAAATCCAGGCCTCGTATACCAAGTATCCGGCTGCCATGACTAATTCAGCACAAACAGCAGACAGAAGAGTGATTAACGGTTTTTTGGATAGTTTTCTAAACAGCAACATTACCAAAACCATACCCGCTTTGATAAGCAAGGTAGCGGGAGCGTACACGGCATAGCCGGCAGCAAAATCGCACAATGCCGCTGCCAAAGAGCAAGCAACGACCGCCCAAGGTCCGCCAAGTACCAGTGAGCCCACCAAAATCATGGAGTCACCCAAATTGATATTCCCAAAAAAAGGGGAGGGAACAACGAACCACGTTGCGGTAAACACCAATGCAAAAACAACGGCACTTTGTACCAATTTTATCGTTTTGTTTGTTTTCATAGGTATCTTCCTTTCATAACTGTTGTTATTAAAATAGTGTATCATAATTTTCTTGTAAGTCAATAATTTTTAATCTCGCAACAATGAAAAACGGGGAGTGAAAGTTTCACTCCCCACCGATTTACAGTTGTTGATAGGCTTTGCTTTGATTGCTCGTGTAAGTGGCTTCTACCACCTTTTGCGAGGCAATGGCATCCGCCGCCGTGATAGGCACTTTGCGTTTGCCGGAAACCGCTTCGCCAAAACAGGTGATTTCTTTGGTGTACATATTGCCAAATTCCACTTGAATGTCCATGGATTGCACTTCGCCACGGTTTTGGCTGGCATCATAACCGATGGTATCATCGGAGCATAACACTTCGATGGTGCCGCCCTCCACCTGCGAAATGGTACCTTGTGCAAAAATGCTGCCCTTGGTACCGTAAAATTCAATTTTGCATTTTGCCGCATCGATGGAGAATGCAGCAAAGTCACCGATGGTACCGATTTTTTTGCCGAGCAAGCAAATATCGTTCACGAAGATTACCTCTTTTTGGATAAAGTGTTTCTTTGACTGACAAACGCTCTCCAAAACGGTGTTGCAACAACGCAAAACACGAAGGAAAGTAAAATTATCACGCTCCAAGAAGCGATGGTAACCGTCCAACCGTAATGCTCTGCCAAAAAGCCAAAGGCAATGTTAGCAAATACCGCGCCAAACGAAGCGGTGGCGTTCAAAATCGAAGCCACGCTTCCGGCTTTGTGATACGGAATAAAATACGAAGGGATGATGATGTTAATAAACTGATGACAAGAATACATCAGTGTGGTAATAACGGTTAAAGCAAACACGACGATGGCAACGTCAATTCTGCCGACTAACAGTAACAACAGCGAGAAGGGAAGTGCGGTTAAAAAGCACAAAGCGTACCCCAAAACCGCGTTTTGGATTTTGTGGGGGTACAAAAAACCTACCAAGAAAACTCCGGTCGCGTTAATAAACACGAGTATGGTTGTCAACGTACTGGCAAATCCCGCGGAAACGGAATAGTTTTCCACAATCATGGTGGGAATCCAAGATTTAACGCCTACATCCAACGCTGTGCGGAATAACGCGGGAAGTAACAAAAACAAAAGACCGCTGACAAACAACAGTTTCATAAAGCCATGTGAGGAACTGTTGACGGGGGAACGTTTTATCCGTGTCAGTTGTTCGTTGAAATTTTTGTTTTCCTCTACAATGACGGAAATTTCTTGTTTGGTTTTTCGCAACACAAAAAACCAAGCAAACAAGCAAAACAGAAGAATGAGAGAAGTTACCCAAAACAACATTGTCCAACGCGATACAGCCAAAATTATCGAAACGGTCAAATAGTTGATGAAGGAGCCAAAGCAATACGAAAAAGAAATAATGGTGTTGGCTTTGTTGCGGTGCGTAATCAGCAAATATTCCGAAAGAATACGAACAATGGCAGGCCAAATAGAAAATTGTATTAATCCGCAAAAACTCCAAAAACAAAGTAACATCACGAAATTAGTTGAAACAGCCATACCAATAGTAGAGACCAGCGTGCCGACCAGCGTGACGGTTACTAACTTGGTGGGGGATACGTTGTCTACGATTTTTATACCAAGCAATTGCCCAATACCGTAAAACAAGTAAAAACCGGCGTTGATAATACCGGCCGAAGATTTGTTGAACAAACCTTCTCCAACAATAGAAGCAATAGAGGCGGCATAAGCCCCTTTTGTCATGGAGATAATGGCATAAATGGTAAAGCAGGTCCAAAAGAATACTTTGCTGGCCTTTTCTTTTGCCGAATTGTTGCGAAAAGAAGTCATAAAAAAGTTCCTTTCGGTGGCTTACAAACGCTTGTCGTCATTGCGCACTTTTTCTGTGAAAAACCTTCACAAAGATGTATAAAGAGCACATAATAACAATTAATTCAGTGCTTGAATGAATTGTAAAACGAAAAATGCGTTTTGTCAATCGAAAATGTTTAAGAGTTTAGGCTGACGGTTGACATTTTTTGATAGGAAGGTATATAATTTGTTTTATGGTAGGATAATGTTTTTTAATGTAAAGGAGTGAAAATAGATGACAACCGCAAAAGAGCCTGTTTCTGCTGTGATTTTGGCGGCGGGAAGCTCCACCCGTATGGGTGTCCCAAAGCAATTCCTGCCGTTGCACGGCAATCCGCTGTTGGCTTATTCATTGCTTGCTTTTCAAGCGTGTGATGCCGTACATGAAATTGTTGTGGTTGTACGGCAGGAAGATATTGAAAAAGTCCAAAAAATAGCACAGGCGCAAAATATCACCAAATTAACGCACGTGGTTGTCGGCGGTGATAGCCGCAGGGAATCGGCGCGGTGTGGGGTGCAAGTTTGCGAGAGTACGTCAACTTATATTGCCGTTCACGACGGAGCACGGCCGCTGATTACTTCCGAAATTATTGAGCGTGTCGTTGCTATGGCAGTAGAACACGGCGCTGCCGCCGCGGCAGTACCGACCAAGGATACTATTAAGCAAGTAGACCATAACGGCTTTGTGATAAGCACTCTGCCGCGTGAAACATTGTGGAATATGCAAACACCACAAATTTTTGAACGCGAATTGTATTTACAGGCGTTGGATTATTGCGAAAAAAATCAAAAGGAAATTACCGACGATTGCCAAATGGTTGAACTGTTGGGACATCCCGTTAAGTTGGTAAAGGGTAGTTACAGCAATATTAAAATCACAACTCCG
>JAZNRV010000110.1:0-5601 GCA_045590855.1 Acutalibacteraceae bacterium | reverse complement strand
TTGGTGCCTTTAGGCGTGGAAATAAACCCCCAGTTCTACTGGGGGAAGATAAAAAGCTTTAGCATGAGAAAAACCTCCCCTTGTCAGGGGAGGTGGATTTTGCCGTAGGCAAAAGGCGGAGGGGTAGTCGATATTAACTCTCCCTCAGTCTCGCTACGCTCGCCAGCTCCCTCGTCAGAGGGAGCCGAGAAAAAGTCGAGCATCTTACCCGTTTACGGGTAGCAGTGCGTGTGATGCGATAATAATGTTCGGTGCCCCTTTTAGGGGCTAAGCCGGTATCAACCCCTTCTAGGGGTTGTGCAAACCACCAGTTTACTGGTGGTTATGATTGAAAATCATTTCAATGAATTAATATACACCTTCAACAGTTGCAGTGCGGTTTCTCGTTCACAAGCACTGCAATCATTAATTTTTTCAAAAATCTCTTTATCCGTGACAAAGTCATTTTCTTTTTGCAACAACACGTCGTTAGGCGTGATTTGCAATGCTCTGCATATTTTCATAAACGTATTAATCCGCATAGCCGTATCTCCGCGTTCAATATCAGCATAGGCGCGGTCAGATAAGTCGGCCATTTCTGCCACTTGCGCTTGTGTTAACCCTTTTGCTTTTCGAAATGTATAGAGACGGTTGCCAACGACTTTTAAATCAAAAATCAGCACTTTGGTTCCTCCCATCTTATCTATTATTCCCATTATAAAGTTCTTACCACTTGACAAAAAGGAACTACGGTTGTATAATTTAAGAAGTTTAGTTCTTGTTTTGTAAGTTTTCCCTATTTTGTTGCAAAGGAGGGATGCCCCAATGATTAGCACCAAAAAGAAACCCCCGCAGGATATAACGGGAAACAAAGCGGCAACTTTTAGCCACTGGAAATGTTATGGAATATGGTTGACCATCGTGGAAGCGTTAACTTTATTTGCTTTTTTATTTGTCTTTTTTCGTGCGGATTATGATACAAAGTTATTGATAAAATTGGGGTTAAAAGAGCCGGTCTCCCCTCCTTCGGCGACCACAGAAGCAACTGTCAACCGAACGGCAATCGGTTGGACTAATTGTCTTGAAAAACTGGATTACGACGCGGATATTGTGTTTTTTGGGGATTCCATCACACGCAACAGCGACTTTCGCACTTTTTTTCCGCACAAAAAAATTGTCAACCTCGCCACACCCGGTGATTCGATATTGGACATTACCGAAAGAGTTGGCAGCGTAGCAGCCGTGTCTCCGGAACAGGTTTTTGTTTTAGGCGGTATTAACGGTTTGCGGGATTATAATGTTACTACCCGTTTGAAAGAATATAAGGATTTACTAAAAAAACTCCGTGAGACCGTACCTAATGCCACTATCTACGTACAAAGTGTTTTGCCCATTTCCACACAAAAACAAAAAGAAATATGCCAAAACCAAACAATTGTTGAGTTCAACAAAGAATTGAGAAAACTTTGTGACGAAAAGAAAATGATTTTTGTGGATTTGTTTTCGGTATACCAAAAAGAGGGTTCACTCAACCCCCAACACAGCAATGACGGCGTTCATCTTGTAAAAGAGAGTTACGATATTTGGGCCGATGCCATTAAAAACTATATAAACTGAAAAAAGAAAAACCGTGGTGCACAATTTTTGTCACGCCACGGTTTTTTCTGTGCCTCAAAGCGTCTTGTGGGTATACTATTTTTCTACGGCTGTATGCGGCCGATTTTGTTTTTTCAATTTTAATCATTTTTGCCAAAAAAGGTCGATAAATACTTTTTAACACTTGAAAAATACTTTCTTATATGATAAGATAGTTACAAAGCTGTAACCAATTGTAAATTCTTCCTTATGTCACCTTGTTTTTTAAAAAGTGTGCCATAAGGTTTGTTGTCGTTTAAAGCGTTAACGGAATTATAACAGAAAGCATGGGTACGGATTATGATGAAAAAAAAGGAATCTTTAACCGGTATTAAAAGTGTCATTCGCAGCGCGGAAGGCTTGTTGGAACTGTTTTTGTTGGCTTTTGTGTATTATTTGGTGTGCCGTCATGGCTATGCCGACGCCTTGTTCCCCGCTTATGTAGGCATTGAGAAATATATTCTTACAGGGGTTTACGGTGTGTTAACCGCTGTTTTGTTTGCCTGCTTTGACGGCTTTAAATTCGGGCATTTGCGTGTTACCGAAGTTCTTCTTTCACAATGGATTGCTTTGTTCATTGTCAACTTTATTACCTATTGGCAATTGTGTTTGGTTGCTAATGCCGTTATCAGCCCCCTGCCGCTTGTTATTGCTTTGCTTATCGGTGCTGTTATCTCGCTTGCGTGTACCGTGACATATACTTCTCTCTACCACCGATTATACGCACCGCGAAATATGGTTATGATATTTGGCAGAGACAAAGCGGTTACGTTGAAATTCAAAATGGAAACCCGTCCCGACAAATATCGTATTGTGAAATTGATTTCGATTGACGAGGGATTCGAAAAGATTTGCGAACAAATTGTCAAATACGACGCAGTGGTTATCAACGATATTCCTGCTGACTTGCGCAACGATATTCTCAAATTTTGCTACAAGAACGAAATCCGCACCTATTTGACACCGAAAATCAGCGATATTATCGTGCGCGGTGCTCCAAGCATCAATCTGTTTGATACGCCGTTGTTGCTGGTACGCGGAAAAGGACTTTCTGCCACACAGCGTATCATTAAACGACTCATTGACTTAATCGTTTCGTTGTTGTTGGTTGTTATTGCCTCTCCTGTTATGCTGTTGGTGGCACTTGCCATCAAGTTGGAAGACGGCGGTCCGGTTTTTTACCGACAAAAGCGAGTGTCTTTTAACAACAAAACGTTTGATATTTTGAAATTCCGCAGTATGATTGTGGATGCGGAAAAAGAGGGACATTCCATTCCTGCAACCGGCCACGACCCGCGCATTACCAAAGTGGGACGTCTTACACGTGCCACGCGCATTGATGAACTGCCGCAGTTGCTTAACATCCTCAAAGGTGATATGAGCATTGTCGGTCCGCGCCCCGAACGCGTGGAACACATGCAAGAGTACGGCGACAAAATTCCGGAATTTGTTTTTAGAACAAAAGTTAAAGGCGGTCTTACCGGTTACGCGCAGATTTATGGGAAATATAACACTTCCCCCTATGACAAACTGCGCTTGGATATGATGTATATTGAAAATTATTCATTGTTGTTGGATATCAAACTTATTCTCATGACGCTGCGCATTATGCTTACTAAGGAAAGCGTTGAGGGTTTTGAAACCATCGAACAATTAGAACACTTGGCACTCGACGCTGTGGAACATCGTGCCGATGCCGTTGAAGAAACCCCCGAGTTAGCAAATGCGATTAAATAATCCGTGCAATTCACGCGAGAAATGAGAAAGAATATGAAAATACTTGTCATTTGTCAACATTACTGGCCGGAACCGTTTGTTTTGGAAGATACTTGTGAAGAACTGGTTCGCCGCGGTCATACCGTTCATGTGGTAACCGGTGTTCCCAATTATCCGATGGGGTATATTTACGAGGACTACAAAAACGGGAAAAATCGAACGCAAGAACGTGGCGGTGTGCGTATTACCAGGACATTCACCATTGGACGGCGACAAAACGTACTGTTCCGTTTTCTCAATTATTTTAGTTTTGCGATTTCTTCCACACGGTATGTTCGCCGCTTAAAAGAGGAGTACGACGTGGTATATACCAACCAACTCTCCCCCATTATGATGGTAAACGCCGCGATGGTGTATGCTAAAAAATGGAAGAAAAAAGCGGTTTTGTATTGCATGGATTTATGGCCGGCAAGTCTTGCCGCCGGTGGCATCAGCCAACGCTCTCCGATTTATAAAATCTTTGGCAAGGTTTCCGGCTGGCTGTACCGCAAAGCGGACAGGATTTGGGTTACTTCCCGGATGTTTGAGGAGTATTTTGAAAAGAAATTTAATATTGGTGCCGACACCGTGGAATACTTACCTCAATACGCCGATAATCGTTTTGACACCCTGCCCGAGCACCAACCGGACCAAACCATCGATTTGATGTTCGCGGGTAACATCGGTACGGCACAAAGTATTCCCACCATTTTGCATGCCGCTAAATTACTGGAAGATAATGAACAGTTGCGCTGGCACATTATTGGTGACGGCTCGGAATTGGAAAATTCCAAAAAACTCGCCCATGAATTAGGTTTGCAACACGTTATCTTTTACGGCCGCAAACCGATGGAAGAAATGCCACAATATTACGCCAAGGCCGATGCAATGTTGCTCACTTTAACGGCAGACCCGTTCATTTCCATGACGTTGCCCGGCAAAGCACAAACGTACATGGCTGCCGGAAAACCCATTGTTGCTGCCGGTAATGGTGAGATACACCGTGTTTTATCGGATGCAGGTTGCGGTTTTTGCGGACCTGCCGAAGATGCCGAAGGCTTGGCAAATGCTGTTCGCGAATTTTTGGCACATCCCAACCGTAATGAATTGGGGAAAATTGCTCGTGAGTATTACGAACAACATTTTACGCGCAACATGTTTATGGATTCGTTGGAACAAGAACTCAAAAAGGCTTGTCAATAATAAATTTTTAGATAAAGTAAACGGAGGAAATTGCAATGTCTCAATTTACCGGAAAAACATTAATGATAACCGGTGGTACCGGTTCGTTTGGCAATGCTGTGCTCAACCGCTTTTTGAAAACCGATATTGGTGAAATTCGTGTTTTTTCTCGCGACGAGAAAAAGCAAGACGATATGCGCCATGAATTTCAATCTAAGATGCCGGAAGTGGCAGAAAAAATCAAATTTTTCATCGGCGATGTCCGTGATTTGGCATCGGTGAAATACGCCATGCACGGTGTGGATTATATTTTTCATGCTGCTGCTCTTAAACAAGTTCCCTCTTGCGAATTTTTCCCGATGGAAGCGGTACGCACCAATGTTATCGGTACAGACAACGTTTTGACTGCTGCGATTGAAGCCGGTGTCAAAAACGTTGTGTGCTTGTCCACCGACAAGGCTGCTTATCCCATCAATGCCATGGGTATCTCCAAAGCGTTGGAAGAACGTGTTTCTGTGGCGAAATCACGTACGGTCCCCCCCGAAAAAACCAAAATTTGTTGCACTCGTTACGGCAACGTTATGTGCAGCCGCGGTTCGGTGATTCCGCTGTGGATTGACCAAATTCGCCGTGGTGAAGATATTACGATTACCGACCCAAACATGACTCGTTTTATTATGAGTTTGGAAGAAGCCGTGGAGCTAGTGGTATTTGCATTCCAAAATGCAGATTCCGGAGACATCATGGTTCAGAAAGCACCGGCTTGTACAATCGAAGTACTTGCACAAGCGGTCAAAGAATTGTTCCATGCAGAAAACCCAATTAAAGTCATCGGCATTCGCCATGGAGAAAAGATGTATGAGACACTTCTCAACAACGAAGAGTGCGGCAATGCAATTGATATGGGAAATTTCTATCGTGTTCCATGTGATAAGAGAAGTTTAAATTACGATAAATATTTTAAAGATGGTGATGAAAAACGTAATCCTTTATCTGAGTTCAATTCTAATAATACAGAATTATTAAATGTTGAACAAGTTAAAGAAAAGT
>JAZNRV010000109.1:0-2312 GCA_045590855.1 Acutalibacteraceae bacterium | reverse complement strand
AAGGTCAGCACCATCGGCTTCGGTTTTGCCTTTTAATCCTTTGGAAAAACCACGGAACAAAAGCGACAGAATAACACCGGAATTGCCGCGTGCGCCGCGCAAAAGAGCGGCAGACGCCGTATCGGCTGTTTCGCTGACAGTGGGGTTGGATAAACGAGATAACTCCCTGGCGGCGGCAGATAATGTCATGGACATGTTAGTGCCGGTATCGCCGTCGGGGACGGGAAAGATGTTAAGTTCATCGACTTGTTGTTTTTGACGGGCTAAAACGTTGGATGCCGAAATCATGGCATCGCGCAATATGCTACCTTGAATCAAAAAAAGCACTCCTTTCGGTGCAAAGCAACCGCACCGCTTACATCAGTTATTCAGCTTTCATACCGTCAACATAAACATTGACTTTTTTTACGGCTAATCCGGTCGCTTCTTCCACGGTGTAGCGCACCTTATTGACAATGCTCTTGGAAATTTCGGCAATGTTCATGCCATAGATAACACAAATGTGTAAATCCACTACTAATTTATCGCCTTCGCTGCGCACGCGGATACCTTCGTCGGCAAATGTACGTTTTGAAAACAACGAACGCAGCCCTTGACGCGTTCCGCTTTTCACCATACCGGCAACCCCGTAGCAGGACGATACGGCATGACCGATTAAATAGGAAAAATACTCTTGAGAAACTTCAATACTTCCCAAATGGTTGTCAATACGAATCATATACGGCACACCTTTCTGTGAAAATTAACAATAGTAAAAAACTGCAAAAAGCACCAGTTTGTAGTATTATAACGCAAATTCACTAAATAATCAAGAGGAAAAAGTGAACTCATCAAAAAACCAATCATAAAAATACAACTTCTCTCTTTACAAGTGCTCAAAAGTGAAGTATACTGTTTGGTATAGCAAAGTGAGGTAGGAATAATGAAAATCTATGAAGAATTGGTTGCCCGCGGACTAATTGCGCAGGTAACAGACGAACAAGAAATTCGTGAATTGATTAATAACGGTAAAGCCCGTTTTTATATCGGCTTTGACCCCACAGCCGATTCATTACACGTTGGTCATTTTATGGCACTTTGTCTTATGAAACGTTTGCAAATGGCGGGTAATCGACCGGTTGTTTTGCTTGGTGGCGGTACCGGTTATATTGGTGACCCGTCGGGCAGAACGGACATGCGTTCCATGATGACTCCGGAAACCATTGAACATAACTGTGAATGTTTCAAACGACAAATGGAACGGTTTATTGACTTTGAGGGAGAAAACGGTGCCATTGCTGTTAACAACGCGGATTGGTTGTTAAAACTCAATTACGTTGATTTGCTGCGCGAAGTGGGCGCTTGTTTTTCGGTGAACAATATGTTGCGTGCGGAATGTTATAAGCAACGTATGGAAAAAGGGTTATCGTTTTTGGAATTTAACTATATGATTATGCAATCGTATGATTTTTATCACTTGTACAAAGAATACGATTGCAACATGCAGTTCGGCGGTGACGACCAATGGTCTAACATGTTAGGCGGTACGGAACTAATTCGTAAAAAACTGGGCAAAGATGCCTACGCTATGACCATCACGCTGCTGATGAATTCCGAAGGGAAAAAGATGGGCAAGACCGCCAACGGTGCGGTTTGGCTTGACCCCAACAAAACGTCTCCGTTTGAGTTTTATCAATATTGGCGCAACGTCGGTGATGACGATGTGCTTAAATGTATTCGTATGCTTACGTTTATCCCGCTTGAAGAAATCGACGCCATGGAAAAATGGGAAGGTGCTGAACTGAACCGCGCTAAAGATATCTTGGCATACGAATTGACCATGTTGGTACACGGAAAAGAAGAAGCAGAAAAGGCGAGAGAAGCCTCTCGCGCTTTGTTTGCCGGCGGCAGTGACGATTCCAACATGCCGACAACGGAACTTTCCGCTGATGATTTGACGGATGACAGCATCGCTATTTTAGATTTGTTGGTACGTTGCAAATTAACCGAATCCAAAAGCGAAGCCCGTCGTTTGGTCTTGCAAGGCGGGGTTTATGCCGACGAAAAGAAAGTGGAAACAATTGATACCACCTTTACTGCTGAACAACTCAAAGCGGGTGTGAAAATCCGTAAAGGTAAAAAGGTTTTCCACAAAGCAATACTCAAATAAATAACAAAAACGGATGCTTTGCGAAATGAACTGCCCCAATTTGTGCGGACAGTACAAAAAAGGCCTTTATGGTAGTTGAAATTAAATTTTAAGCAACATACTGACTTCTCTTCTCAAGGGGAGTCAGTTTTGTTTTTAGTTGTATGCGTTGGTTGTTGTAAAA
>JAZNRV010000108.1:0-3068 GCA_045590855.1 Acutalibacteraceae bacterium | reverse complement strand
GCTCCGGCGGCTGCGCTGCCAATGCCTATCACGCAACGGGTTCTGTTACGGGTGTGTATGAAGCCGGCTGTAAGTTGTTCCGTAAGCGTATGGAGTGCGCTATTATGGTGGCAGTCGCCCGTGCCTTAGGTGAATAAGATGAAAACACCAATTTGTGATTTTGTTCGGGAATATACGGCAAAAGAACCTTTGAGAATGCACATGCCCGGTCATAAAGGTGCAGCCATTCTTGGAATAGAGCATTGGGACATTACAGAAATCCAAGGTGCGGATAGTTTGTATGAAGCAGACGGCATTATCGCTCAAAGTGAAGTTAACGCAAGTCGGCTGTTTGGTTGCAAAACATACTATTCCACAGAAGGGTCTTCGCAGTGTATTCGAGCTATGTTGTATCTGGCAATGCTTTATGCCAAACAACAAGGTCAAAAGCCATTGATTGCAGCAACAAGAAATGCTCACAAGACGTTTATTACAGCAGCTGCGTTGCTGGATTTTAAGGTGGAGTGGCTGTATTCTAAAAACAGTTCGGGTTACTTAACTTGTGAACTGACACCTTTGGAATTGGACAATTATTTGCAAAACGCCCAGGAAAAGCCTGTTGCGGTGTATGTAACGAGTCCGGACTATTTGGGGAAGATGTTGGATATCCAAGGACTTGCCGACGTTTGCCATCGACACGATGTTCTTTTGGTAGTGGATAATGCTCATGGAGCCTATTTGCGATTTCTCCCTAAATCCATGCATCCCATAGATTTAGGTGCGGATATGTGTTGTGACTCTGCACATAAAACCTTGCCGGTATTGACAGGAGGTGCTTATTTGCACCTTTCTGACAAGATGGATGCGGCCATAGGAGCACAAGCAAAAAATGCGCTTATGATTTTTGGCTCTACCAGTCCGTCTTACCTGATTTTGCAATCTTTGGATGCGGTAAATGAGTATTTGAAGGATTATCCTTTAATGTTGAAGGAACGCTTACCTAAAAATGAGGCGTTGAAAAAAAGTCTTTGTCGACATGGTTATACGCTTTATGGTGACGAACCATTGAAATTAACGATTGAGGCAAAATCTTTTGGTTATTTCGGTTCTCAACTGGCTGATATTTTGCGTGAGCAAAAAATCGAATCCGAATACGCAGACCCGGATTATTTGGTGCTGATGTTATCCGCCCAAACGGATACGAATGAATTAAATGGTTTGGAGCAGGCACTGTGTCAGATAACCCCCAAAACTCCAATTAAGAAAAAATGTCCCCGATTAATGATTGGCGAGAAAAAACTTGAAATACGCAAAGCGTTGTTCTCGAATTCACAGATACTTCCGTCGGAAGAATGCATTGGACGCATTGTCGCTGTTCCTACAGTGAGTTGTCCGCCGGCTGTTCCGATTTTGGTTTGCGGAGAACAAATCGATGAACATGCGATGGATTGTTTTGCGTATTATGGCATTGATAAGTGCTGCGTCGTAAAAGATTAAACAACGAAAGGCATGACGAGGTAAAAGCGACTGGTTTTAAAATAAATCAGTCGCTTTTTAATTCAATGTCTTTACGATAATTTACAACTGTGTTATAATAAATAGTATTAAGCCAAGAAAAAGGAGGGAAGAGTGTGAATATTCCTTTTGAAGTGACCGAATTGTTACAATGTTTAAATCGAAATAATCATGAAGCGTACGTGGTAGGCGGATGCGTACGGGATGCGTTGTTGGGATTAGAACCGCACGATTGGGATATTTGCACGTCTGCCTCTCCGCAGGAAATGATGGAAGTGTTTTCGAAATATCGCGTGTTGGAAACAGGGTTAAAGCATGGCACAATAACCGTTCTTGTTAATAAAATACCCGTGGAAATTACGACGTTTCGCACCGATGGAGAATATAAGGACCATCGTCATCCCGATGAAGTGGTTTTTGTAAAAACACTCAAAGAAGATTTGGCACGTCGCGATTTTACCATCAACGCCATGGCGTATCATCCAAACAGCGGTATACAAGACCCATTTGGCGGATGCGAGGATTTGCGCAAAGGACTGTTACGCTGTGTCGGCAACGCAAACGAACGTTTTTGTGAGGATGCATTGCGGATTTTAAGAGGATTGCGCTTTGCGGCAACATACTCTTTTGCACCCGAAGCCGAAACCGCACAAGCATTGCATCAATGCGCTCCTTTGTTGAACTCGGTTTCGGCGGAACGTATACAAGCCGAACTTTGCCGTATGTTGGTTGGCAGAGATATCGGTAAAATTTTAGAAGATTATTCCGATGTTTTCTTTTCGTTTTTACCGGAACTACAAGCTTGTCAAGGTTTTTGGCAATTCAGCCCGTACCATGACCGCGATGTCTTAAATCACACCACCTCGGCCGTACAACACGCTGTGCCGGATTTGACAGTACGGTTAACACTGCTTTTACACGATATTGGTAAACCATTGAGTTTTACCAAAGACGAAAAAGGAAATGGACACTTTTTCGGGCACGCCAAACACAGTGAAGCCATGGCAACAAACATTCTAAAACGGTTACGGTTTGATAATAAAACGATTAGCGATGTTTGCCTTTTAATACGGTATCATGATACCGTTATCGAGCAAACCGAAACGGTTGTAAAGCGTTGGCTGAATCGTTTGGGAGAAGAGTTGTTCGATAAACTGTTATTGGTCAAAGAAGGCGATTGCAAAGGACACGCCATGTGCTTGTTTGAACCTAGAATGGAAGAACTTTCTAATCTTTGGAGAATACGAGATACTGTAATTGAACAACAACAGTGCTTTTCGCTGCGTAATTTAACAATAAACGGTGACGATATTTTGTCGTTAGGTTTTCATGGGAAAGCGGTTGAAGAGCAGCTACAATGGGTGCTAAACGAGGTGATAGACGGGCGTTTGGCGAACGAAAAAGAGGTTTTGTTAACAGCGATTGCGAAAAGGTCTTGATTATTTTATTGAAAACCGATACAATACTGTATAGATTACTGTTTGGAGGATATTGTTCGTGGCACAATTCGTAAAAGATATTGAAAAGCGGCGTACATTTGCCATTATTTCGCACCCCGACGCCGGTAAAACAAC
>JAZNRV010000107.1:0-13477 GCA_045590855.1 Acutalibacteraceae bacterium | reverse complement strand
GTCTTAGGAAGACAAGACCTGATACCAACTCCTTGGCTCCCAGAACGACATGCCTACGATCCGCCTTCGGCTTTTTTGGGATGTGAGATTATTCGGCCTCGGGTGCGCCCACGGGGCAAACATCAGCACAAGCGCCGCAATCGATGCAGGTTTCTGCATTGATGACATAGATGCCGTCGCCTTCCGAAATCGCTTCTGTGGGGCAACCTTCGGCACAAGCGCCGCAAGAAATGCAAGATTCGTTGATTTTGTAAGCCATGTTCAAAGCACCTCCTTTGCTCTACTTTCGTAGAATAGCATATTTTTATACAAAAAGCAACTGATTTTTTAACCAAACGTTAAAAAAAGAAAAAAGGCCTTGCCTTTTGTGTCGAATCGTGTGTATAATGTATCTTGTCTTACTAGCGTTAAAAGGAGGGAAAACCATGGCAGATTACCGATTCAAAGCATCGCAATTAAAACGGGTGTTTGTGCTGCCCAAAGATATTGTCGACCGTCACTTGCGTTTGGCGGGTTCGGTGCAACTGAAAGTGTTGTTGTGGCTTTCCCGCAACGGCGGCGAGTTTGATGCCGAGGCGTGTGCCAAAGCGGTGGGGGTTTCGGCTCCCGATTGCGCGGATGCGTTGCAGTATTGGGTTGCCGCAGGTGTGCTGTTGCCCGAAAACGACGACCAACCTGCCCTAGTCCCCGTCAAAGAAGAAAAACCGACCGAAGTGTTGCCAAAACCCGTGGCGCGTCCGGCGGCGGTCAAACCGCAAATGACGGAAGTGCTCAAAAAACAAAAAACAAACAAGGAGTTTTCGTATTTGCTCGAAGCGGTCAGTGCCAGATTGGGACGTCCGCTGGCAAATGGTGATGCGGAAACATTGTTATATTTGTACGAGACCGCGGGGTTGCCCGCTGCGGTGATTATGATGGTGGTGGAATATGCCGCGCAAGCGAATCGTTTTACCATGCGGTATATTGAAAAAGTGGCACTCGACTGGGCAGACCAGGGGATTGTGACCATGTCTGCCGCCGAGGAACATTTGTGTTTTCTGGAACGGTGCGCCGCCGCTGCCGCCAAGGTGCAAACGGTGTGTTCGCTGACACGGCCGATTTCCGGCGCGTTTGCCGTGCGCACGGCAGAAAAATGGGTGTACCAATGGCAAGTGGAGGATGCGCTGATTTTGGAAGCGTATGCCATTTGTGTGGACAAGACCGGCGCGTTCCAAGCCAAGTACATGGACAAGGTGCTTGACAACTGGCGCGCACAAGAAATAACCACGCTTGACCAACTCAAATCCTTGCAAAGCGGTGCCAAGAAAAGCGCGGCAAAATCAGAAGAAAATCAAGAATACGAAGACATGGTCGAGCAATATATTCCTGTATATAAGAAGAAAAAGGGGTGAGCCGTTTGTACAGTCGTGAAATTTATCAAAAAGCCATGGAAACGTTGGAAACAAGGCGCAGTGGGGCGGCTACCCGCGCCGCAGCGTTGCACGAACAAACGTGTGCCGCATTGCCCAAAGTGCGCGAAATCGAAGCCAAAATGGCGCAGTCTTCCGGCAAGGTGGTCACCGCCATTTTGCGCGGGGGAAACATTGAACAAGAAGTCGAAAAAATCAAAACCGAAAACTTGGCGTTGCAAGTGGAACTTGCCATGTTGCTCAAAGACCACGGGGTGGATGCCGGCAATTTTGAACCGCAATACACTTGCAAGGTGTGTGAAGATACGGGGTTTGTAAACGGCAAGCGTTGCGCGTGTTTGGAACAGTTATTGCGCGAATTATCGTGCTTGGAATTGTCGGAATTGTCTGCCATGCGTCCGACGTCGTTTGACGATATGTCGTTGGAGTATTATTCCTCGCAACCCGACTCACGGACCGGGATTTCGCCGCGAGCACGCATGCGGGAAGTGATGGAATATTGCAAAGCGTACGCCAAGGGTTTTGACGGGCGCGATGTCAGTTTGTTGTTGCGCGGCCCCACGGGTGTGGGCAAAACGCATTTGTCGCTTGCCATTGCGGGCGAAGTGCTGTCGCGCGGGTATTCGGTGGTGTACGGACCGGTACAGCAGTTGTTGCACCGCATGGAAAAAGACCATTTCGGGCGCGCCGATACCGGCACCGAAGACGTGTTGCTCGCGTGTGATTTGCTGATTTTGGACGATGTCGGCACGGAATTTGCCAGTTCGTTTTACACCTCGGCGTTGTACAACATCATTAACGGGCGCATGATGGCGGAAAAACCCACCATTATCAGCACCAATTTGAATCAAAAAGAATTGACCGAACGGTACGGCGAACAAATTGCCTCGCGCGTGACGGGGACGTTCCAACCCTTGGTGTGTGTGGGCAAGGATATTCGCCAACTCAAACTAAAACAATCGTTAGGATGATAAAAAGTATGGCTACAAGATGTATGGGTTGCATGCAACCTTTGGAAAAAGGTGTGTCCGTCTGCGAACATTGCGGGTATCCTGCGGGGGGTGTGAATCCTGCGGAATATTTGCAAGTGCGCACGGTTCTTAACAATCGCTATTTGCTGGGTCGTGTGCTGGAAATCGGTGGGGACAGCGCGGTATATATTGCCTGCGACCAAACCGACGGCAGCGTGGTGACGGTGCGGGAGTTTTTCCCAAGCGGCATTTGCGAGCGCACGGAAAACGGGGTGGTTACCCCGGTGGGGGGGCACGAGATTGCCCTGCAAACCTACAAAACCAAGTTTTTGGCCGTGGCACGCGCGGTGGCGCGGCTGCGTGACGTGTTGGTGGTGGTGCCGTCGTTTGATATTTTTGAAGAAAACGGCACCGCATACAGTGTCAGCGAATATTGCGAAGGATTAAGCCTTGAAAAATACGTGGCGAAAAAAGACGGGCGATTGCCGTTTGACGAAGTGCGGCGACTCTTTTTGCCGTTGCTTTCGGCGTTGTCCACCATTCATTCCTGCGGTGTGTTACATTTGGGTATCAGTCCCAAAAACGTGCTGGTGGACAGCGAGGGGAATTTGCGCATTAAAAACTTTGCCATTCCCGAAACCCGCACGGTGAACACCGAGTGTAAACCGTATATTTTGGCGGGGTATGCCGCGCCCGAACAATATGAAAAGAAAGCCGAGTGCACCGCCGCTGCCGACGTGTACGGTGTGGCGGCAACCATGTTGTTTGCGCTTACGGGTGCCACACCGACAGACGCGCCTCATCGTACCAAAAAAGGTGAAGAATTGTTTTTGCCGTCCGATGTGGCAAAAGCCATGCCCGCGCACGTGCGGGAAAGTCTTTACCGCGCGCTTCGCATTTCTGCCGAACGGCGGACCAAGTCAATGCAACAACTGCTGGACGAACTGACCGCTACCCCCGCTGTGGCGGCATTGATTGAAGAAGAAAAACAAATCGACAAACCCGCGCGTGAGCCGATGAGCCGACGCGGTTCGTTATGGTTGATTTTTGGCGTGGCGTTGTTGGTGTTGGTGATTGTGATGGTGGTGGCGCTCAGCGGCCTTAATTCGTTGCCGCAAGGGGCGCAAAACACAACGACAAACGGGCAACTTACCTTTAACAGTTCCACCGCATCGACCACCACCACGGCAACCGAAGACGTGCGGTTCACGGTGGAAAATTTGGTGGGCAAAGACGTGCATGCGGTGCAGAAAAAAGTGCTTGCCGGTTCCATGAAAGTGGTTATCAAGGGGTATGAGTACAGCGACAGTGCCGCCAAAAATACCGTTTTGTCGCAATTGCCCGCAGCGGATGAAAAAGCCGACCGCGGTACGGTGATTTCGGTAATCGTCAGTGCGGGTCCTGCACAAGGCAAAATGCCGAATTTGGCGGGTTGGAAAGAAGAACACGCGCGCCTTTACCTTGAAGCATTGGGGTATGAGGTTGCCGAACAAAGTTTGTTATTGCAAAAAAGCGATTACGCAAAGGGAGAAGTGGAACGCAGTGTTCCCGCCGCGGGCGCACCGATTACGGTGGGTGACACGGTGACGCTTTACGTCAGTAACGTGCCGACAGAAAGTGACGTACCTGCCCAAGCGGTCACCACCACCCAAGGGGAATAACGCATGAAACTGAGAAAACAATTTGCGCCAAAAGGGTGTTTTCCGTCTTTGCAATATATTTTGACGGTGCCCGCGTACCAAACGTCTGACATAATTGAATGGTTATTGTAACAAAGGAGAAAATAATGTTATTAAAAAACGCGAAAATTTTTGACGAAGAATTTGAGATTGTTCAAAAGAACATTACGATAAACGGTGAAAAAATCGTTGCCGTTGACGATACGGCTTGTGCCGACGAAGTGCTTGACCTTACGGGGTATACCGTGTTGCCGGGATTGATTGACATGCACATCCACGGTTGTGCGGGTCGCGATACGGGTGAAGCCACGCCCGAGGCCTTGGAAGCGATGTCGCAATGTTTGGTAAAACGCGGGGTAACTTCGTTTTGCCCGACGTCCATGACATTGTCGGCAGAAGAACTGAGCAAAATTTTTGCCAACGTTGCCGCGTGCAAACAAACGGTGGGTGGTGCCTACATTCATGGGGTAAACATGGAAGGTCCGTACATTGCGATGTCCAAAAAAGGCGCGCAAAACGGGGCATACGTGCGCAACCCTGACAAGGAAGAGTTTTTGCGGTTATATAACGACTGCGGCGGTGTTATCAAAGTGGTGGATATTGCCCCCGAATGTGACGGTGCCGAGCAGTTTGTCAAAGAAGTGCAACCGATTTGCCCGGTTTCGATTGCGCACACGGCCGCCGGGTACGACGAAGCGTGTGCCGCTATCGAATGGGGTGTGCGCCACGTGACGCATTTGTACAATGCGCAAAGCGGACTGACGCATCGGTCTCCCGGTGTGGTGGGCGCGGTGTTTGACAAAACCCGCGAATACGGCGTGCGCGCCGAACTCATTTGCGATGGTTTCCATATTCATCCGGCGGCATTGCGTATAGCATTTTCGCAACTGGGAGAAGATAACAGTGTGATTATCAGCGATTCCATGTGCGCCGCGGGACATGTGGACGGCGAATACGATTTGGGCGGTCAAACGGTGTATGTCAAAGACGGCAAAGCGTTGCTTGCCGACGGGACCATTGCCGCTTCTACGTCCAACGTGTACGAGGAACTCAAAAACGTGATTTCGTTTGGTATTCCGACAAAACAAGCGGTCAAATCCGCCACCATCAATCCCGCACGCGCCATTCGCGTGGACGGTGAAACCGGCTCGATTGCGGTGGGCAAAAACGCCGATTTGTTAGTGGTGGACGATGATTTTAATATTATACTGGTAATCGTTAAAGGTTGTATTAAGGTGGATAATCGATAACTATGGCACGAGAACGCTATTTGGTAGGGGTTCCCAAGGAGGAGTTGGAATATCGTTCGTTTGCGACACCGCCGACAAAAAGAAGCCGATGGGAAGATTTTTGGTACCATCACAAGTGGAAAGTGTTGGGGGTTGCGCTGACGGTGGCGATTGTCGCGGGGCTGATTATACATTCTGCAACGCGGGTACGCCCCGATTATCTTATTTGTATGGTTTCGCCAAAACCGGTGTCGCCCGACGTGGTGGCAACATTGGAAGAAGAGTTTGCCGCCCTTGCCGTTGACGTAAACGACGACGGCAAGGTGATGGTGACGGTGCAACTGTTGGAGATTTCCGCAGGGCAACCGCTGCAATCGCAAACGGTGAATCATCAATCTATCTTGGGGCATTTGGCGGCAAAAGACGTGCATTTGTTTTTGTTTGACCCCGCGTATTACACGCAAACGGTGTGCCCCGCCATGAAAGACGGTGTGACGTTTTTTGAAAAGCTCGACGTTGTCGCGCCTGATTTGAGCGACGACGGTACCTATTGGAATTGGAAAAATGCCGATTTTTTGAAAAAGGAAGTATTTGTCAGTGCCGATAAAGTGGGAATGTTTCCCACGTCGATGGTGTGCGGTGTGCGCGCCGTGAATGAAAAAACCTATTCCGACAAGCAAATAGCGGCACAAAAAGCGAGTCTTGCCCTGCTCAAAGAATTTATTCAAAAACAAGTATAATCTTCACCTTTTGGTGTAACACTATTGTCGGTGCTTCTCAGTTGAAAAGCACCGACAATTACCATTAGGGAGGATATCTTCTGATGCAAAACAATCAAAACAATCAAAACAATCAAAACAACCAGAACAAGCAAAACAACCAAAACAATCAAAACAACCAAAACAAGCAAAACAACCAGAATAACCAAAACCAAAAAGACCAGTATCGCAACATCTAAACGGAATGCGGAAAACGGCGCGGTTTGTAAAAAACGCGCCGTTTTCGTGTGGGTGGGGAAAAACGAATGTTTTTGGAAGCAAAACTGTGCGAAACAAAAACTTGCGTTTTTTGAAAGAGCGTGGTAAAATAAGTCGCAGATGCCACGAAGGGAGAGTGTACCCATGGACGAGTGTCGAGTTTTTGAAACGGAATTTCGCGGCTTTCGCAAAAGTGATGTGCTTACTTACATAGACGAACTGCGCCGCGAACAGCAAACTGTGCGCGAAGAACTGGAAAACCAAATGGCTGTTCTTTCGCAGCAAGTAGCAGAAGAACAAGCAAAAAATGCCGAACTGTTACAACAGTTGGACGAAGCCAAAGCCGCCGCGGACGAAAATGTGCAAATTGCGGCGTTGGAACAACGTTGTGATGCTTTGGAACAAGAAAAAACCGCGCTCACCTTACAAACGGAAGAACTGCAACAAGCAGTGGCTGCGTTGTGGAAGGAAAAAAGCGAACTGGCTGCCGCCGCCACTCATGCCGAGGAGCGCTTGGAACGGTTGCAAACGCTTGGTCGTGCGGTATGCAAGGAATTGGCAGTGGAGGTCGAAGCGGAAGAAGTTCCCGCCGAAGCACCCAAAAAAACCATGGAGCAATGGTTGTTCTAATGTCGTACCGATACGGCATACAGTATATTCAACAAGCAAAGGAGAAACTACGATGGCAGAACTGAAGTATGAAATTGTAAAAGAATTGGGCGTGTTGTCGGAATCCCCGACGGGTTGGCGCAAGGAACTGAATTTGATTCGTTGGAACGACCGCGACCCCAAATACGATATTCGCGATTGGGCACCCGAACGCACCAAAATGGGCAAAGGTGTTACGCTGACTCCCGATGAACTCATTTTATTGCGTGACATGCTCGGCGAAATCGACATCTAAACGAGGTGATATGGCGTGTGGGATATTCTCAAAGCGCTTTTACAAGGTATTGTGCAAGGCATTACCGAATGGTTGCCGATCAGCAGTACCGGTCATTTGATTTTAGTCAACGAGTTTTTACCGTTTAACCAATCCAAAGAATGGTTTGATTTGTTTAAAGTACTGATACAACTCGGCTCGATTTTGGCGGTTGTGGTGTTGTATTTTCACAAACTCAATCCGTTTTCTCCCAAAAAAACGGTGGTCGAGCGCAAAGACACGTGGTCGCTGTGGGGCAAAGTGCTGGTAGCCAGCGTTCCCGCCGCGCTTATCGGGTTGCCGCTGGACGATATTATCGACACGACACTTTCGGCACCGTGGGTGATTGCTACCACGCTGATTGTGTACGGTGTAGGGTTTTTGTGGATGGAAAACCGAGGACATACACCCACCATTCAAAGCGCGAATGACATGAACTTTAAAACCGCGTTGCTCATGGGTTGTTTTCAAGCCTTGGCACTTATTCCCGGCACATCCCGTTCGGGAGCCACCATTTTGGGCGCGGTGCTACTAGGTTGTTCGCGTACCGTGGCGGCGGAATTTTCGTTCTTTATGGCGATTCCCGCCATGGCGGGGGCAAGCGGTCTGAAAGTGGTGAAATACCTGCTGGTTGATGAGCAGCGGTTTAACGCCGAGGAAAGTTTGCTTTTAGCCATCGGTATGGTGGTGTCGTTTGCGGTTTCCGTGCTGGTGATTCGGTTTTTGATGGAGTTTATCAAAAAACGCGATTTCAAACCGTTTGGGGTTTACCGTATTGCGCTGGGCGCGATTTTGTTTGCGCTCATTGCGTGTGGGGTGTTATAAGAAGAAAAAGAGACTGCTTCGCCACGTACCGTTAAGGAAAAACTTCCTTAACGGCACGTGGCGTTGTAAACAGTCTCTTTTTTGTTGTTCTGCGTATAACTCGTCGTCGCGCCAACGGAGAGGGTTTTCGCAGATGTATTTTACAATTTCCTCATAATCCTCACGCCCACGGATAATATGTTCGTGAAACGAGGTTTGAAATAATTTCACTTTAAATCCGTGTTTTTTACATTTTATTGTTTTCAATGGGTTTTTGTAAGCCAACAAAACAATCTCTCATTAATCTTTGGCGACGGAGAAATAGTTGGCACCGTCGGTAAGGGTGAACGTGGTGGCATAGGTGGTATCGGTATTTTTGGCGGGGAACTTTGAGCCGAAGTTGCCGTCTTGCGGTTTTTCGGGCGGGGTTTCGTCGCTAAAATCGGGTCGTTCGCCAAAACCGCCCTCCGGTTTTTGCGGAGGTTCGTTGCCGTTTGACGGTGTCATGCCTTCTTGGGGCGGACGTTGCCCGCCACCGTTGGCGGTTGACGTGACCGACAAGGCGACATCGCCACGGAACAGCGTGTAGGTTCCCGCTTTCAGGTCGGCCGAGGAGACCACCAAATAGGTAAAGTTGTTGGCGGGGGTGGTGGAAAGCACCGTTTCACCCCGTTCGTTTTTGACGGTGTATACCGTGTCGGCGGGCTGAGATTCGGCAAACGAGAACACGGCAAAGGTTTGCTCACCGTCGGCAAGGCGGTCGAGCATGTTGCCTGTGGCAACGATAGTGCCGCCGTTTAGGTAAATGCCGTTATCCGAGTCGATGCCCGCATCGGCACTTTTGCCGCAAGCGAAGGCGTTTACCGTACCGCCGTTTACCACCAACCAACCGTTGGAGTCAATGCCGTCACCCTCGACAGCTTTAGGGGTGACCGCAATATTGAGCGTGCCGCCGTTTATGGTGGTGACCGAAACGCCGTCTTCGTTGGTGTTGATACCATCGTTTTCCGAAACAATGTTAACAGTGCCGCCGTTTAGAGTGAGGTGCCGTTCCGAGCCGAGTCCCTCGTTTTGAGCGTTGATGGTGAGCACACCTTCGCCGCTTATGTTCATGCTCATTTTGGAATAGACGGCGCCGTCGTATTTGTGGAGTTTGTCGTTGCTTGTGCGGGGTTTGTAGATTTTGGCGACGTACGAGCCGTTTACCGTGTTGACCGAGCCGTCGGCAAGGACAAGGTTGGCACCCGCCGCTTTGGTGTTGACGGTGGCGGTGTCTTGGTCATCGTCACTGCACTCGTATACTTCGTAAAAAATAATGGCGGGTGCGACGGTACACGTGAGATTGACGTTATCTAAAATCAAGGTGACAACTTGCGACGGTCTGTCGTCGGCATCGTCGCCCAAGTCCACCGCGATTTGACCTGCCGAAAGTGTGCCGCTTACACGGTACGTGCCCGCTTTGGTGATGTGCACGACGGTGTGTTTTGCCGCTTCCTCGGCAGAGTGGGCATCGCTTTCGCTGCCTTCGCCATAGGTGAAATCGTGACCTTGCTCGTAATACACAATATCGTTTGCCGTGTACACGGCAGCGTGTTTTTGGGACGAGACGGGCGCGCCGTTGACGGTAATGCCGTTATCGCTCAGTACAATGGCGGTGGGGGCGGCGGTGTAGTTGCCGCACGAACACAGTAACGTACAAAAAAGTACCGTCGCCAACAGTAACGAAATGGATTTTTTCATCGTGCATCACCTCTCTTAATTTAGTATACACGCGGTGGAGGCAAAAAGTCAACGACCCCCTCACACGAGGGGGTCGCTTTGGGGATTTGGATTAGCCGTTACGGCAGTTGCATGCGGTGATGCACACGGCGGTGATAAGGGTGAGCACGGCAAACAGTGTGGCAATGCCGAGGATGACGGCAAACAGTGCGAGCGGGGCAATGCCGAGCGTGAAAAACGCCACAGCGGCGGCAACAATCGCGCCGAATGCGCCCACAAGGAACACGCTGCGGTAGATGCAAAAACACGGTGACAGTGCGGCATAAATGGGGGACAGCAGCACAGAAGCGGCACCCAGCGTGAGGTATGCCCACAACAGCACACCAACGGTGACAAAGCCCAGCGCGTACAACACGCCGACCGCCACACCCGCCAAAATGCCGAGAATGACAGCCGCGTACGAGCAATTATTTTGACAACAGGTCATTTGTTTCACCTCCCTCTTTTTTCAGTATATGAGAAAAGGGAGAAGGTGTGCGGACAGGCTTGTGCGTTGTGCCGTAACGGCACAACGCCGCGATATCCATCCCTTGCGGGATGGGCGATATACGCCGATGGCGTGCGATATGTGCAAGCACGCGATATGCCCTGCGGGCGATAAGGGATGGATGTCATATCGCAATTGACCGTAGGGAAATTATATCGCATTTGCCGAAAGGCAAATATATCGAATGGCGAAGCCATATATCGCCAAAATGGGGCGTTGGGGACGTCGCCCCTACGGTGTTTATTCAATTTTGGTGTGATGCGGTTGCAAACGACGGGCAGGTTTGTTATAATGAGTGCGACTTGAAAAGGAAACAGGTGAGAATCCTGTACGAGCCCGTCGCCGTGAAGCATGGAAAGCGGTTGTTTCTATTCGTTAGGCTTTCGCCAGCCTGCCGCAAACGAAGACACGCCATTGGAGAAAAACTCTGAGAAGGCGAAACAACCGGTGCTGAGTCGAAATATTTTTTGAGTCGCTGTTTTCTCGTTTACCATCGCGAGCGCCGATGAAGAGAAAAACAACAAAATAAAGGAGAGATTCTCATGAAAAAGACAAGACTGTTAAAACGTTTGTCTGTGCTCCTTTGTGTGGTGCTGATTGCGGCTATGGCACTGACAATGAGCGGATGCGGACAAAAAGAAATCACCGGTACCAACACGACCACGACGGTGGCAACCGATGCCAAAGTGGTGCGCGGGGAAGGGGCAACCGTGTTTGATTTTTGTGTGGTGGATGCAAACGGCAAAACCACGACGTTTGAAATTCACACCGACAAAACCACCGTTGGTGATGCGTTGTTGGAACTGGGTTTGATTGCCGGTGACGAAAGTCAGTACGGTTTGTACGTCAAAACCGTAAACGGTGTGACGCTGGATTACAACAAAGACGGTAAATACTGGGCGTTTTATGAAAACGGCGAGTATGCCATGGCGGGGGTAGACACCACCACCATTGCGCCCGATACGACCTATATGTTCAAGGCGGATAAATCGTGAAACTGAACGTTAAAGAAATTGCCGTGTTTGGCATGCTCGGTGCGCTGATGTACGCCTCCAAGTGGTTGATGGAAGTGTTGCCGAACTTCCATTTAATCGGCGTGTTTATTGTGGCTGTCACGGTGGTGTACCGCCAAAAGGCGTTGTTCCCGATTTATATTTTTGTGTTTTTGGCGGGGCTGTTTGGCGGGTTTGCCACGTGGTGGTTTTCGTATTTGTATATTTGGGCTGTTTTGTGGGGCGCAGTGATACTGTTGCCGCGCAAATTGTCGCCCAAAGTGGCACCGTTTGTTTACGTGGCGGTGTGCGCGGCACACGGGTTTTTGTACGGTGTGTTGTACGCCCCCGTTCAAGCGTTGTTTTACGGGTACGATTTTCAGAGAACGCTGATGTGGTTGATGACGGGAATCCCGTTTGATATTACCCACGGCATCAGTAATTTGTGCGGTGGGATACTCATTTACCCGCTTGTCAAGGTTTTGCAAAAAATTCGGTAAGAGGGTTTTTGTATGGTACACCCGCGCGGGTATCGGCGCGGCAGGAGCGGGACGTGCCGTTTCGCTCGCGGTGGGTGTGAGTGTGAGCGTTCCGCTTTTCTTGATAACGGCACTGGTGTTGCTGCTGCCGTTACACAAGGGAGGCTTCGCGGGGTTGGTTTGTGCGGTTTTGAGCAATACACGGAACGGATAAATCCGTTCCCTACGAATGGGATTTTGGTTTTATACAAAAAAATAAGAAATGGAGGGGTCTTTAAATTGGTTTCTGAAAAATTTTCATTCCCGTTCGGTCAAACGTTTGACAGAGCTTTTACCAAAAAAACCACGAAATCACTTAAAAAATAATAGGAAATTCACAAAAAAAGACCTTTACAAAAGACGACCAATAGGTTATAATAATAGTGTCTATAAAAAGTGTGGTACTGCCTCTTTTTATTGAGAAAGAGGGTAACGCGGTTTTGTGATGCAGAAAGGAGAAACGAGTATGAGAAAAACACTCAATCGGGTTTTGGCGTGCTTCCTTGCGGTAGCATTGCTGGTTTCTTGTTGCATTTCCGGTTTGATATTGCCGGCAGCAGCAAGTACAGCGGGACAAAACCTCATCACCAACGGTGACCTAGAGGACACCGAATGGACAGGTAGCAACATAGTAAGCGGTCAAGGATTTGACGGCTCAAACGCATTCTATGTAACGGAATCTTGCAAGCTTCCGGCCGACTTACAACTTGAACATGCGCTTGATGTCAATAAATGGTATGTTTTCCGCTTTAAAGCAAAAGGCGGTATGGCAAGACTTTATGCACTTAACGACACCTATTCTTTTGCCATGTTTACTCCTGCCATTTCCACTACCGAAGAGGCAAACCAAAACGTGGGAACGGATAAGGGTTGGATACAATATCAATGTGCTCCCTTTAAGCCGTCTGCTACGTTGGCGGCGTTGACTTCTTGGGATAAAGCCAAAGTCAACTTCTATCCGTGCTATGCCACGAGCGGCGCTTTGTATTACGATGATTTTGAACTTATCGAATATACTCCCGGTATGAATATGATGCCCGGCTCCGATGGTACGGCGTTGCCGTATGCTGTTGTTAACGGCAGCCATGTGTTTGACAGTGCCTTGACAAATGGCATGACAATGTCGCTGAACAATGGCGCTTGGCAATTGTCCAATTTGGGGACCCAAGAATTTACCGTTCCCCTCCGACTGGGTCGTCTTTCGGGCAGTATTATCACAACAAGTAATTCGAAAATTAAAATCTCGTTCCGCTACAAAGGCGAGGGTGCAACAGCCGGGGTTAAAGTTTCCAATCCTGCCAATGCACAGATAACAGATATGCAAACGACTCCCGGAGAAGACGGTTGGAAAACCTGTACCGCACAGGTTACTCTTCTTGGCGGCAACGTGGATTATGTTGTTTCCTTGTACTTCAGCGGTGCTGCTACGGTTCTCGTTGATGATTTCTATTATGGTGAACTGACAGAAACCAATGTTGCCCCCACCATTAATATTGTCGAGGACAATACCACGGTGGAAGAAGACAAAACCGTCACGTTGAATACAGAGGTAACCCCCTCCGGCCAAACCATTGACTGGACTTCGTCCGATAACACCATTGCTACCGTTGCAAACGGCGTGGTTACCGGTGTCAAACCCGGTACCGTAACCATTACCGCCACAGTAGCAGAAGGCGTTACCGATACTTGCGAAGTGACGGTTACGGCAGC
>JAZNRV010000106.1:0-10165 GCA_045590855.1 Acutalibacteraceae bacterium | reverse complement strand
CCAAGGAGTTGTTATCAGGTCTTGTCTTCCTAAGACCGCTTGGCCTCCGACTTCGCATTTTTGAAAAACAGTTTATCCGTCATCACCGATGAAAAACCTTTTTTAATTAAAAATTCTGATAATTGTTCCATTACCCCCATGTTATTCCAAGGGGGTGTTAGCGTGGTTCCGTCAAAATCGGTTCCGATGGCAACGATGTTTTCGCCATCGCATTCACAAAAATGATTGATATGCCGATATATCGTTTCAAAATCCAAACGGCCCAACTGGTCAGAACAAAAATTGATTCCCACTACCCCACCGCTATCACGAATTTGCGCAAATTGGCTGTCGCTTAAATTGCGTGGGTGTTTGTTGACTGTTGCCGACACGGAATGAGTGGCAATAAAAGGTTTATCCACCATTTCTGCCACATCCCAAAATCCCGCTTCGTTCAAATGCGAAACGTCCACAACCAGTCCGTGTCTTGCCATGTTGCGCACAACTTCTTTTCCAAGCGTTGTTAATCCGCCTTTAAGGTTTGACAAACAACCGTTTCCCAACTCATTACTTCCATTCCATGTCAAGGTGATAACCTTGACACCTTGCAATGCTAATTGAGCCATCGTTTCTGGCTTGCTCGCCAACAAAGAGCCGCCTTCTACGGCAAGTATCGCCGCGCATTTTCCCTCGCGCACAGCTTTTTGCGATTCTTCTTTGTTGTTAACAAACGAAATATATTTCGTGTATTTCTTTTCTTGTTCTTTTGCATAACACCATACATTTTGAAAAAAAGACAGTGCCTTTTCACCTTGTAAAGTGTCGGGTATCCATATGGCGAACACCTGAAACCATGGCGAAAAGCGACTGCCTTTTTGCAAATCAATATGTAAGTTGTTTTGATATAACGAACAGTTTTGAGAATACATTTCGTACAACGTATCGCAATGCAAATCAAAAAAGCGCATGAATTATCCTCCATAGGCGTTTGGAATATGGTGGATATGCAATGCTTTCATGGGATGATTTTTTGCAGTAACAATTTCAATAACATCAAAGCGCATTTGCCGCGAATCGGGATAACGGCGAATGTATAATAGTGCCGTTTTGATAATGCGCCGTTGTTTGTCAGCGGTTACCGCTTCCCTGGGCATATACCGTGCATCTTCGGCACGGCTCTTCACTTCCACAAAGACAATATATTCATCGTTTGCGGCAATAATGTCAATTTCGCCAAACCGCGTGCGAAAATTGGCGGCAAGAATTTGACAACCTGCGTCGCGTAAAAACCGAGCAGCCAATATTTCACCGGCGGCTCCTTTGGAAACACCTGCCATGTTTGGCACCCCTTATTTGAAATTTTTCAAAAAACTGCGGCGATGTACAGGTGAAATACCATGTTCTCGAAGGCGTTCATAATGCAATGCCGTTCCGTAGCCTTTGTGTTTTGAAAAAACGTATTCGGGATATTGTTTGTCCAATTCCAGCATATAGCGGTCACGGCTGACTTTTGCCAGCACGGAAGCGGCACCAATCGTTGCCGACAACGCATCGCCGCCAATGACAGCGCGGGCATCCGACGGCAATCCTTGCGGTATTTTGTTACCGTCTACCAAAATAAGACCGGGGACAACCGACAAGCCATCCACCGCGCGTTTCATTGCCAAAAAAGTGGCTTGCAGTATGTTTACAGTTTCAATTTCTTCTACCGAGGCACTGGCAATGCTAAACGTCTGCGCTTGTTCGCAAATTTCGTCAAACAGTTTTTCCCGTTTTTTTTCGGAAAGTTTTTTGGAATCGTTAAGTCCTTCGGGAACACGCTCGGGGTCAAAAATGACGGCTGCCGCAAAAACGGGACCCGCCAGCGGACCACGACCCGCTTCATCCACGCCGCACAAAAACGATACCCCTTCGGCACGACACGCTGCATCAAATTCAAGATTCGTCATATAATCCTCCCATACGATTTGCCGGAAACAAACGAAATACCACTTTTCCCGCTAATTGTTCTTCCAAAACACAGCCAAACGTGCGGCTATCCAACGACTGACCTTTGCTACGGTTATCCCCCATTACAAACACTTGGTTTTCGGGAACGGTTACTTCCTTAGTCATTTTTTCGAGCGCTGTCGGCACGTGGATGTACGTTTCATTCAGTTTTTCTCCGTTCAAGAAAACTTCTCCGGTTTCTTCGTCCACGCGAACAGTGTCACCTGCCACTGCGATAATCCGTTTAATCAGCGGTTCACGGTCAACACCTTGACTAACCACCACAATATCCCCGCGCGTTGGGGTGTACGGAATTCTGGATAACACCAAACGTTCCCCATGTTGCAATGTGGGGAGCATGGACGTCCCGTCCACGTCCACCAAGCGAAAACAAAACGTGAAAACAGCAGTAATTACCAGCAACGCTATAGTGATAGATTCTATCCACTCGTACAAATGCGTTTTCTTTTTTGTTTTTTCCACGATTATATCGTCCCCTTATTCGGTCGTTCCAACGTGATACGACCGAGTTTGCCACCGCGATACTCATCCAAAAGCATGGTAGAAGCGCGCAACGTATCCACTTCCCCTCCCGAAATGAGCATACCGCGTTTTTTGCCGATTTGTTGTAATAATTCCCACGCATCCTCGGGGAAATCTTCGGTCAGTTTGTAGCGTTCACGCAACATCGGTTCGTAATCTTTGGCTAATATTTTGAGCAGTTCAAAGGCGAGTTCTTCGCTGTCCATAATTTCATCACGAATGGCACCGGTAAACGCCAAATGCATGGCCACTGTTTGGTCGTCAAACTTCGGCCACAAAATACCGGGAGTGTCCAACAATTGGGCACCGCTGTCAATCACAAACCATTGTTGATTACGCGTCACGCCGGGACGGTCTTCCACTTTGGCTTTTCCGCCACGCGCCATACGGTTAATAAACGAGGATTTCCCGGAGTTGGGTATTCCCACCACCATAGCACGAATCGCACGGTTGACCATGCCTTTTTGTGCCCACAAGGATAATTTATCGTGCAATGTTTCTCGCAAAAGCGGAACAAATTGCGAAACACCTTTTCCGCTTTTGCAATCTGCTGCCATTGCTGCTTGTCCCAACCGACGATATTCCTGTAACCACCGCTCGGTTGCGTTTTGGTCGGCAATATCCGCCTTGTTCATCACAAGCAAACGAGGTTTATCGGCAATCAGGGCATCCAAGTCCGGATTACGGCTACTTATCGGAATGCGGGCATCGATTACTTCTACCACAATGTCTACCAAAGGAAGTAATTCGGTAATTTTTCGTTTTGTACGGGTCATATGCCCCGGAAACCATTGAATCGATTGGTCCATTGTGTCACTCCTCCGCTACGATTTTTCCGGCTGATTTAAAGGGATATAAACGAAACACCGCTTTGCCGATAACAGCGTCCAAAGATACCATACCAATGTCGTTATAACGGCTATCGTGTGAATTGGTGCGATTATCACCCAACACAAATATATGTCCGGGCGGTACGGTGACTTCCCCTACCAATTGTTGCGCCGGTGTGGGAGAGATAATATACGGCTCGTTAAGGCGTTCTCCGTTGCGATAAACACATCCGTCTTCCCCATTTATGTAAATTGTGTCGCCGGCAAGACCAATGACTCGTTTGATAAGAAGCGCGTCATTGGTTTGACGAATAACGGCAATATCGCCATGGGTAAGTTCGTGATTGACACCATTTAACAACAAAACATCGTTTGAAGAAAGGGTCGGATACATTGAAGACCCGTAAACCACAGTCGGACGAAAGAAGAGAAAACAAAGCAAAAACACCAACACCGTAAAACAAACGGTTAAAACGGTGCTGTACACGGAAATTCGCACATCGCGAAGCCATTTAACAATTGCTATAACAACACCAATAATGCCCCGCCTGGCATGACGCGGTGTTTGGGGTGACATACTGCTTCTCTCCTTTCTTAAAATTTGATGAATTTATAGAAAAAAGGGAGAAAACCGATTGGTTCCTCCCCGCTTTCCAACTTATTTAATGAGTTCTTTAACTTTCGCAGCTTTACCCACGCGGTCACGCAAGTAGTACAATTTGCTTCTGCGAACTTTACCGTAACGTACAACCGTAACAGCCGCTACGTTGGGAGAATGAAGCGGGAACACTCTTTCCACGCCTACGCCGTAAGATACGCGGCGAACTGTAAAGGTTTCGGCGACGCCGCTGCCTTTTTTGGCGGTGACAGTGCCTTCGAACGATTGAATTCTTTCGCGTTCACCTTCGCGGATTTTTACGTCTACGCGAACGGTATCACCAACGGAAAATTGGGGTGCTGCTTCTTTTACGCTGTCAGCAGCAATGAGTTTTAAAGCATCCATGATATTTCCTCCTTAACTTTTTTACCGACATTCATGCCGTGTTATCGGTAGCGGAATGTCTGCTTTGACACCGTTTTTGTACGATGCCAACCCCCGTTGTGCATGGATTTACAGCAACGGTACACAGATACCGTGTAATTATAGTACACTTTTTCAAAAAAAGCAAGACTTTTTTTATTTTTTTACGCAAAAACGTTACCTTGTTTATCCAACACCGCCAAACGACACACCGAAACAGAAAACTCGGGTGCGTTGGGAATTTGGCGCAACGCTTCGGCAACCAGGGCGGGATTCACCGTCTGCGCACTGCTGCACGGCAATGTCAATTCAATTTGAGAACCGTTTGCCGTTTGGGTAATTTGAACGTTTGCGGCTTCCAAAGATGGTTTAATGTCCAGTGTTATCCATTCTTTTTTCTTGTTACGTTTTTGCACCAAGATTTCCGATTGAGAAAGCAGTTGTTCTATTACCTCTTTTGGGCAACCATCCAGTTGCAAACGATACACCGCCTTGTCAACATCACCCGCCTTACAAACCGCCCACGCGGCTTTTATTACGTGCAAGCCTTCCGGCATAACCGCATCCAACCGCGCTACCAATTCTGCCAAATCCATTTCTTGTTCCAAGCGCAAGTCCATGGTTTCTTGCTCACCTTCATACCCCAATGACAGCGGCGAAGCAAATGTCAAATACGGATGACGGTTAAACCCCTCGGTATACCAAATCGGCAAATCGGCGCGGCGAACCGCACGCGTCATGGTACGGTTTAAATCCAAATGAGAAATAAACCGAGCACGTCCTGTTTTGGAAAACGTAATCCGTACCGTGCGAAATTCCTTAACGTCGTTCAAGGCAAATTCCTCCTTTGAAGCAGGTTGCCCCGCAATGTGAGCATTGTTCGCGGCAGTTCGGTGTGGTGGTGTTTTGGTGCGCCTTTTGATTTTCGGACCACAAGAATTCTTTGGTGACACCAATGTCAATGTGTTCCCAGGGGAAAATTTCTTGTTGTTCGCGCCGACGACAGGCATAAAAATCGGGGTCCAAGCCTACATCACGGAAAATTTCCATCCACGCGTCAAAATTGAAATGCTCCGACCAAGCATCCAAGTTAAAACCGCGACGGAAGGCAGTTTCCAACACCGCACCTAAACGACGGTCTCCGCGTGCGAGAACTGCTTCCAAATAACACGTTTCGGCATCGTGCCAACTCAACGAGATTTTACGCGTGGTGACCGATTCGCGCAGCAGTTGTTGTTTTTGGTGTAGTTGCTCAATGCTGTCTTGCGGTTCCCATTGGAACGGTGTAAACGGTTTGGGAACAAAACAAGACACGCTGACTGAAACCGAAACGGATTTACCCTTTGGTTTATCGGGATTGTAATAATAGCAATTTACAATTTTTTGACCAAGTTCGGCAATACCTTTTACATCTTCGTCTGTTTCGGTGGGTAAACCCATCATAAAATACAATTTAACCGAAGTCCATCCGCCGGCAAACGCTTTTTTGGCGGTATCTAAAATTTCGGATTCACTTAAATTTTTGTTAATAGCATCCCGCAAACGTTGTGTACCCGCTTCCGGCGCAAACGTCAACCCGCTGCGACGTAATACGTTTAAACGATTGGCAAGTTCCTCGGAAAAACCGTCCACGCGCAACGAGGGCAACGAAATATTGGTATGCTTGTCTTCTGCCCACGAAAGTAACCGCGTGAGCAATTCTTCCAAACGGGTATAATCGCTTGTAGAAAGCGATGATAACGAAAATTCTTCATATCCACTGGTTTCACACAAGCAGCGGCTTTGTTCGTCAATGGTATCGACCGATTTTTCACGTACCGGCCGATAAATAAAACCGGCTTGGCAAAAACGGCAACCGCGGATACAACCACGGAAAATTTCGCTCATGGCACGGTCGTGAACAATGTCGATAAACGGCACCACAAACGATTCGGGATAATAGCACGTATCCAAGTCCCGAATGATGCGTTTGCGAATGGTAGCAGGTGCACCTTTTTGCGGTGTTATTGCGGCAATCGTTCCGTCTTGATGATAAGTCACTTCATATAACGAAGGAACATAGATACCTTCGATTTGAGACGCCTCGCGCAAAAATTCCGCTTTGCAATAGCCTTTCTTTTTATGTTTGCGATACAGGGACATTAGTTCTAAATTCACTTCTTCCCCTTCGCCCAAAATGAAAATATCAAAAAAATCCGCCAAAGGTTCGGGATTATAGGCACACGGTCCGCCCGCCACCACCAAAGGCATATCATCGCCACGTTGTGCTGCGTTAAGCGGTATCCCCGCCAAATCCAGCATATTCAAAATCGTGGTATAGCACATTTCGTATTGCAACGTAAAACCGATAAAATCAAACGTGCGAATCGGGTCACGGCTTTCCAAAGCAAAAAGAGGAATGTTGTTTTCTCGCATAAGGGCTTCCATATCGGTATCGGGGGCAAATACGCGTTCACACCAAAAATCTTGTACCGCGTTGGTAGCACCATACAAAATCTTCATTCCCAAGTGGGACATACCGACTTCGTACAAATCCGGAAAACAAAAAGCAAAACGCACCGAAACGTTCTGTTTATCTTTGGTTATGCTGTTTAGTTCGCCACCGGTATAGCGTGCCGGCTTTTGAACTTTTTCAAACAATTGTTCCAATGTTAAGGCCATGATATTCCTCCGCATACGTAATGATTATAGTATAACGGATTTCTTTCTTTTTTTCAATGCTTGTGTCTGAGAAAAATCAACAAAATTAAATAGGAACTCACCGCCAAGAGCGAAAAATTATACCGACTGCTTACAAATAAACAAAAACCTGTTATCAGTAACGGAAATGCGACAAGACAAGATACTAATCTTAAAATTTTGGCGGTTTTTTCTTCTTCGTACCGCAAACAGAGCAAAGCATATAACGCCTCTCCCCCGTCCAACGAATACACGGGCAAAAGGTTGAATCCTCCAATGATGGCATGGACCGATGCCGCCACAGGATTATGGAGTAAAGAAAATATAGCAACAAAAACAACGTTCATAAAAGGACCTGCCAAAGACACCAAGGCACTGCCAACATAACTGATACGTTGTGTTTTTTCGCGCTGAACACGCATACCGAAAAAACCCATGGTGATTTTGGAAGGTCTGTCGTGCAACAAACACATTGCAAGAGCATGACCGATTTCGTGCAACAACGAGGCAAACAAGCAAAGTTCGGTTACCCGTGAAGTATCCAGCGAAAGCAAAACGACAATGCTAAACGGAAACAACAAACTTAATTGCAAGGTTATCCCCTGCCATCCCCATTCAAGCATACGGATTTTCTTCCAAAACACCGAGCGGATCATGATACATATCATCTTGCTTTAATTCCCAATGTAAATGATTGCCGGTGGAATTACCCGTACTGCCGACCTTGGCAACCACTTCGCCGGCACTGACCTCTTCTCCCTCTTTTTTACAAAGTACCGAGCAATGGGCATACAATGTTTGCGCACCGTTGCCGTGCTGTATTACTAAATATTTGCCGTAGCCGCTATTCTCATCGGTGCGCACCACTACCCCATCATATACCGCCATTATCGCTGTTCCTTTGGGTGCTCCGATATCCACCCCGGTATGAAAACCCCATTCGTCAGTAAACGGGTCGTTGCGATATCCAAAACCAGAAGTGATTTTACCCTCTGCAAGCGGTAAAACCGCTTGTTCTTGCAACACAACAGGCTGTGTACTCACCGATTCGGGAATCTTCGTGATACTCGGTTCATCAATGCTCAAATTGGTTCCGCCAACCGCCACAGTCAAAGATTCTGTAACCGTTTGTGTCACCGCGGTATCGGTAATGGCTTGTTGAAACAAAGAACGAAGTACATCAAAGAAACTGCCGCCAATAAGTCTTAAAATCAAAGCTAATAACAATAGAACCATGCAGGCAATACACTGTACCATCGTCAGCGAAAACGTGACAGGTGTTTTATTTCTGCCGGTAGAAGTATGAAATGCCATTGTTTTCTCCTTTTTTAAAAAACTATCCCGCCGAAAACGTGTTCGGCGGGACAAACAATACGTATTATACAATAATACAAATTAACCCGTTACAACCATCGTTGATAATACGTTCCACCGTTTCTTTTAATTTTATTCTGGCATCCGACGGCATACGGTACAATTTGTTGTGCAAACCCTCGTTGACCAAACCGTAAAGCGACGTACCGAAAATGTTGGAATCCCAAATTTTTGAGGGGTTTTCTTCAAATTCACGAAGCAGATAATTTACCAGTTCCTCCGACTGACGTTCCGAGCCGACAATGGGTGCTACTTCAGTGGTGATGTCGGCTTTCATCATGTGTATAGATGGTGCCGTTGCACGCAAACGAATGCCGTATCTGCCGCTTTGTTTGATGATTTCGGGTTCGTCCAATGACATTTCATCCAAAGACGGCATAACAATACCGTAGCCGGTGGCATTGACCTGGTCAAGTGCTGCTTTGATTTTTTGGTATTCTTTACACATAACTGCCATTTCTGACATGTGGCTCATCAGTTCGCCCTCGTTTGATACGGGAACGCCGGTAACTTCACCCAAGATTTGATAAAACAATTCCGGTTTTACCTCTATTTGAACGCTACCGTTTCCTGTTCCTAATTGAACGCCGTCAAGTGCTGTATAGTGAACGTATTCACAAGAACGCAGCAATTCCGGCAACACCGACAAATGACGGATTTTTTCCATGCCGATTACCGATTCCCGAATCTTTTCGGTGATACTGCGACGTACGGCATGATTCTTATCTAAACCAACAACCCAAGACGGCAACCGAAAACCAATGGAATTGATGGGAAACTCAAACAAAACCGTTTCTAACAAGCGGCGAATTTCCGCTTCATCAATTTCCAAACAATTTACCGCGGTCACCGGCACTCCGTATCGGTCTGTCAGCGAGTCACACAAGGCTTTTGTTTCTTCATCGTGAGGATGTGTGCTGTTGAGCAAAACAGCAAAGGGTTTGTGCAGTTCTTGCAGTTCGCGAATAACGCGTTCTTCCGCTTCGGCATATTCTTCGCGGGGGATTTCGGTGATACTGCCGTCGGTGGTAACCACCAAACCAATCGTTGAGTGTTCGGATATCACCTTTTTTGTTCCCACTTCTGCTGCCATGTTGAACGGAATTTCTTCTTCATACCACGGTGTTTTTACCATACGCGGAGCGTTTTCCTCGATGTATCCTAAAGCCGAAGGGACCACATATCCCACGCAATCGATCATGCGAACTTTCATTCCCACCGCATCACTTATGGTAATATCAATACCTTGTTCCGGTATGAATTTGGGTTCGGTAGTCATAATGGTACGCCCTGCCGAAGATTGCGGCAATTCGTCTATGGCTCGTTCGCGGTTATAGTCGCCGTTAATATTCGGAAGTACCAACGTATCCATAAACTGTTTGATAAACGTGGATTTCCCGGTACGAACCGGACCAACCACACCGATATAAATGTCCCCACCTGTTCGCGCCGCTATATCTTGATAAATGCTTTTGTTGGCTGTCATCGTTTTTCCTCCGTCCACTTCATGTTTTGTTGCTATATCTTTATGAGATGAACGGAAAATTTATGCCAAAACAAAAATAACCGCCAAAACAGCGGTTATTTATTGATGCTTTTTATCCAATTTCTTTTTCGTTTTCTAAACGGTAAAAATGACGAATAATATCCTTACGCGTAACAATGCCGATAAACGAGCCCAAATCGTCGACGATCGGGACAAAATTTTGATTCATGGCACTGAGTACCAATTCCGAAACCGAAGCAGTAA
>JAZNRV010000105.1:0-2659 GCA_045590855.1 Acutalibacteraceae bacterium | reverse complement strand
ACCAACGCATACAACTAAAAACAAAACTGACTCCCCTTGAGAAGAGAAGTCAGTATGTTGCTTAAAATTTAATTTCAACTACCATAAAGGCCTTTTTTGTACTGTCCGCACAAATTGGGGCAGTTCACGTTCTTGCGTCCTTTTTGTAAATGTGGTATACTCACAAAAAAAGCACATTGCACGTCAAAAACCACCATATCGGAGAGAACTATGAAATTTACAGCCAAATCTTTTGACGAACTGAGCACAACACAATTATATGAGATTTTGCGGGTGCGGTCACAAATCTTTATGCTTGAACAACATATTATTTGTCAGGATATGGACAGAGTGGACTATGACAGTTATCATTTGTTTTTGGAAAATAATGGCGAAGTTGTGGCTTATTTGCGAGCGTTTTACCTCGAAAGCGAGCCGGATACCGTGTGTATCGGGCGGGTGCTTTCGTTACATCACGGACAAGGGTTGGGCACCTTGCTGATGAAAAAAGGACTGGCATTTATACGAGAAAATATGCGTTGTTCGCGCATTCGGCTTCATTCGCAACAACACGCGATGGGGTTTTATGAAAAATTCGGTTTTGTGCCTATTTCGGAGCCTTTTTTGGAAGAAGGCATTTTGCACGTTGAGATGGCGTTAAATTTTGATTGACAAATCGGTTGTTTTGGAATATGCTATTGTCGCAAGATATTTTGAGCGAGAGTGGTGTTTAACATGATTCCGTTAGCTCTTACCATAAGTCAAATCGGTGAGTTTTTATATTACAATTTTTTTGGTATTGTTTCGCTTATTTTAGCAGCACTTATGTACCAAGCCAAGACGCGGCGCGTAATTTTGCTATACAGCGTTTTTTGCTCGCTTTCGTGGGTTCTGTATTTCATATTCCAAGGTGCTTTTGTCAGCGCCGCGGTATGCTTGGCATCGTTTTTGCGCGCGATTATTTTCTATTTGGGGCTTACGCACAAATGGGCAAACAGTATTCTTTGGTTATTGCTGTTTATTGCGTTTACCGTTGTGGCCGGTTTGGCCGGGTACACTTCGTGGCTTGACTTATTCGCCATTGCGGCAGGCGTGGTTATCAGTATTTCTACCTTTTTGAAAAAGGAATCCCACATTCGATTGGTTTCGTTTTTCGGTTTTCTGCTTTGGATTGCCAACGGGGCCATCAACGGTTTGTATTTTGCGTTAGTCAGTGACAGTATCAGTTTGTTGTCGATTATTGTCGCATGGATTCGGTTTTACATTTTTAAAAAAAAGAAAAAGGAGAATGCGACCGCATGACAAAGATTGATCTACATACCCATTCCACCTTTTCGTTTGACGGTGTTGACACGCTAAAAAGCATGATAAAAACCGCGTATAAAAAAGGAATTGCTTATTACGGTATAGCTGAACATTTTAATGCCGATTATTTGGATTCCGTTAATAAGTTGATTGCTAAAACGGATACCGCCAACTATTTGCGCTGCGCTAAAAAATTACAAAAGAAATACAAAGGGAAAATGACAATTCTTGCCGGTTGTGAATTTGGATTTGCGCCGGACCCCTCGGCTTACGAGCAATACCAAAAGATTTTGGATACGTATGCACCTGATTTTGTAATCAACAGCGTACACAGCATTGGCGGTATTGATTATGCTTGGTTGAGAAAAGTGCTCAAAAAAGAGGATGCTTGTAAAACGTATTTAAAAACCGTGCGTCAAAGTTTGGATGTGCCGTACGCATACGATATTGTGGCGCACATAGAATACGTGTTACGGTATGTTGATGACATGGATGCTCCCTTGTTTTTTGAAACTTACGAAGAACAAATTCGTGATATTTTACAAACCATTATCGACAAAGATAAAATTTTGGAAGTTAATACCTCGTCATACGGGTTGGCGCAAGATACGTTGCCTGACGAACGCGTTTTGACGTTATATTACGCGTTGGGCGGAAGGAAAATATCGTTTGGCTCGGATGCGCATGCCGTAAACCGTGTGGGTGATAAATGGGATAATGTTGTGGCTATGTTAAAAAAGATTGGATTTACTTATCTTTCCGTTCCCTACCGCGGTGAACACATCGAAATTGCGTTATAAAAGGAAATGATATAGTAGTTATGAGGTAATACCCGTTTTGGTAACCTTTAACAATTGATAAAAATTGCAAAAAACGGGAAAACTTTTCTTGACAGTAAAAAGTAATTTTGATAAAATATTGCTTGTGATTTAAAAAATGCAATCACAGAGTCGAATCGAAATGTGAAAAGGAAGTGCTTTGTATGAGCCGTGTAATAGGCACTGTTGTAAGAGGACTCCGTGCTCCCATTATCCGTGAGCATGAGGACCTTGCACAAATTGTGGTGGATTGCATTATGCAAGCCGTTGATAACGGCGATTTTACCGTTCGTGACCGCGATATTATTGCTATCACCGAATCTATTGTTGCACGTGTTCAAGGCAACTACGTTACCGTTGACGATATTGCAAACGACATACGCACCAAATTTGGTGGCGGCACCGTTGGCGTTATTCTCCCCATCCTCAGCCGTAACCGTTTTTCCATCTGCTTGCGCGGTATTGCAAAGGGATGCGACAAGATTGTTATGATGCTGGGTTATCCCAGTGATGAGGTGGGCAACCATCTTGTTAGCCTTGACAAGATTGACGAAGCG
>JAZNRV010000104.1:0-17512 GCA_045590855.1 Acutalibacteraceae bacterium | reverse complement strand
TAACTACTTGTCAATAAATTTGCTTGTATAAACGGGGGTAACATTTCCTAAACTTTAGGCTGGCGGGAGCCCAACTCTTTACGCCTGCAAAAGAAAATTTCCGGTGATAGTTTGGCTCAAAACTTGAAATGCGTTAGCATTCCTGCGTTTTTCGGCTTCCTCTCACACAAAAATATTTACTTTTGCAGGTCGGCAGAGTTTCTGACGCCGAATTTTTTGTGCGGGGAAGTGCGAGTTTGCCGCAAGGCTGTCGCCTTGCAAAAACGAACACAAACCCGCGCGGGTAAAGGCGGCGAGCGAAACCGCAAAGAGTTGGGCTCGCGCCAGCCTACACAAGAAAGGGGAATAGAATTATGTCAGTCGATTTCAAAATCAGCGAAACACGTAATAACTTGATGAAAGCCTTTGCGGGCGAAAGCCAAGCCCGCAACCGCTACACCTTTGCCGCCGAAACGGCAAAAAAACAAAACTTACCTGTCATTGAAGCGGTGTTTCGTTTCACCGCCGACCAAGAAAAAGAGCACGCCGAAATTTTTTACAATCATCTCAAAGAATGCACAGGCGATACCGTCACAGTGGAGGGTGGCTATCCCATCGATATCCACGATTCCGTATTGCAACTGCTTCGCTGCGCCGTTCACAACGAATACGAAGAATACGAGCCGATTTATAAAACGTTCGGTGATAAAGCGCAAGAAGAAGGATTTTCCGCCATCGCGCAATCGTTTTATATGATAGCGGAGATTGAAAAAACGCACGGCGACCGTTTCAAAAAATTCGCCGATTTCATGGAAAATAATCAACTGTTTGTCGAAGAATACGAATGCGGCTGGCTGTGCCTGAACTGTGGTCACATCCACAACGGCAAAGAAGCCCCCAAAGTTTGTCCCGTTTGTCAGCACGAACAAGGCTATTTTATCCGCCTTACCTTAGCACCGTATTCCACCACATGTTAACGCAAAAAAGAGTTACCGCATCGCGGTAACTCTTTTTTATAATAAAAAAAGGGAAATTCTTGCAAAATGTGCATATTTGTGGTATCATACTAGGTATTCCAAAAGAAAAGAGGAATGTTGGTGTCTTGTTATCAGTTGCAATTGCCGGAGGGCTATTCTCCGCAATTGGATATTTTGGAAACCGAAAAAGCAATCAAATTACTAAAAGATACGTTTGAGGAACGCTTGGCGCGTTACTTGTCGCTAACGCGTGTTTCGGCGCCGCTTTTTGTGTTGCCGACTTCGGGCCTCAACGATAATTTAAGCGGTGTGGAACGCCCCGTCAGTTTCGATATCCGCAACGACGACGGCCACGTTGCCGAGGTGGTACACTCGCTGGCAAAATGGAAGCGTTATGCCCTCAAACGTTACGGCATGGCAGAGGGTACGGGCCTTTATACCGACATGAACGCCATTCGCCGCGATGAGGTGACGGATAATTTACATTCGCTGTATGTCGACCAATGGGACTGGGAAAAAGTCATTCGCCGCGAAGACCGCACCATCGACATGCTCAAACAAGTGGTAAACAGCATTTACGGTGTGTTTTTGGATGTGGAAGCCATGGTAGAATCCCGCTACCCGTTCCTAAAACGCAAATTACCCAAACAAATCACCTTCCTTACCACGCAGGAACTGGAAGACGAATACCCGAATTTGACAGGCTCTCAACGCGAAACCGAGGCTGCCCGTAAATACGGTGCCATTTTCCTCATGCAAATCGGCGGCGCGTTGCGTTCCGGCAAACCGCACGACGGCAGAGCCCCCGACTACGACGATTGGCAATTAAACGGCGACATCATCTTCTACTATCCGTTGCTTAACCGCGCGGTGGAAGTATCGTCCATGGGCATTCGCGTGGACGAAGCATCGCTCAAACATCAACTCGAAGTTTCCGGTTGCACCGAACGGGAAAACTTGCCGTTCCAACAAGCGCTGCTCAATGGCGAACTTCCGCTTACCATCGGCGGCGGCATCGGACAATCGCGTTTGTGCATGTTTTTCTTGGAAAAAGCGCACATCGGCGAAGTGCAAGCCTCGCTCTGGCCGGAGGAAATGGTGGAGCGCTGTGCCGCCGCCAATATCCCGCTTTTGTAATGTTTTTCAAAAAAATTAAAAAATTTTAAAAAAAGCCTTGATTTTTCAGCCACTATTCTTTATAATAGTTTAGCACTATGTTGCGAACTCGGAGAGTTGGCTGAGTGGTCGAAGGCGCACGATTGGAAATCGTGTGTACGTTTAAAGCGTACCTAGGGTTCAAATCCCTAACTCTCCGCCATTTTGATTTCTGCGAAGTTTACTTCGATAGGGAATACGACAAGCTTCTGAAAGAGGTGACAAGAATGAAAGAAAATATCCATCCCAAGTACGAGAAAACCACAATCACCTGTGCCTGCGGCGAGGTCATTGAAACAGCTTCTACCAAAGAAAACATCCGTGTAGAAATCTGCTCCAAATGCCATCCGTTCTTCACCGGTAGACAGAAGCTGGTGGATACCGGCGGTCGTGTGGACCGTTTCAACAAACGTTTCGGTATCAAAGAAAGCAAATAATTTGTGGAAAAACGGCAGTGCAGTAATGCGCTGCCTTTTCTCATAATTGCGAGGAAAAGAGTATGCAAACAAGCTACAAAACCGTGGCACAAGAAGGTGTGGCAGAATACGTCGACCGCCGCTCACGCTTTATCGGCGCCGTTTGTTCGGTGACCGATGAACAACAAGCGCTTGCGTTCATCGCCGCGCGTAAAAAAGAATATTGGGATGCCAAACACAACGTCTATGCGTATTGTTTGCGGGGCGGTGTGTGCCGCTTTTCGGACGATAACGAACCGCAAGGCACCGCCGGCATGCCGGTACTGGAAGTGTTGCAAAAAAAAGGACTGGTGGACTGCGTTGCGGTGGTAACACGGTACTTTGGCGGTATTTTGCTGGGCACGGGCGGCTTGGTACGTGCCTATTCGCAAAGTACGGCATTGGCAGTCGAGGCGGCAGGCATTGCCGAACATCGCCTTTGTGTGTTTGGCGAACTGCGTTGCAATTATGCGCAATACGGGCGGTTGCAAATGCTGTTTGCTGAACACGGTTGTGTGATGGACGACACAGTGTTTGCCGATGACGTCACGGTACGATTGCACGTTCTGACCGAACAATGCGACCGCTTTTGCAACGAACTGACAGAAACCACCCTCGGTAGCGTCGTTTTTTCACAATTGGAAGAAAAATTTGATATTTATTTGCAAAAATAAAGGAAAATCGATTTTTATAACGTATATAAAAGTATAGAGGTGGTGAACCAATGGTACCCAGAGAACGAATCGAAAATACCGAACGTCAAATCTTGTCGCCACTTGCCGCCTTGTCGGCAGAAAGTAAGGGGCGGGAAGTTTACGAAAAACCGTGCGATTTTCGCACGGATTTTCAGCGTGACCGTGACCGCGTGTTGCATTGCAAAGCGTTTCGTCGCTTGCGCCACAAAACGCAAGTGTTTTTGGCGCCCGAGGGTGACCATTACCGCACACGCCTAACACACACACTGGAAGTGTCGCAAATTGCCCGCACGGTCGCGCGTGCGTTGCAACTCAACGAAGATTTGACCGAAGCCATTGCCCTGGCACACGATTTGGGCCACACGCCGTTTGGCCACGCGGGCGAACGGGCACTCGACCGTTGCATGGAAGGCGGCTTTCGCCATTATGAGCAAGGTGTCCGTGTGATGCAGTGCTTGGAAAAAGAGGGACAAGGCCTCAACGTCACGTGGGAAGTGCAAAACGGTGTGTTGTGCCACACCACGGGTGATTGGGCTTCCACCTTGGAAGGTCGCATTGTCCGTGTGGCAGACCACATTGCCTACATCAATCACGATATTGACGATGCGTTGCGTGCCAACGTGTTTTGTGAATCGGATATCCCTTCTGATATCAACGAAGTGTTGGGGGATACACGCGCCAAGCGTTTTAATGTGCTGATTTCCTCTCTGGTGGAAAACAGCAAAGAAGATATTCAAATGGCGCCCGACGTACAATCGGCGTTTGACCGTTTACACACCTTTATGTTTGAACGGTTGTATTATAATCCCATTGCTAAAAACGAAGAGAAAAAAGTGGACGATTTTATCCACCGCTTGTTTACCTATTTTTATGAGCGTCCCGAAAAACTACCCAAAGAATACTTGGACATTTCCGAAAAAGAAGGTGTCGAGCGTGCGGTGTGCGACTACATTGCCGGCATGACCGACACCTACGCGCTGGAACTTTACGAAACGATTTTCATTCCCAAAGGATGGCACGTTAAATAAAAAAGCGAAAAGGAGGGGTACGGTGCTTCCGGATAGTTTTTTACAAGAACTCATTGCAAAAAATGATATTGAAAGTGTGGCATCGTCCTACGTTTCTTTCAAACGGCGGGGCAGGAACTTGGTTGGTTTGTGCCCGTTCCATGGCGAAAAAACGCCCTCGTTTAACCTATATCCCGAAACTGCATCGTTTTACTGCTTTGGTTGCGGCGCAGGTGGCGATGTGATTACTTTTATTCGCAAAATCGAAAATTTAAGTTATATCGACGCTGTCAAATTTTTGGCAGACCGCGCGGGAATGTCCATGCCGGAACAATCGTTTAACGACGTTTCGGCAAAACAACGCCTTCGCATTTTGGAAGCCAATCGCGAAGCGGCACGCTTATTTTATGCGTACTTGTATTCCTCGGGCGGCAAAGCAGGCTTGGACTATTACCACAGCCGCGGTTATACCGATGCCACCATCAAGCGTTTTGGTTTGGGCTTCGCGCCGCCGAGTTTTGATTTTGTGCGTACGGAACTGCGCAAAAAAGGTTTTCACGACGAGGAATTGGTGCTCGCTTGGCTGTGTGCGCGTAACCGTAACGGTAACGGCATTCACGATATTTTCCGTAATCGGGTGATGATTCCCATCATCGACGTGCGCGGCAACGTGATTGCGTTTGGCGGGCGGGTGCTGGATGATTCCAAACCCAAATACTTAAACTCGGGCGAAACCATGGTTTTCAAAAAAACCAACAACTTGTTCGCTCTCAATTTCGCCAAACAAGGCACACACGAAAATTTGATTCTTTGTGAAGGGTATATGGACGTTATTGCCCTGCACCAAGCAGGGTTTACCAACGCGGTGGCGGCACTGGGCACCTCGTTTATCGTAGACCATGCGCGCTTGCTTTCACGCTATACCGACGAAGTGGTGCTGATTTTCGATGCCGATGCCGCGGGCAAAAAAGGTGCGCAACGTGCCATTTCCTTGCTGCGGGGAACGGGTTTGCGTATTCGCCTGGTCAATGTCCCCGACGGCAAAGACCCCGACGAATTTATCCGCAAAAACGGGGCAGAACGCTTCAAGTTACTGTTGCAGCGTGCCGCCAACGACGTGGAATATCGGTTGATGGAACTGGGCAGCAAACATTTGCTTAACACCTCCGAAGGTAAGGTGGAATATTTAAAACAAGCCACGCTTATGCTGTCGGAACTCAGCAATCCGCTCGAACGTGACGTGTATATCGGCAAACTTGCTGCGGAACTTTCCGTTTCCAAAGAAGCACTGAGCGACCAGTTGCAATATCAACTGAAAAAACGCCAAAAACAAAATCGGGAACGGCAAATGTCGGAAGTGATAAAACAATCCGAAGCGGTGCAAAAGAAAGTCAATCCCGATGCAGCGTCGCGCTTTCGTGCCGCCAGTGCTGAAGAAGCGGTGCTGGGAATGGTACTGTTGCACCCCGATTTTTTAAAGACCTTGATGGCGGTGTTACCGCCCGAAGAAATGGTAACACCCTTTAACCGCAAAGTGTATCTATCGCTGATAGAACGGCAAAAAGAAGGCAAGGAAATCGAACTTATCTTTTTGTCGGAACAGTATGATATTGACGAAATGGCGTATATTACTAAAATGGTGAGAGATGCCAGGGAACGCGTTTCGGCACTGACAGAGACGGAAGTCAAACGCTATGCCGAAATTATTCGTTATGAACACCGCTTATCCGCCTTGGATAAACCATCGGAGTTAACGCCCGAACAAATCAAGGAACAGTTAGAAGCCATGAAGCACATGAAGAAATAACTTGCAACGAGAAACAAGGATTTTTGCAACGGAGGAATATAAAATGGAAGACAACAAAACCGAAATTTTCAAAGAAATCACCAGCAACGAGCCGCTTTTGTCGGACGATTTGAGCGACACGTCCATCAATCGTAAAGACAAGAAAACACAACTCAATGAACTCATTGAACTTGGCCGTTCCAAAGGAAAACTAACCACGCAAGAAATCATGGATGCTCTGGAAACCGTGGATTTCGACCCCGAACAAATGGACAAGCTGTACGAAGCGTTGGAAGGGCTTAACGTGGAAGTGGTGGACGATTTCTCCGAAGCCGCGTTTAACGACCCCGATTTTGCTTTGGATTCTCCCGAAACAGATTTGTCCGACGACGATGGCGGTGCCGATAGCGTGGCTACGGATGACCCTGTCAAAGTGTATCTGAAAGAAATCGGTCGAGTTCCGTTGCTTTCCCCCGAAGAAGAAATTGATTTGTCCATTCGCATTGCCGAAGGGGACGTTCATGCCAAAAAACGCTTGTCCGAAGCCAACTTGCGTTTGGTGGTCAGCATTGCCAAACGGTATGTCGGTCGCGGTATGCACTTTTTGGATTTGATTCAAGAAGGCAACTTAGGGTTAATTAAAGCGGTGGAAAAATTTGACCATACCAAAGGTTTTAAGTTTTCTACCTATGCCACGTGGTGGATTCGTCAAGCTATCACCCGTGCCATTGCCGACCAAGCGCGCACCATTCGTATTCCCGTGCATATGGTGGAAACCATCAATAAAGTAAAGAAGGTATCCAGCCAATTACTGCACAAAAACGGTCATGAACCCACCGCCGAAGAAATCGCGGTGGAACTGGAAATGCCCGCGGAAAAAGTACGCGAAATCATGCGCGTTGCACAAGAGCCCGTATCGTTCGAAACCCCTATCGGTGAAGAAGAAGACAGCCATTTGGGCGATTTCATTCCCGATGACGAGGCACTGGCACCCGCCGATGCGGCTTCGCATCTGTTGCTCAAAGAACAATTACGCGACGTGTTGTCCACGTTGACTTCCCGCGAGGCAAAAGTTTTGTCCTTGCGTTTCGGCTTGGAAGACGGACGTCCTCGCACGCTCGAAGAAGTGGGCAAGGAATTTGAAGTCACGCGTGAACGTATTCGCCAAATCGAAGCCAAAGCCTTGCGCAAATTGCGCCACCCCAGCCGTAGCAAAAAACTCAAAGATTTTCTGGATTAACCGAAAGGATGATGCGGGTATGAAAAACAAAACCGCCAAAACCAACACCTTTGGTCGTGTTATCGGGCGAATTTTTGCGCTAATCGGTGTTACTTTGGCAGTTGCGTTGTTGACGGCTGTCGGTTGTGTAGCACTTGTTTGCAAAGGTCCGTCTGCCACAGCACAAACCACGTTTGTAAGTACAGTTTGTCAACGTCAAGAAACAGCGTGGATTCCCTCGCTGTTCTTATCCGACGAAGAAATTCAAAGTATTTTAGACAATCAAAACACATTGCCGACTACCACGTTGGAAGAAATTTTTCCGTTCATTAAGCAGTGAAAGGAGCGGTCCTGATGACTCAAAACACAGAATTTACCGATGAGGTTGTGTCGACGGTTGTCGAACCGGAAACGGTGGAAGAAGTGCAAGTAGAAGAGGTGCAAGTAGAAGCAGTGGCAACCGCACCACGCAAAAAACGTCGCTTTTGGCCGTGGCTTTGCGTGTATACGGTGTTGTTGCTGGCTGTTGCGGCGTTCTCTTTGCGGCAATTACATACCTATTTGCAAACTTATGAAGTGCAGACGCCGAATGGTACGCTGGCACAGTTTCTTAACTGGATAGAAACCGAAAACTATGAAGCAATGTACGCTCACGCCGATTTTGAGGAAACGGTGCTCAACACCAAAGCCGAATATTTGCGCTATTTGGAACGTACCTACGGCGAAGCAAACGGCACGCTGTCCTTGCGTGAAAAAGAGGATACGTCAAAAGACAAACAGTTGTATACGGTATATGCGGGTGAAACGCCACTTTCCGAAGTGGTGTTGCTCAAAAATCCCGCATGGGGCGAAACACCGTTTACCATCTACACGGTGTGCAAACCGATAGGGGATATAACCATTGTCACACAAGCGGATATGCGCGTGTCCATCAATGGTACCGATTTAGCTTTGCTCAACTTACCGGCACAGGAAGTACAAGCAACCGAATGGCAAGGTGTCCCCGAAGGGATGGAACTTCCCACGGTTCATCAATACACCATAAAAGGTCTGCTTAACCCGCCCCAAATTACGGGGCTTACCTTGGGCGGTGAAAGTTGCACCGTACAAACAAAAGACGAAACGGTGTATTATGTATCTTACTCCTTATCTGCCGAGGAAAACGAATTGCACGAACTTGCCAAACAAGTAATGGGAGATTACATGAACTTCACCGCTCGTCGTTTGAGCGCGCGTGAATTCAAAAAACACCTGTATAAACCCAGTGAACTGTATCATGCTATCAGCAATTTTGAAGATTTTATCGAGCCGAAACCCCTTTCGTTTGCTTGCGGTCAATTCACCGTGCTTGACCACGTTTCGCTGACGGGGCAAGATTTTTCTTGTACCGTACAGTTTATGCAAGGAATGACGCAAAAAAGACCGGAAGGGACATTGGCAACCGATACTTTGGTAGCGTATCGTTTAACGTTTTTCAAAATGGAAGAAGAATGGAGATTACTTTCAATCAGCACAACAGAAGTTAACAAAAAGTAAGTAAAAAAAGGAGGGACAACCGTTTGACAAATACCGTTTGTGATTTTTTTAAGCCGATTCCGTTTGCCAAACGGTTGCTCGGTTCTTGGTTTTTGTGGTGTGCACTGTATAAAGGCTTTTCCGTTTGGTTTTTGCTGCCGCTGTGGTTTGTTTTGCTCGGCGTGGCGGCGACTTGTTTTGCTTTCTATCGCGTTCAAAAGCAAAACAAACTGCCCACCACCGACGATGTGTTCTTTTGTACCGGCACCGCGGTTTTTGCCGTGGTGCTCGCCTATTGTTATGGTGGCAAACACCCCTATACGTTTGCGGTGTTGGTGCTCACCGCACTGTGTTTGGCATTGTACCCTGTATTGCGTTTTCGCACACCGCTGACACCGCCGTTTTCCAAACGGATGGTAACGGTATGCGGTGTCGTGTTGGGTGTGATAATGTTTGCCGTGATTGCGGTTACCACGTGTTTGCGCTACCGCGTTTTCGGCGCACCGAATTTTGATTTTGGTTTGTTTTGCAACATGTTCCACCACATGCGGGAAACCGGATTGCCCATGGTAACTTCGGAACGTAACCAACTACTTTCGCATTTTGCGGTGCATGTTTCTCCGATTTATTATGTGCTGTTGCCGTTTTACGCAGTGTTCCCCTCGCCAATCACGTTGCAAATCGGTCAGGCCGCTGTTGTGGCAAGCGGGATGATACCGCTGTATTTGCTCACAAAACGGTTTGCGTTATCCAACAAAACAATGCTTGCCGTTTTGTTTGTGTATGCGGCACACCCCATGCTCTCGGCAGGTTGCTTTTATGACTTGCACGAAAATTGCTTTTTGGCGCCGTTGCTTCTGTGGTTGTTCTGGTGCTACGAAAGCGGTCATTACCGCTGGTTGTTTGTGCCGTTGACACTCACGTTACTTGTCAAGGAAGATGCCGCCGTCTACGTTGCCATGTTTGCTATTTACCTTTTCTTTTGCAAAAAAGACAAAAAAAGGGGAGTGGCACTGTTTTTGATAGCGGCGGTGTATTTTACCGCGGCGGTGCTGCTGTTGCAAACCTTTGGCCAAGGCGCCATGTTCGGTCGTTATGCGGGTATTCTGCGCGAAGCAAAAGAAGCAGGCGGCATTGTGCATCTGCTTTTGCGTGACCCCGGCTATTTTTTGGAGCAAATGGTCACCGCGTCGGACAAAACCGCCAAACCCTTGTTTTTACTGCAACTACTCTTGCCGTTTGGGCTTTTGCTCTGGAAAACAAAAATCCACAGTCGTTTGCTGCTTTTGTTGCCGTTATTGCTTAACTTGCTGACAGAATACGGTTATCAATATAACATCGGTTTTCAATACAATTTTGGTGTCACTGCATTTTTGTTTTATTTGTGGATGCAAAACATTGCCGAAACACCCAAAAAGCGATTGCGCAACCCACTGCTGTTTAGTGTGGCGGCGGTTTGTCTTTTGTATATCACCGCCGTCATACCGCGACTGGAAGGGTACGCTAAAAATGCCATCGTCAATTATGACGAACACAATCGCATGATAGCGGCGCTGGAAACAGTACCCGACGACGTTTCGGTGACAGCCTCCACGTTTTTGATAGCGCATTTGGCTCAGCGTGATGTCATTTTTGAAGACACATACCGCAAAATGCCCGATACCGATTACGTGGTACTGGATAACCGCAAAGCCTACCGCGAAAAAGCGCAAGCTTATCAAACGGTTTGCTTGCAAGCGGGATACCGCGTGACGTTGTCTACGGAAGAAATCATTATTTTACAAGCAAAGAGCAAAGAGTAACATCTTTGCTCTTTTTTTGTAAAAAACGCCGATTTTTTTGGCATATACCCCCAAAAAAACTTGACAAAACCATCAAAAATAAAGTATAATCATAATGAGAGCAAATAGGGCTCGTTGGCGGTCGGTGCCACTAACGGCAGGCAGTTCGCTCCGGTTGTTTTATCGTGATAGGTTTTACATGACAATTACCCCCGCTTATCGGAAAGAGCGGTGGGGAACTGCATTTTGAACGATGATTAACAGTTTAGTAACAAGAAGAATTTAGGAGGTGCACAGCACAAGTGATTGAACTTATACTCACCGGTTTAGGTGCGTTGGTCGTCGGCGGCGGTATATCCGGTCTGGTGGCATTTAAAGCGGGTGTGCAACATCGCAAAAAATCCGCAGAAGCCGCCATTGGCTCCGCAGAAGCCGAGGCCGAGCGCATTTTAAAAGAGGCAAACGCCTCGGCGGAATCCCGCAAAAAAGAAACGTTGTTAGAAGCAAAAGATGAAATTCACCGTTTGCGCAACGAATCCGAACGGGAACTCAAAGAACGTCGCAACGAAGTGGTTCGTCAAGAACGCCGTTTGCAACAAAAGGAAGAATCTCTCGACCACAAAATCGAAAACTACGAAGCAAAGGAAGAAGCCATTGCCAAAAAGCAAAAAGAGATTGATTCTCGTTTGCAGGATGTAGAAAATCTCAAAAAAGGTCAGTTTGAAATGCTGGAACGTATTTCCGGCTTCACCGTCGAACAAGCAAAAGAATATTTGCTCAAAAGCCTTTCAGAGGAGCTTTCTCACGAAAAAGCACTCAAAATCAGCGAATTTGAAAATCAATTAAAAGAAGAGGCAGACAGCCGCGCTCGCAACATGATTTCCCATGCCATTCAACGTGTGGCGGCAGACCAGGTGTCCGAAACCACGGTTTCTGCCGTTCCGCTGCCCAACGACGAAATGAAGGGTCGTATCATCGGTCGTGAGGGTCGCAACATCCGCACCATCGAAACCTTAACAGGTGTCGATTTGATTATCGATGATACCCCCGAAGCCATTACCCTTTCTTGCTTTGACCCGGTGCGTCGCGAAATTGCCCGCATCGCTTTGGAACGTCTGATTTCCGACGGACGTATCCATCCCGCTCGCATCGAAGAAATGGTAGAAAAAGCCCGCCGCGAGGTGGAAGCTACCATCAAATCCGAGGGTGAACGTGCCGTGCTGGAAACTGGCTTGCACGGCATGCATCCCGAAGTTCTCAAACTGCTTGGTCGGTTGCGTTACCGTACCAGCTATGGTCAAAACGTGCTGAATCACTCCATGGAAGTGGCATTCTTGTCCGGTATCATGGCAAGTGAACTCGGCATCGACCCCGAAGTGGCGCGTCGTGCCGGTTTGTTGCACGATATCGGCAAATCCGTCGACCACGAAGTGGAAGGCTCCCACATCGAAATCGGTGTGGATATTGCCCGCAAGTACAAAGAAAGCGAAGCCGTTGTTCACGCCATTCAAGCGCACCACGGCGACGTGGAGGCTACCACGATTGTGGCATGCTTGGTGCAAGCCGCCGATGCTATTTCGGCTGCTCGTCCCGGTGCCCGCCGTGAAAACTTGGAAAACTACATCAAACGTTTGGAAAAACTCGAAGAAGTTGCCAACGAATTCAACGGTGTAGAACGTTCTTTTGCTATCCAAGCCGGTCGTGAAATTCGCATTTTGGTACGTCCCGAAGTTATCAGCGACGACGATATGACGTTGCTCGCCCGTGACATTGCCAATAAGATTGAGGACAGGTTGGATTATCCCGGACAAATCAAAGTCAACCTTATCCGTGAAAACCGCGCGGTGGACTTCGCAAAATAGTATGATTTTTAAAAGACGGTGTCCTGCGTTGCAGGGCACCGTCTGTCATTAAGGTGAATGTGTATGAACATTTTATGTGTAGGAGATGTGGTCGGCACGGCAGGCTGTGCGCATTTGGCAAAAGTGTTACCTGCCGTCAAACGTCGATTTGAGGTCGATGTCTGTTTGGTCAACGGTGAAAATTCTGCCGACGGCAACGGTATCACCTGCGTTTCGGCAGAAAATTTGTTTAACAGCGGCGCCGATGCCATTACCACAGGCAACCATGTGTTTCGCCGCCCCGAAGTGTACGAACTTATCGACCGTAATGTCGGTGTGTTGCGCCCCGCTAACTATCCGTCAACGGCACCGGGAAGCGGTGTGTTTGTGGTGGATAAAGGGCGGTATCGCGTTGCGGTAATCAACTTGCTCGGTGTGGTGTATATGGAACCGCTCGCTTGTCCGTTTGAAACGCTGGATACCATACTGCAAACCCCCGATTTACCCGTTTGCCGCGTGGTGGATTTTCATGCCGAAGCCACTGCCGAAAAAAAGGCACTCGCTTACCATGCTGATGGGCGCGTTTCGGCAGTACTCGGTACACACACACATGTGCAAACCGCGGACGAACAAATCTTGCCAAACGGTACGGCGTTTATTTCGGATATCGGCATGACCGGTCCCATCCAATCCGTGTTGGGTATTCGCCCCGAATTGGCTGTCCAAAAAATGAAGAGCAAATTACCCGTTCGTTTTGCTGTGGCGGAAGGTCCTTGCCGCATGAACGCTGTTTTGCTGACCGTTGACCCCAAAACCGGTAAAACACAGTCGGTCGAACGTGTGAATATCGAATAATAAAAAGGGAAATGTTTGATACTTCTTGCGTTTTTTTGATAAAAATGATATAGTAAAAGTATCTTTCAAGCGCTTTCGGCAACACTAAACGTCGGAGGCGAGCAATATGAATTCATCGGATTTTTCGGTTTCGGAACCGCTTCGTCCCGCAACCGATTTACAACAACAACTCAAAGACGTGGTCGAAAACGGCGCGGTTACCACCGGCGGCGACCATGTCATTCATTGTTTGACCATTATCGGACAAATCGAAGGGCATTATGCTTTGCCCGGTGACAATAAAACGACCAAGTACGAACACGTCTTACCCCAGTTGGTCGCGGTGGAAGAAAGCCAAGATATCGAAGGGCTTTTAGTGTTGCTCAATACCGTCGGCGGCGATATCGAAGCGGGCTTGGCGGTAGCGGAACTCATTGCCGGTATGAGCAAACCGACTGTTTCTTTGGTACTCGGCGGTGGGCATTCCATCGGTGTTCCGTTGGCGGTATCGGCAAAACGCTCGTTTATCGTTCCGTCAGCTACCATGACCATTCACCCCGTTCGTGTGACGGGTTTGGTGTTGGGGGTGCCGCAAGCGTTTCGGCATTTTCAAGCCATGCAAGACCGTATTATTCGTTTTGTCACCGACCACTCGCATATCACGTACGAACAATTTTCATCCTTGTGTTTGAATACGGATGAAATGACAACCGATTTAGGCACCGTGTTGGATGGCGAACAAGCCGTTTCCACCGGCCTGATTGATGAGGTTGGTTCCTTGTCCGATGCTCTTGCGGCATTGCACAGCATGATAGAGGGTGAGTAGTCAAACTGCTCACCCTAGATAACAACACATAGGGAGGGTCATCCATTGGCTCAAAAGCGCAAATCTACCAAAGCAAAAACTCAAACCAAAAACAACACGCATGCCAAAAAAAGCAGTGCTTCCGAAAGTGCCCGCTGCCAAACAGCCGCTGTACTGTTGTTTGCGGGTGCGGTGCTGCTTCTTTGCCTTGCTTTCATAAAAGGTGAAAGTTTGTGGGGCTGGTTACATAACACACTCATGGGCTTATTTGGCATTTGTGCGTATATTTTGCCCATTCTTGTCGGCTATTTGGCAGTGCTGTGTGCCATGGAACGCGTGGGTAATATAAAAGCCAAGTTATGGCAAAGTTTTATTTTGATTGTGGTACTGGGCAGTACCATTCAAATTTTCATAGCAGATACTGCCAACGTGGGGTATATCGATGCCATCCTTACCGCTTTTGCAGACGGAAAAGCCAATCGCGGCGGTGGTGTGCTCGGTACGTTGCTGGGGTACGGCATGGAATATCTGTTTACCGATGTTGGTGCCAAAATCATTTTGTTGCTCGGTTTGTTTGTTTTCTTAATGCTCGTGACCGGTACGTCGATTTTCTCGTTGTTGCGAAAATTGTGGAAACCGGTACAAGCCACCAAAGAAACTTTGGATACGGCGGTGGAGCAAATGGTGGAACAAGTGCGCACCGCACAAGAAGAACGCCGAGCCGCCATTGATGTAGAACTTGGTGACGGTTACATCGAAGAGGAACAAGAACCCGCACCAGAACCCAAAAAAGCACCGCGCACCAGAAAAAAAGCAGAAGAAATACATACAGAAGAACCCGAAAAAGAAACACAAGAAACTTTTGACGTTCCCGTTCAAGATAACGATACTGCAAAAACCGAGGAAGAGAACACCTATTGCTTCCCGCCGCTTTCTTTGCTTAATGAATCCAAATCTGCCGACGAGGTCGCTTCCGCAAACGAAAAAAATGCCACCGCGGAATTGCTCATGCAGACCTTGCGTGAATTTGGGGTGAGCGCCAAAGTGGTGGACGTATCGTGCGGTCCGACGGTCACGCGGTATGAACTGCAACCCAGTGCGGGTGTTAAAATCAGTCGTATCACCGGTTTGGCAGACGATATTGCGTTGCGCCTGGCAACCACCGGCGTACGTATTGAAGCACCTATCCCTAACAAAGCCGCCATTGGCATTGAAGTACCCAACCGTGTTTCGGGCTCGGTGTGTTTGCGGGATTTGATTGGCTCCAAAGAATTTGGCGAAGCGCGCAGCAAACTCACCGTAGCGCTCGGCAAAGATATCGGCGGTCAAATCGTGTTGGCAGACCTTGCCAAAATGCCGCACTTGCTGATTGCGGGTACCACCGGCTCGGGTAAATCGGTGTGTACCAACTCCATGATTCAAAGCGTGTTGTTCCGTGCTCGTCCCGAAGAAGTACGCTTACTGCTTATCGACCCCAAACAAGTCGAGTTCGGTATTTACAATGGTATTCCTCATTTGCTTGTTCCTGTGGTGACCGACCCGCGCAAAGCGGCAGGTGCCTTGGGCTGGGCGGTCAACGAAATGTTGCGCCGCTACAAATTGTTTGCCGAAAACAACGTTCGCGATTTGGGCGTGTATAACGAACTTGCCAAAACGAGCGATACGTTGGAAGTGTTGCCGCAAATTTTGATTGTTATTGACGAGTTGGCCGACTTGATGATGGTTGCCGCCAATGAAGTGGAAAGTAACATTTGTCGCTTGGCCCAAATGGCGCGTGCGGCAGGTATGCACTTGGTTATCGCCACACAACGTCCGTCGGTGGATGTTATCACCGGTTTGATTAAAGCCAACATCCCTTCGCGTTTGGCACTCACGGTGGCATCGGCAGTGGACTCGCGTACCATTTTGGATACCGGCGGTGCCGAAAAACTGCTCGGTAAAGGTGATATGCTGTTTATGCCGGTCGGTTTTGCCAAACCCATGCGCGTGCAAGGTTGCTTTGTGGGCAACCGCGAAGTGGAGTCGGTGGTCGATTTCCTCAAATCCACCGAAGCTCAACAATACGACGAATCGGTTATTGAAGAAATTGACCGTCAAGCGCAATCCACCGAAAAATCGTCCAAAGCGTCAGCGGATGACGATGGTAACGACGGTGGCGACGAAATGCTGCCCCAAGCCATCGAAGTGGTGGTCGAAGCGGGTATGGCTTCTACCTCGCTGTTGCAACGGAAGTTACGTTTGGGATATGCGCGCGCAGGCCGTATTATTGACGAAATGGAACAACGCGGCATTGTTGGTCCTCACGAGGGCAGCAAACCTCGTCAAGTGCTCATTACCCGTCAACAATGGCTGGAAATGAATATGCTTCGTCCCGATGACGAAACCGAAGAATAAAACACGCAAGAAAGGATGTTTTTGGTATGAAAAAGTTTTTGGCTCTGTTACTTGGTGCGGCGGCAGTGACCGCCTCGGTCGTGTATCTCAACAAACGCAAAAAGGAAGAAGCGTTGTTAATCTCGCAAGAATTTGAAGAAGAACTCGCCGACGAACAAGCCGACGACGAATCTTTGGAAAGTGCCGAATAAGCAATGAGTGAACACGCCTTTTCGCGCACGGAACAACTGCTGGGAACAACCGCCCTCGCACGGCTTGCAGCCGCGCGCGTGGCGGTGTTTGGCATTGGCGGTGTCGGCGGTTACGCTGTCGAAGCATTGGCGCGCAGTGGGGTAGGTGCCTTGGATTTGGTGGATAATGACACCGTTTCGCTCACCAACCTTAACCGCCAAATTGTGGCGTTGCACAGCACCATCGGTCAACACAAAGTCGATGTGATGAAAGCGCGTATTGCCGATATTTCTCCGCAAACAAAAGTGACAGCGCATCGCGTGTTCTTCTTGCCCGAAACGGCAGATACCTTTGATTTCTCGCAGTATGATTACGTGATAGATGCGGTGGATACCGTTTCTGCCAAATTAGCGATTATCGAAAAATCCGTAACCGCAAATGTACCGATTATCAGTTGCATGGGCACGGGTAATAAAATGGACCCCACCGCCCTGACTGTGACAGATATTGCCAAAACCAGCGGTTGTCCGCTTGCACGGGTTATGCGGCGTGAACTGCGCGCCCGTGGGATTACGCATTTGCCGGTCGTGTTCTCTGCGGAACAGCCTTTTCGCGCTATCTCGGCAGAAAAAGACGAGGCGTCGGGTAAAACCCCGCCGGCAAGCGCGGTATTTGTGCCCGCCACCGCGGGATTGTTACTCGCAAACGAAGTGGTACGTTCTTTGATACAAAACGCATAATTTCCCCTTGATTTTCACGGCAACATGTGATAGTATAATATCGTTGTCTTCGCGGGAGTAGTACAGTGGTAGAACATCAGCTTCCCAAGCTGAATATGCGGGTTCGATTCCCGTCTTCCGCTCCAGAAAAGAACCCTCTTTTGTCCTAGACAAAAGAG
>JAZNRV010000103.1:0-9754 GCA_045590855.1 Acutalibacteraceae bacterium | reverse complement strand
ATTTCTACAATCATCAACGTATCCAACTAAAAACAAAACTGACACCACTTGAAAAGCGATGTCAGTATGTTGCTTAAAATTTAATTTTCATCTACCATAGGGTTCTTTTTATACTGTCCGCACAAATTGGGGCAGTCCAGAGAAGAGAAGTCAGTATGTTGCTTAAAATTTAATTTCAACTACCATAAAGGCCTTTTTTGTACTGTCCGCACAAATTGGGGCAGTTCACTTGGGGAGCGTGCCTTTTTTTGTTTATAAAGTTTATTCTTCGATTGCTTGTTTTTTCTTGCGATTGAGCAAAGCACCTGCCAACAAAACCACAGCGAAAACAATCAAATAGAACAGCACGGGGAACGAGAATGTGCCGTTTGCTTTGGCTGCCAAATACGGGGTGATACCGTGGGCGTAAACGGCGGCAAAAATCATGAACAAGCAAGCGATAATCGAAATGGTGGGCAACAAGAAACGTTTGACAAAGCCCATTTCTTTTTCTTTTATCATCCAAACGATAAACATGGGGATGTAGAAAGCATAAATGGTAACGATGGGAAGTTCGGAAGAATCAAAGTTGAACAAACCGAACCAACCGGAAGTGAGGTTTGCACCGTAAAAATAAATCAACCAAACGGCACAAATGAAGATACCCCAAATGGAGGAGTTGGTCACCATGTTGGATTTTTTATCAATTTGACTGAAAAATTCGGGGTCAGGACCTTGACCGCGAGCAGCAATGGCGTACATACCGCGGGTGGTACCCACCATCAAACCATTAAGGGTGCCAAGGCAGGAAATGACAATACAAATGTTCAAGAACGCACCGCCGACGTTGCCAAACACATTTTTGAAAGCGGTAGGTGCTCCCTCTGCCATCAAGACAGCGTTAGCGGCACCGCCTGCCACGCCGATGTAATACAAAACGTAGATTGCCACCACAATGAAGGCACCGATGATAAGAGCCAGGGGAAGATTTTTCTTGGGGTTTTTCAGTTCCGCGTTAATGGAGGTGGCAACAATCCAGCCTTCATACGCAAAAACGGTAGCGACAACAGCGGCAAACAGTCCGCTTCCGCTGCTTCCGCCCAGGGTTTCGGTGACGACGGTGGTGAAGTTTTGCGGCAAAGTACCGTTAATGGTACCCACAATCGTACCCACAACCGCCATCAGCACAAGGGGAATCAATTTGATAAACGTAGCGCTGACTTGGAATTTACCTGCCAGTTTGGGTGAAAGTGCGTTCATGGTATAGGAAGCAATCAGGAAGAAGCCCGAAAGAGCCAACACTTCGGCGCTTACCATATCCCAACCGAACAAAACGCCGAAATAACGAGCGGAAACCCAAGCAAGAACGGAGGTCATACCGGGGTAGTACACGTTGACCATAAACCAAGCAAGGTAGTAAGCGTATGTTCTGCCACAAGTAGCTTCAGCATAGTCGACGACACCGCTGACCTTTTCGTACTTGGTTGCCATAACAGCAAACTGAGCCGAACAGATAATCATAATCAGACCGGTGATGACCCAAGCGGCAATACCAAGCGGCATGTTACCACCCGTGGCGTTCAAAACGTTTTGCGCTTTGAAGAAAACGCCGGAACCGATGACGGTACCTACCACCATACAAATAGCGGTGATAAGACCATACTTACGCGTAAGTTTTTCCATGTTTTTCACCTCAAATTTAAAATTAGTTAGAAATTCTAAGAAAAATTTAACATACTGGAAAAGAAAAGTAAAGTTTTTGTACAAAATTTTTCGTAAAAAGAAAAGAACAAATCCGTAAAAACCGACTTGTTCTTTCGCTAAGTGTTGGTAAGAAAATTCTCCACAAGCAAAAAAGTTGCAAAGTTGTTATTTCAGTCGATTGGCAATTTCATAAAGTTGATAGTAAATTCCCTTTTTGGCAAGCAGTTCGGTATGATTGCCTTCTTCCACAATCCCGTCTTCGGTCAGCACCAAAATACGGTCGGAGTTTTGAATGGTGGAAAGGCGGTGTGCCACTGTTAGCGTAGTTTTCCCTTGTGACAACACGGAAAGTGACTGTGCCACGGCAAACTCGCTTTCGTTGTCTAAGGCACTGGTCGCTTCATCCAACAGCAAAATAGGCGGGTTTTTGAGGAATACACGCGCAATGCTGATACGCTGTTTTTGACCGCCCGACAATTTCACGCCGCGTTCGCCGACGTACGTGTCGTAGCCGCTGTGCAGTTGTTCAATAAATTCGTGTGCACCTGCTTTTTTGGCGGCATCCACTACTTCTTCCAATGTGGCACCCGGTTTACCGTAGGCAATGTTTTCAAACACCGTGCCCGAAAACAAATACACGTCTTGCTGAACAACACCTACCGCATTGCGTAAACTGCCCAGCGTGTATTCTTTGACGTCGCGTCCATCAATTTTTACGCTGCCTGCTGAAACATCATAAAAACGGGGAATCAGATTACATAATGTGGTTTTCCCGCCCCCCGAAGGACCGACAACGGCAATTTTTTCTCCCGCGCGGATAGAAATGTTCAAATTGGAAAACACACGGTTGTGGTCGTCGGGATATTCAAACGACACGTTTTCTAACGTGATATTTCCCACAGGGTTATCCAAATCGACGGCGCCCGGTTCATCAAAAATTTCAATATCGGCATCCATGATTTCCAAAAAACGTTCAATGCCGGTAAGCCCCCGCTGAAATTGCTCGGAAAACTCAATAATGCGGCGAACAGTGGCAATAAAGGTGGTAACGTACAGCAAATATGCTACCAAATCACCCGCATTGATTTTGCCCGCAATCATGAACAAACTGCCGACAATCACCGTGGAGGCATACATGATACCGTCGAACAATCGCGTGGTGGTTTGAAACGCACCCATGTAACGGTAAGAACGCTCTTTAATACCGAAAAATTTGTGGTTATCTTTTTCGAATTTTTCAATTTCCAGTGGTTCGTTGGCAAAGGCTTTGACAACTTTTTGGCCAAGCAAAGAATCCTCAATGCGCGCGTTGAGTTCGCCGATTTGCTGACGTTGTTCGCGGAATGTGGCACGCATTTTTTTGTTGATTTTGCGACAGATGAATATCATGAGGGGGATAATCAAAAAGATAACGAGCGTCAGCGGAATATTGATATTTATCAAAATAACAAACGATACTACGCCTTTAATGCCGGCGATAAAAAATTCTTCTGGGCAGTGATGAGAAAATTCCGTAATATCAAACAAGTCACTGGTCAAACGTCCCATAATTTGACCGACTTTGGTGTTGTTAAAATAGGTGTGGGAGAGTTTGTGCAAATGGTGATAGGCATCGGAACGCATGTGCGTTTCGATTTTGGTGCCCATGACATGACCAATGTACGCCATGTAATAATACGCGGCGGCGTCAATGAGTCGCAAAACCAAATACAACACACCCACACGTAAAATGTATGACACGGTCAAAAGAGCACCGCCGTTCAAACCTGTGTTGGTAATCTCTCGCATGATAAGGGGTAATACAATTTCGCTTACCGTTGTAAGGGCTGCGCAAAACAAATCGAAAATAACGGTAGGAATATGCTTTTTATAATACGGTAAAAACCGTGCGATTAAGTCACGGTTTCTATATTGCTTAGATGTTTTCATAGCCATTCTCCTTTGCTTTTTTATTATAATACACACCCACTGGTTATTCAACAAAAAAATTAAAAAGGCAACGCTTGGTGTTACGCCAAGCGTTGCCTTTTAGGAAAACTCTTTTTCAATCAAATCCACCATGATACGGGTGTTCAAATCCAACGCCGCAAGGGGATAGATGGTTTTGACGTATCCACGGAAGAACTTATTCTTATAATAGGTAACAGCCTCTTCTTTGCTGCCACCGTTTTTAAGAATGTCTTTTATGGCATTTACCACTTCCAGGGTGGTGTTTCTGGCATTTTCCAAATATAGTTTGGTTTCTTTGGCATCCAAAATACCGTAATGTGGTGACAACACATAGGCAATATCCAAGGTTTCCATTTTGGAAATGGATTCCAAAGCAGGGCCATAACCGGTTAAAAACAACGGCATCACTACGCCGTCCCCCACATACACACCGGTGGTTTCCGAGCCTAAAAGCAGTTTCTTTTCGTGACAATAATATCCTATTGAACAACGGGTATGACCGGGAAACGTGATTGCCGTGAACGTTAAATCACCGGCTTTGATGGTATCACCGTCGGCAACGGGAATATCCACACACAAATTGTCGGTCAAATCCTCATAATCCGAAACACCGCAAGACAAAGCAAACTTGTGGTCAAGGTCACGCATGAGCGCTTTGGCGGTGGGTTTGGCAAAAATTTCTGCCGCGTGTTCACCCGCAACAACACGAGCGGCGGGATACATCTTTTTAACATATGAAGCCCCCAGCGCATGGTCGTAATGCGAATGTGTCAAAAAAATATAATCCAACGTTCGGTCTCCCAATGCGCGTTTGACGTTTTGCGCCAAGGCATCACCGGTAAAAGCAAATCCCGAATCATACAAAATGGAAGTTGTACCGTCGTCAATCAAAAAGCCGCTGTCAGCAGGTACGGCACGCACGTCCGTGATTTTTAAATCCAACATGGTTTCACCTCATAAAAACATCGCCGCATCTACCGATGCGGCGTTTTATCATTCCAAGATGTACACATTCACGCGTCGACGTCCAAACGCATAGCAGTCGTCAACCGTGTTCATGTACAAATCCACCAAAATTTTGTTTTTCAGCAACGAACCGCCGGTATCGGAAGCAACACCGTAACCGTAAACATATCCGTTTTCCGAAACAACAAACAACTTCGACCCGTACGGAATGATTTTGGGATTGACAGCAATGGTGCCGATGGCAGGTGCAGTACCTGTAGAAGTACGTGCCCCTTCTTTGGCGGTATACGCACAAGCAATACCGTTCATTACCTTTTTGTAATTTAAAGGCACACCATTTTCGTTTAATAACAATTCTGTGGTGGGAACTGCATCCGAACCGTTACCGACAATGGCAATTTCATTGACAGGTTGGGTGGTCAAGGTTTCGCTGACCAATTCCGAACGAACAATTTTGCCATCTTGATAATAATCGTGGTAAACGTACGTTTTCTCGCCGTCCACGCCGGAACGTTCAGTCACACGTCCGCCCGCCGGTACATCGTCCGAGTACCGCAAGGTGGTCAAATAGGGAACAGGCTCGGTGACAATGCGTTCTGTGTAGTCTGTTTTTTCGACGTGAATGTTCACACCATCTGTCAAAATATCGGTGCGATTAAGGTTGGTAACGTCGTGCGAAGTGGTGGAAACACCGGCCAGTTGCAACGCGTCCGCTACCGTGCCGCCCGTCATGCGTACCACTTTGGGGTCGCCGTTGTCGACGATAATGCTCACGTCAAATGCGCGCTCAATGCAAATGTGTTTGTCAGGACCATCCAAAAAGGAAGTCACAACGTCATCGGGGTTCAAAGCAATACCCGCACCGGCTAACACCGCCGATTCGGTACGACCTAATGTCAAAACCGTTTTCACCGTGCCGTTATCGTCAATGGTGACCGGGCGCAGGCTTGCCGTTACGGCAAACATCATCACTACTGCTACCAGCACGGCACCGGCTGCTTTTAACACGGCAGGGTGGCGCTTACAGAACGCTTTTGTTTTTACGGCAAGTTCGTGTTGCCGCAGGGTGTTGAAGAGTGTAGAAATATTCATACGGTTACACAGCCGTCCTTTCTGCAATGATAAAAAAAGCACCATTAGGCAGTGTACTCAAACTTTCCTACATTGTCAACCAAAAAAAAAAGATGACTTTTGTATAGTTTGCACAAATTCGACACACTTTTTTGCGAAAAAGGAAAAAATCCTATCGAGTCATAGAGTCAAAGGCGTGTTTGTGAAAAATGCAAAAAATAGGGGGAACTATTTTTTGCGAATTTGATTATTTTAACAACAACTTGCGCTGATAACCCATAAACCTTTTCGAAATTTCCAAAAAATTACAAAAATGGAAATGAAAAAAAGTTTTGCAATTTTTTGAGAAAACTTTGTGCAACCAAACAGAAAAGGGCAATAAAAAACGGCTCAAAAAGCGTAAATTTGCTTTTTGAGCCATGATTTTTGCCAAAAAAAGACGATTTTGGCAGAATAAAGTTACAAAAAGGTGAATAAACATTCAAAACGTTCAAAATTTCCAGTTAGTTTTCAAAATATAATCCGTACCAAACCAAAAACATGTATACTGTCCAGATTTTTCGGCTGTTATCTTTTTTGCCGTTGTAGTGCTCGTCCAAAAAGCGAACCAAAACCTCGGTATTGAAAAAGCGATTGGCAATGTCACCGGTAAACGCTTCTTTTACCCTATTATAATACGCTTCTTGCCGTAACCACACGCGCACCGGTACGGGGAAACCCAGTTTGGGGCGAGCGGTATCTTTTTCGGGAATGTGACGGCGTGCGGCTTGGCGCATGGCGGCCTTGGTCGTGCCGTTTGCAATGCGCAATTTGGCGGGAATTTGCGAAGCAACCTCAAATACCTTAACATCCAAAAACGGAACGCGCAGTTCCAACGAATGTGCCATGCTCATACGGTCGGCTTTCAGCAAAATGTCGCCCACCATCCAACGGTTAATATCCAAATACTGCATCCGTGTCACGTCGTCCAAACCTTTGCAACGGTCGTACCAAACCTTGGTATGCACGGCAGGGTCGGTGGCGGGGATGGTTTTGAGAAGTTGCGCTTTTTCGCGGCGGTTGAACATGTAAGCATTGCCGATGAATCGTTCTTCCAACGTTTGCGCACCGCGCAACAAAAACGATTTTCCTTTAAACGAGAAAGGAACAGCACTCACCACTGCCGCCAACGCTTTGCGCAAAAAGCGGGGGATACGTTGGTAAGCGGAAAGGGACAGCGGTTCGTGGTAAATACGATACCCGCCAAACAATTCGTCCGCGCCTTCGCCCGAAAGCACAACCTTGACTTTTTCGGCGGCGAGTTTCGACACAAAATACAGTGCCACGCATGCGGGGTCGGCAAGGGGTTGGTCCAACATGTACTGTACTTGCGGCAACGCTGCCCAATATTCCTCGTCGGAGATGATGTGTTTGTGATGCTCAATGCCTACTGCGGCGGCTAATTCTTCGGCATAGTTGGTTTCGTTGTAATGTTGGCCGTTGTCAAACCCCACGGTAAACGCTTTTTGACCGCCAAAATACGAAGCAACAAAGCACGAATCCACACCGCCGGACAAAAAGCACCCGACTTCCACATCACTGATGCGGTGTGCCTCCACCGAATCGGTGAAAACTGTATCAATGCGGTCGACTGCTTCGTCCATCGTGAGCGATTCATCGGGACAAAACGTGGCTTCCCAGTAACGGGTTTCGGTGATTTTCCCGTTTTGATAGCGCAAATAATGCGCGGGTTGTAAGCAATAAATGTTTTTAAAAAACGTTTCGCGTGGCAAGGAGTATTGATAGGATAAATAATTGTCCAAAGCCGATTCGTTGAATTCTTTTTGATAATCGGGGTGTTCCAAAATGCATTTAATTTCAGAAGCAAAAATCAAACGCCCGTCGGGCAAAACAGTATAGTGCATGGGCTTGATACCAAAGAAATCGCGTGCCAAAAACAGCGATTGCTCCGTTTTATCCCACACGGCAAAGGCGAACATACCGCGCAAGCGGGTGAGTAGGTCGGCGCCCCATTGCTCATACCCGTGCAACAACACTTCGCTGTCGGAATTGGTTTTAAAAATATGCCCCGCGGCTTTAAGTTGAGTTTGCAATTCGCGGTAATTGTAAATTTCCCCGTTGAACATCAGCACTTTGGTGCCGTCTTCGTTTTCAATGGGTTGGTTGCCGCCTTCTAAGTCAATAATGCTCAAACGGCGAAACGCCATGGCCATTTGGTCGTCCAAATACACCCCTTGCGAATCCGGTCCGCGATGGGTAATCTTATCTGCCATGTGCTGCAACAATTCTTCACGGTTTTCAACTTGTCCCGTAAATCCGCAAAAGCCGCACATTGTACTCACTCCGTTTCTGTGGAAGTCATTCTATTTTATTAGTATAACAGAAAAGTTACCAAAGTCAAAGAGGAAAATAAAAAAAGCGTCGCATAGGGAGACTTCTCATAAGGATGTTTTGTGATACACAAATAATATAATACGAAATACCGCCGAGAGTGACCTAAAGGTTATCTCGGCGGTATTTTTTTACACGTATATTATACCACAAAATCACCTAAAATACAAGTCTTGTGATTTGCAAAAGAAACTTATATAATTTATGGTAGAATATTGCAATTTGTTATGGAGGCCCTATGATTCTTAATGCTTTAGACGAAGTTTTATTTTGGGAAGATATTCCCGCTCTTAAAGACTTTATACACCAAAATGTGTCAAAATACTATCCGCGCGATCCTGAACAATTTCACTTGGAAAAAGCTATGTTTTTAAAGAATCATATACCAAATAAAGAAACCTTCATATCTAAACTTGATCATTATTCCAAAGGCGGTACTGCTACTTGGGTATCCGGCAGAAACGGACTCAGCGATGACATTGATAGCAACTCAATGGTAAAAGCAATAAAATATAGTTCACAGATAGAAAACGGACGGAAGAAAGCGCGTCAAGCATCAAGGTGGCAAAAAAGCAATCCGGATTTTTGGAACTTTTACTCAAGTAATGTGTTACACAGCATTAGTAATCACATTCTCGAATTAACTGTAGGTGCCGGTGGAGGAACCAATGTTGTTATGTCGAATATGTGCGAGTGTGATTACTATATGGGTGTCGATATCGACTTTGTTTGTGCTAAAAATGCTGATGCATTGGCGAAGTATTATGAAGTAAATGGACTTGGCATCGCAACATCCCTTTGGAATCTCCCTTTTGATAATGAAATGTTCACGTCGGTTTGTTCTAATGCCGGCTTGGAAGAATGTCGAGAAATCCCGACGATATTAGCTGAGGCATCACGAGTTCTTGCACCAAAAGGAAGGATCACAATCCGTTGTCTAAGACGAGAAAAAACACCATGGTATTCATACTTTGAAAAATACGGGTTTACCACGGCAGAGGCGAAAGAATGGCTTTGCAAGGTCAGGTTGTTTTCTGATGTAGGTCAAATAAAAGAACTGCTGATAAATAATGATTTATCTTTGATATATCAAAAAGATGATGAAAAGCTGGGACATATTATGGTTTTCGAAAAATAAAATATTATAGTTATAAAATCAACCACCGAGTGTGACAGTAATTGATCTCTCTCGGTGGTTGATTTTATTAAAAGTATGTGAGAAGAACCAGCAAAGCATTTGCATGTACAAATGCTTTGTTGGGCTAAGCCCAAACCCTTATTTTGATTTTATAGTTTTAAGCGAAGAAATTAACATTCTACGGATTGCACCGCAATCGTTTTGTAATACTTTATAATTTTCTTCGTTCATACAATTTGTTTCAAAAAGCAGTTCAAGCCAATATTCAGTTTCGTAACATTTTTTTTGTGCTATCTCAAGTTTAGAAATAAAATCCTTTGTTCCTTGCGCATATTGTGCTTCGTGTAAATTAGCACCTATTGAAGTAGCAGAACGAAGTAATTGATTTATTAAAACCGATTCTTTGTGATTTGATTTCATATCACGACAGAGAAAAACAATAGTCTTTGCAAATTCTTTTGCTTTATCTCTTAAAATGCTATCAGCCAATGTTATCACCTCAAAATTATTATACATAAAAACTGGTAGTCTTTCAAGTTATATTCCGACTTTGTC
>JAZNRV010000102.1:0-44034 GCA_045590855.1 Acutalibacteraceae bacterium | reverse complement strand
ATCATAATTTTCTACAATATCTGGAATTAATTTAATGTCTTCATTTGTTACTGGATATTTTTCGTTTGTGTTCTCACCATGAGAGTTATAAATATGTCTTATATCATTATCTCGCAGTGCATGAGTATACCCGTTAAGGTCTATTTCGCCAGAAACTTCATTTATAAGTTTTTCTGTCGGTTCAGCATATCTTTTTATATCCTCGGTATTTTCTTTTAGAGTTGCTTTATCGACATATTCGTCTATATCAGATTGTGTTACACCAAAACTAAATTTTACTTTTCTTTGTCCTGCTACAGGATTACCTTTTGTTTTTTGGTGCAAAACCTTTGAAAACATTTTCTGCATCCTGTTCAGTTCACGTTCCATAGGCGTGTTGCGGAAATATTGGATAATATTATTGAAGAAATCGCGTATCTTCTCGAAAAATCCTCTGTGCTTCTGTGCAAGTTCGGAAAGCACGTTCATATCACGAAACACTTTTTGTCCCAAGAAATAACCAAGAATTTCTTGGTCAGCTTCGTAGGTTACGTCACCACTGGCGCCAAGCGGGCGACCCTTTTCGGCTCGAAAAGCAATCGTCTTCTCGCGCATTTCTGGCAACGTTGTCCCTTTTTCCTTTAACCACAAAGCAAACATTTCACTTTTGAAAACGTATTCAAAGAAATCGGCATACTTCGGGTGCTTCTCAATATGATGCGTAAGCTCGTGTATTAACACCGTCATCGGTGTATCCTTATTAGGATTCACCGTAATAACGCCGTCTTTGTACTTACCACCGGCCTTAATTGTTTCATCAAACACCACGCGGGTACCTGTTGCGCTTTCAAAGCGTTGTGCGAAATCTGCACGTTCCTCTTCGTTCATTTCAAGAAACGCTACGTCAAGCTCTGTCTGCTCTAATTCCAAAATGCTGTAATCGATTTTTTTGTTTTCAAAGGTATTTGGATTTTTAGCATCAGCAAAGCTACCCGTTCCGCCATCTGTGGGCGGCAGGCTGGTGTCATTTGTTGAATTATTTACAGTTCCTTGATTTGCGCCAAGATACGACGCACTGCTTCCTCCTCCGGAAGGTCCGTCATCAGAATTTCCGTTGCCAGTAATGTTGCTTGTCGGTTGGCTTCTTCCGTTTTGCAATTCCCGATAGTTTGCAAAATCACCCGTGCGTTTTTCCACGAATAATTTTTTTCCGTAAGCACTTTCAATAATTGACCGTGTATTGACATCTCCCTCTACCTCACCTTTGATTAACTGTTCTCGTATCCAACTTATGTCCTCTACATCTTCCGCTTCAATTCGAACCACTTCCGAAATGATCGGGTTTTGATTTGTACCACTAATGAACACCAAAACATTGGCATCACTGTACCCATCCCCTACCGTAATAATGGTATCACCGTTCGGCGTTTGAGGATACTTATAGCGATTTTCCACCGCATCCGCCCACTGCGAATAAAGTTTGGTTTGCTCTTTCCCAGTAAGAACTTTGTTGACAGCAACCCATCCATGATTAGTATACGTTCTTTGGTCGTACTTTTCAAGAGCAGTATAGTCAACATCAAACGAGTTATTGGGCGAAACACTCGTACCTTGTGTCGCGTTTTGGGATGCAGCTTCGCCCACCGAAGCTTGTTGCCCCGATGTTTGTGTAATGCGGTTGAGCGAATCGTAATCAAAACCACTGTCTTGTCCGTCAACGAGTTTTGCCGAGATTTCGCCTTGTTCATCTGCGTTTTGCTCCGCCACGCTTTCTGCCATTTGTTGCAAATAGTCGCGCGCATCGTAAATGACGGCATCATTGTCCATCGTAATGCCGGTAACCCAAAAGTTTCCGTTTTGCAGTTTGCTGACTGTCAACACAACTTCGTGCGTGTTTCCGTTTAAGGTGGCAATGGTACCGATGGCGGCAGCATTGCCGTCTAGTTGCACCTTGCCTTTATGTATAATGTCATTGATAGCGGCAAAGGTAAGGGCTTGGTCTGCCGTTTCGGTTTTATGGATAGCATCCGTCATGGTTTGGGAATCGATTACAACCGTTCCCAAGCCTTTTTTGTTTACGCTGTTTTTAAGATTACCAATTTTATCGGCAACCCACTCTTGCGCGGTTGAAAGGTCACCTTTATATTTTGTCGGGATTGAGAAATGCACGGTGGAAAGTTTGTTAAGAGCCACGCTACCGCCGCCCATAATCGCACCGGAGAGAGCGCCGGCAAGGGCATCCATTCCAATCTCTTTGACTTTATCAATCAACACTTTGTTGGCGGCGTCTTGGTAACTCATACCACTTGCCATCAAATCGCCAATTTGTTGTTTGAGCGCCGATTGGTTCCCTGCAATGATTTCGTCAAGAATCGTGTTCGCAACGTTGGAGATTGCTTCTTCGGTTCCTTCGGTTGCAATTTGCTTTACGACTGCTTTGACATAGCTCGGCTTTGCACCAAACAAATTATCCAAAGGCAGTTTTTCTGTCAACGCTTCAATCGTACCCGAAGCCACACCAAGAGCAGCAATTTGAATACCCGATAATCCACGTTGCCGTGCATCGGTCATCGTCTGCGATGCCGCAGAAGAAGACATAACAAATTGCGTAACACCTTTGGCAACGTTTGTTGTGTTAGCCATACTCGAAGCCGCACCGACGATTTTTCCCGCAGCACTGCCAACCGCTATCGCCGTACCCATATCCGCGATAGACATAACGGTATTATATACAAACCCCGCCCACTCGGTACCGAAAAAGTTGCTTAAATCCTGTGCGTGGTCGGTGCGAATGGTGTTGGTGAAGGTGGTTAAGGAATCATACGATGCCCAGTTTTTCTCATAGTCGCCTGTAAGACTGCCAATGAACTTTACCGGCGCCCCAACGGTACCATCAACAAGCTGACTTCCGAGCGTTGCAAAGCCAGCGAGTATGGGATGTTTGTCAGAGAACTCTTTATTCTTTTTTGTTTGCGCTGCATTTTGCCGTTCATTAAGGGTAGGGCGCATATATTCAAAATATTGCCGAGCCGCTTCAATACCTTCTGCATTCGCAAGGTACAAATAAATCTTTTTCTCTTTTTCTTCTAACTCATTATAAAGTTTAACATCATTTGACGTCGCTTGGGCTTGAATACTTGTCCCGGCATTTGGAATGTTGTTGGCAAAACGATATAAAGCATCATATATCTTGTTGTTAACAACAGCCTTCTCATTAAAGTCTGCTTGTTGCGTAACACGTACTTCCGTAGATTTGCCCTTGAAGTACGATATATTGTTTTCTAATTTCTTTCTTTGCTCTTTTAGTTTTTCTATTTCATTGTCCCAATAGGCGATTTTTTCCATTCCGCCTTCGGTGTTGGTCACGTCTATTTTGTTAATTTCGGCAATCCGTTTATCAATTTCTTGTATTTGTGTTTGAGTTGCCGCAATCTCTTGTGCATACGATTCGGAATCGGAATAACCGATATTCATTCCGTAGTTTTTTAACCACTTTACTTCGTCGGTTTCCCCTTCGATACCCGCAAGCTTACTCGCTGTGGTTAATCGGTCAATGGCGTTTTGCACGTCTGTCTTGGTATATCCGTCGTGCATTTGACGATAATTGATTTCATTAACATCAGCGGCGGCAAACTCTTCGGCAGACTTGAATGAGGAATATAATTTTTTTCTTTCTTGCAACGACGAAATCAACTCGTTATAAACAGATTGATTTACCGGGGCGTATTTTGCATAATTTTCCACGGTCGAAATCACGCCATCCATTTCTCGCGGTGACAACCAATTTTCGGCAGATTTGAGGGCGGGGGTAATTTCTTGCGTTGCTTTCGTCTTTCTAATCGTATCAATTCTTTTTTGGACTAATTCAGCATTGGATTGTTTTTGCGATAATTTCGCTTTTCTAATCGTGTCAATTCTTTTTTGGACTAATTCAGCATTTGTTGCCAATAATTCCGCCCCCCGTTTTTATCCTTGTTGGTTCTTTTTCAAATTTACTAGAATTTCATGAACCCTGTTTGTTGCAATAGTTCTGTCATAGCCCTGTTTTTCGAACGTGTCGCGTAATTGTACACTAGTGTATGTCCGCCCCGTGATGACGTCTCTAACAGCGCCAGTTCGTTCATCCACAAGTTCAAATCTAATAAGCGGTCTATTGTTCTCATTCTTAGCAAATTGCTCAATTAAATCAATGTCATAATCTTTCAGCTCCGGACTAAGAAGATACGCATTCAAAGCGTCTTCGTCTTTCTTTTCGCCGCCAAACCCGCCAGTGTAAGCTTTTACAGCACCTTGATACATAGCAGCAGTAGGCCGAAGAATTATTTTGTTTTCATCTTCATAGACAAGTGCTTCTTCGAGGGTTAATTTATTAATAATAGCGTGTTTTAACGTATCATCATTAATCCACTCTTTTTCATTTGCTTTATACAAGTCGGATTCACGTTTGTCATCTGCGGCTTGTGTAGTTTCTATGCCTTTTTGTTCTGCTTCAATTTTCGCGGCACCTTTCGCTTTTTGCTTTTGTGCCTCTATCGCCCACAAAGTAGCATTTTCCAATGACGGTCTTTCCTTCATTATTTTTTGATAAAGTTCTGGTGAAATGCTACCGCTTTGCACCCAACCCAATATCGTGCTGTTGTAGTCGTTTGTTGCTTTTGTCGGAGCGTAATGCTTTATTGCTTCCTCGTATGACCAACCGTTGTCTCTTGCCAACTGCAACGTCTCATCGTCAATTAATCCAGCAGTGCGAGCAGTCACCAAATTGGTATCGTTCGCTGCCTTTTCAGCTTCTTTGCCTTCAAAGGCCCAGTTGTCCCATTTTTGGTCATTGTTGAAAATGTCGGTATCTCTTTGTTGTTCAATTTTCAAAATATCGGCAGCACGTTGGCTCTCGGCCTCTCGCTTATACTTTTCCAACCCATCATTAAAAGAATCAATCGCCTTTTGACGGTTACGCTGTGCTTCAGCAGTTTTATTACCCGCCGACAAAATTGCCGCCGTTTGTTCGGTGGCACTCAGTCCCGAACGCGACAAGCCCATATTGGCGCGGGTTTCTTGAATGTCACGCAAGTCCAATTCTTTTTGAATCCCCGCCGAACGCAAAATGTCCACATAATCATCAGTGGTTTTGTCAATCGCCTTTGTGGTATCTGCCTCGGCTTGCGCAATATTCTCGTCAGTTAATGTGTTAACTCTATCAATGCTTTCATCGGCTTGTTTGGTTACAAGTTCACTATAATCTTTCTTTTTTGTATCTCTGATTCCATCCCAATCAGTTTTTGCCATTTATCGCACCGTCCCCATCAAAGAATAATTAAGCGTTAAACTGCCTACTTCCATACGACCGTCGCTTTCAAGTCCAATACCGAACTCGCGCACACGATTTGCGTTCGGTGTAATGCGAATCGGGTCGGCTTGTTCAAGACCGTTTGCTGTAAGTGTGGGCGCATAGTCGTCTAACGTATCGCCATTGCCACGGAAATAGGTCAGTTTTATCTTTTTGTCGTTTGCGCCACTCACTTGCAGGTAAAATGGATTAATGCGTTTTAGGCGCTCCGGGTAGCCGAAATCGAATAGTTTTGTTTTGAAAGAAGACTTTATGGATATTTCTTTTCTAAGCCACCAAAACCTTTGAAACATATTCATTTCTTCGTCAAAATCATCTTCTGTGTCATAAAGGTCATCACAATTGTCATTTTGCGCCAGTGTAAAGGTGCAATAATTTTCGGCAGCATAGGCAATAAAAATGTTTTGTTCTCCAAATGTAAAAATTGCTAAAATGTTTGGCGCTTGTATGCCAAACATATTAATATCATCAGCACCTTCCCAAAGTTTCCACCAAAACCACGTTACTGCCTTTTGCGCTTTTTCATCCGATGAATAGGAAGAATAATAAGAAAAGCCACTTGTGGAATAATCCATAGCAAATATTTCGTCGCCGATATGTAACAGATAATTTCCCTCGAACTCGGTGGCGGTTGCTTTGGTAATATCCCCTTGCGTTTTTTTCAGTTTGTACTCAATGGTATACGACAACTCCCGCACGTTGCGTTCGTTGTATTGACCTGTTGTGAAAAGTCCATATACCTTTCGATTACTGTTAAACCACACCAACCGATTGTTGCAAAGACAAATCGTGTTCGGGCAATCGCAACCAATTTCGGGATGCAGTTGGTAAATAGGGAACATTGCTTGTGCCGCTTCGATATCAATTACTTCTTGGCTTTGCAATTGCTCTGCGGTCGGCAAAGTGCCCTGTACGTAATACGAGCAATACATTTCATTTTCTTTAAAGATAACCAACAATTCGTTTTGTTTGCCGAACGCCGTGATTTTGCTCGCATCACTGCCTACATAAGCGTAGTTGTTTTCTGGAAAATACAAGGGATTATTTAACGCACTCCAACGGATAATGTTGGGCTCGTCGGGGTCCCCTGCAACAAACAAACGCGTGCCACCTGACAAGCCGGAAGAGCCACCACCGTACCACGTGGAAAATTTCATGTTGTAAATTTTTTCTTTTCCGCAATCGCCGCTTCGGTTGGCTGTAACAACCACAGTTTCCTCAATGTTTGTCAATGGTGGCGCATAATCAGCGCCGCTTGGGTCAAGAAATTTAAATGTACCATTTGCACAGTCTAGACTCACACACATACCGTTTTTTTCTGTTGAGTCTATTTTTACTATTCCTTCTCCAATTGCCGCACCGACAAAACAGAAAGTTTTTCCAGTATTATTCGTATATTCGACTTTAAAATCACCACGCAAATTCTTTTCTGGGAGCGAAAACAACACACCTTTACCATCGGTAACAAAAGCACATTTAAAAGTTGGCGTCAAAAGGTTGTATGGTTCGAGCAACGTGCCATTAGCTTCTTTGAACTCTTCAATCGTAGCGTCCACAGCCGTAGGTTTTCCACCCTTCATAATGGTGGGAACGTACTCACTCATCAAGTCACAATATCCATTTGACGATACGCCAAAAACAGAATAAGGGTTATGATGAGAACCAACACCATAAGCTAAAATGTCATAATTCCTGTCTTTGTTTTTTAAAGTAGCGAGATTTTCAACGACAAAAGCGTCAGTTGATGGGTCAAATTCTTCAAGGTCTGTCGGCCCCTCAACATTACTGACGAAATCACCAATGTTATTAAAAAAAGAAAATAGCAAACCACCGTAAGCGTTTCGTTTTATTGATGACAAAACGCAAATTTTGTTTTGCGCTTTTATCGAACGAAGATAATCAATGCCACTGCCAACGTTGCAACTAGAAACTCCAACAAATCCCGGGCGCGTCTGCAATCGTCCGTCTTTGTACCACATATTTTTCACATCGGACAATTGATTGTCTTCGATTAAATGCGGCGGTACCGCATAATTCACCCCGCCGTTTAATTGCGGAATGGTTATACGGTACTGTCTGTTTTTACCCATAGACGGATATTGCATATTTCTTATCCCCTTTATTTACAAATAGGTGCGCGGCATGGCATCCACAATGCGGTCACTTCGTGTTACCGCACCCGCGCGGCGTTGGTTATAGAGCGCCGCATACATAGTTTGGTTGTCGGCATCGCCGTCGGATTGCGCCAACATCATAGCAACACCATACGGCATAATATTAACGGCGGTATAATCGTTCAAATCCAACGGTTGGTACATCGTTTTCAATGCTTCAAAGGAAGCACCCGCCGTCTGCGGTTGCCACAAATCTGCATAAATTTGGTTGATAATCGGCAAGGCGCGTTTGTTCAAGTTTGCGTTGTTTCCCGCGTTTATGTTGCCGTTGGAATCTGTATAGTTCAGCAAAGCATACGCCTGCCGCAAAATATCATTGCCGGTCATTTTGACGCTCCTCTCGTTGTTCCGCTTTTACCTCGCGAATGTATTGGCGCAACCGCTTGACCATATCGGATTTGGAAGTGTTGGCATCGTATTCGATACCGCGCGCATCAAAAATGGCTTTGAGTTCCTTTTTGGTGGCGACCGACACCCACTGTGTCAAGTATCTGCCTTTATACAACAGCGGGTTTTCTTTGCGCTCCACAATTTTGGGGGCGGGTACCGTTTCGGTAACTTCTTCCTTCATCGGTTCGGGCGGTATTTCTTGTTTCTTCTCATACGGTTTCCAACCCGAAGAAAGCAAATCCGCAACCTCTTCTTCGCTGTGCGCTCGTTTGATTGCCGAGCCGTATTCGTTAATCATCAACATAGTTAAGCAATCCCACCTTGTACCATGGCATTTTTGAGAAGAGCAGTACGCGCCTGTTCGGGCATACCGTCAAAGACTTCTCGCATTTCGGGATTCAAACCATCGATAACCTCTTGTTCGGTTACAACATCAGATGGTGCATCGACTGCCAAACCACCGTCGTTTGTCGGTGCGGATTCCGTTGGCGGCACTTGTGCGGCCGCTGCGTTTGCCTTTTGCATTTCACGCAATAAACCGTTGACGTTCGGTACCGTGCCTTTCGGCAATCGTTTCAAATATTGGAACACGTCAATAACTTGTCTATCAAACAAGTTGTCCAACGTACGGATAGATTGTGCCTCACTCCACAACGTTGATGCACCAATATCGATACGCGCCGTAATCAGTAAATCCTTATACCGATTACCGTCAAACGGCATATACCATACCGAACCGTCGGCTTCTTCGATTTTTAGAGAGCGTTTGCCATAGTGCATCACCCAAAATTCCGCCCAAATTCGTGCCACGTCTTCCAAGAACGAATAAAAGCGGTTTTGGACTGTCTGCATCGGCATCGTTGCCGCTTCACGCACGGCAATAATGGCAGAGGTGTTTTCGGGGTTTACGTCACCCAAGGCACTGTCGTTGGCGCCGCTCTGCGTTAGGGTGTTGGCAATCAAAGACGAAATGTTATTATCAAAGTTCGGTGAGAAGTTCGGCGGATTCAAATAACGAATTGCCATTTGCACATCGTTTATCGAACCGTTGATTTTGATGATTTGTCCCGGCTCGTTCGTTACCGGTACGTGTACGATGTCACCATTTACAAGCATAATCGGCATACCCATCATCATAACCGCCCATACAGAAGCCGTAATCATACGGTTGATGGCGATTTGGTTGGGTACCAAGTATGTAACTTCGCTTTCGCCGTACGCGCAATTTTTACGGCGTTCCCATCGAAACGAAGCCACCGGGTATAACCGAATACCGATATCCCATTCGGGACGAACGGTCACGCCGTTACAGACCATAACAGCCTTTACTTTGTAATCGTTACCGTTTTTGTCCCACTCTTTATAAAGTTTCGTCAACAGTGTGGCACGCTTGGTACCCATTTGCTCGGTTTCGCCGTATTCACCCGCTTGATACTGCGTGTTGCTATCGGGTTTAATGTCGTCAACATTTGCCGATTGATGGTGTTTGCGCATAATGCGCTTGATTTCGTCGACTTGCTTGCGTTGCGCCAAAATGATATACGGTTGCTTTTGAATATCCACGATAGACGGGTCACCAAAATACACATCTTCAATATCCAACGCTTCACAAATGATGTCACCCATAATAGCGGTTTGGCGACGTTCATCGGCATATAACCCTGTGCGAATATGCGGGTCCCAATAGGTATACAAAACACCCGTACCGGTAACATAGGCATCGCGCAGTACTTGCTCTTTGATATCGTCCAGTTTCACACGTTCGGATGTTACGCGGTAATAATCCGACAACGCCGACATAACAATATTGATTTCTTCTGACGAGGGAATTTCTTCGGGGAATTCAGGCAGTTCTTCCACACCGCGGGAAACGCCATCGCGGATTTTTCGAATGCCTTCTTGCAGTTCGAGTGTGTTCGGAACGCCGTCGGCAGAATAATTGACCGCAATCGGATTGGAGCCGACAACCGCCATCTTATAATCGCCGATACGCTTAATAACGTTATGACGAACAAGCGGTCTGTCGGTACCGCATTTGGCGCCATGCCATTGGTCACCAACCATAAACCGCTCATTAATTTTGTTCTGTTCATATAACCCGCGAGTGCCAAGACTTGCTTTGTAGTTCGCAGCGTTGTTATATTCGTTCATAATGCGCTGAGGTTCGTGCCACGTATTTTCAGCCATTCACATACACACTCCTTTAATTCGGTGCCGACGGGAGGAATTGAACCTACCATCCTTGCTCTTAACTATCAGCCGCTCTCCCGTTTGAGCTACGTCGGCATATAAAGGGGCGGCGCGAACCGCCCCTTATTCTTGCGATGTCCTTAATACACGTAAGCGTAAACGGACTTTTTCATGCTGTTTTTGACAATCACATCGTAGTAGGTGCGATAGTCAAATTTGTAGGCGTCAGCCGCTTGGTTTTGGTCGGGCGAGAAAGTACGGATTTTCTCACATTTGCGAACAAGGCTTGCCGCCTTTTTCGGCATGACCAACATACCAATGCTTTTGGCATTTTCAGCAGGCTCAAAGCCGCCGTCTTTTTCACCTTCGGTCACACCATCAAGGAAGGTATACGCGGTTTTCATGCGCGCATCGGCAACCGGCAAAATAGAAATACCGTTGATGGATTTTACTTTTAACGTCACGTCGCCTTTTTTGAAATCATTGAGCACCAATTGGCGGTTCAGTTCGGGCGTGTTTTGAATGGCAGCCCACACGGTCGGGTTGACAAAGCAAACGATTTGTTCGTCAAAGCCAACTTCGTTTTGCACTTTCAAGCAAGCGTCGTTGAACATTTTGATAACTTCGGTTGCGACGTCGCCGGTGACGGTTTGACCTTCGGTAGCGGCAAGGCCACCCAATTTGGACAACACGTAAGCGTCGACTTCGGGCACAACCTTTGTACGGACAAATTCACTCATCACTTGACCCGCAAGGTTAGCGATGCCGGTTTCGTCTTCGTCTTCACGGTCAAGTTGGAACGAACGAGCACGGTCCATAGCCAACGTATACGGTTTGTTGGATACCGAAATGGCGCCTTTGATAAAGCCGGTGTCGCGGTCGTAGTCACCCAAACCGGACATATCCATTTCGGGAATCAAAACGGTTTTGGCGCCGACGAATTTCGAGCGCAATACGTTGTCGGTGAAGAAACCCGTCACAGGACCTTGCACAAACAATTTGTCAAGTTCGCCGGTAAACTTTTGGGCAAATTCTAAAGTGTTGATAGGCATAATTTATTCTCCTTCTTTTTTACCCCCAAATGCCTTTCATCATCGCGGCAATTGCGGGGTCTCGTGTTTCATTTCCTTCCGTGGAAGATTGCGCTCCCACGCTTGCCTTTGCGGCCGCCGCCTGTTGCGACTTGGCCGTATCGGACTTTCTTTGTTCGCGATGTAAAAAGCGCAAATAGGCGTCAAGCAGCGGAATGTTTTTCTCGTCCGCCTCACGGATAACCGATTTTGGGAGTTTGCTATACTCCGTCACTTCCGGAAACTCTTCGCGTACCGCGGCGAGCTCGTCAGCCAACCGACGTGTTACGGCTTCTTCCGTTTCGGTCTCGGCATCTTGTTCGGCTTTCAAAAGATTTTCATACGCTGCTTGGTGTTTGCCTTTTTCCACCTCAAACAATTCCCTTGCGATTTCCTCATTACCGCCGCAACGGTCCACGAGCGCCGCCATGGCGTTTTCGTCGTGTTGGTTGCGAATAGCTTGTACGAATTCCGCAAGGGTTTTCCCCTCAGCGGCTGCCACATATTTCAGTGATTCCAATATCGGCGAAAGGCTGTCATATCTCATACCTTTTTGGGCATACAAAACAGCATCTTTCTTTGAAAGCGATTTTGCTTCTTTGAGGTACTTCACTGTAATAATGGGCTCTTCCTCTTCGGGGTTAACGGTCTCTTCCGCAGTTGTATCATCAGTTTTGGCCGGTGTGGTATCCTCTGCCGTTGCCTCAGCCACTTCTGTTTCAGATGCCGTCGGTGTGGTTTCTGCGGTTTCAACCTGTGGTTGGGTATCTACCGTTTCGACCATATTGTTTTCTTCCATTTTTATATCTCCTTTCGCTATGGTTGGCGAAAATTATTGGACTCCGTCTTGTTCGGTACCATCGTATGTCATGAAGTTTGTATACTCACGCGCAATACGTTCGGCATCTCGAACTTCTTTTTCGGAGGGTTGTTCCGTCTTTTTCTTTTTGCCGATATGTATTCCACCATCTTTATACGACACTAACAAAAGACACGTAATGATACCGAGTGCAAATTCAATCATCCGTCCCAACCTCCTTTAAAATCTTCCGCAGACAAACTGCCGCGGTACAATACCGCACCGTCTGCCTGTCGTTGCCAACGTTGAGCCACACGCGGCTCCACCGGTTCAAAATATTTCACGTCATCCATTGCATAACGCAACGCATCCATCAAGTGATTGTTCTTATCCACCGGCTTGTCCTTGCCGGTACCGTCGTTGTTCTTCGCCCAAATATACGACGACAATTCCGCAATCGTGTTTTGACACGCGGGATGAACGAAAATCTTATATTGCTGAATGGTGTCAATGCCTTTTCGAATGGAATCGGCACCTTTTACGGCGGGGGTGATTCGATAAATACCGTGCATTCGCAATTCATCGTTGGATTTCGGTTCGGCACAGTCGGCGCGGATGCGCTCTTTACCATAGCCTTTGCTCAAAATCATACCCGCGATTTGGTTATTAAGCATTCGTGTTTCGTAATGCTCGTCGTATATGTAAAGCAATTTGTCTGTGGGATTTACCGCAGCGGCAATAAACGCCGTGGGGTCGTTGGAATACCCATAGTCCAAACCAAAAACGTGACGATATTTCCACGATTCGGGAAGCTTTTGCACGTCAAAGTTTTTCACTTCCCAATTATCAAACACCAAACCGTCCGCGATACCCCATTCACCCAAACCGGCAACAGAATACAAGCGAGGGTTATCAATTTTCATTCGCTCATATCGTTCGAAATCATCGTCGCCCAAGAACTCATTACACGTATAGTTCGTGGTATAGGCATCAACATCCGGGCGGGAAATATCAAAAAACCGTTTCTTCAACCAATGCTTTTCACTCCAAGGGTTAAACGTTATGGTGGTTTGCTTAAACAATGGCGCAGGCACATCACCACGAGGAACAGATAAATCCAATTTGTCAAAATCTTCTTCACTTGCAAGTTCAAATGCTTCCTCAACCCATACCCAGCAAAGATATCCTTTATCAACTGTCACAGAAGCGAGCTTGTAAACATCGTCAAACCCACGAAACAAAATCTTTTGCCCTGTCGGTCTGTATGTCATTTCCATAGGATTGGTGATACATTTCCAATACTCGTCCATTTGAAATTGGTGGATTGCCCAGCGTAAATCCGCAAACGTAGAGTTTCGGTGCGTATCCATAACGTGACGAATAACCAACAGATTTGATTCGGGATACTTCATCAATCGGTAAATCATATTAAGCGCCGTGGTCTTTGATTTTTTGGAACCTTTGCCACCCTTTAAAACACGGTATCGCGCTTTTGATTTCCAAAACCGTCCGTAACCCTTGCCCACTACCTTGGCAAGATCAATTTCAACCTCGTTAGCCATTCACCCACTCCGTATCTTTAAATAAGGCAAGTAACGTCGCATTTGCGCGTGAACCGTTTTGCATGACATACGGATTCATAATAAATGCCCGCTTATTCTCCACGGTGCATTTAGCAAGTATCCCACGTTGGCACAGCTCGGTAATAGCACGTTCAGCCGTACGCTCCGACATCGAATGCGCGCACTTTTTCCAAATATCAATTCGTTTTAAGAAATTACCGTTCCTAAAACGCAAAATCCCGCTGTTAATCCCCACATACGGCATCAAGGCGTTCAACAGCCAAACAGCGTTTGGGGAAAGACGCTCACAAAGTTTTGCAGAATGGTCCGGGAACTGCTTCACGAAATGGCGGCCATTGTTTACAGCCACCGTGTTTTCTTCCAATTTCCTTTTTGCTTCCGCCTGCTCCTTGCGGATAACCCGAACCTTATCACCAATGCCAATGACAACATCGAGAACGTCGCCTGTTTCCTCTTCCACCAATCGCATAGCGGAGGAATGATTTGTGAAATCCATTATCAAACACTCCCAAAACTACGCCACTGGTGGCGTGAAATCAGCCAAAACCACGCCACTGGTGGCACTATCCCAAAATGCCAACGAGCCTTAGAGCCGCAAGGGCTGAGGGGCATTTTTTTCGACTTTGTTCCTTCTCTTTCTCTCTACTGCAAAAAATACGTTATTTGCAACTGCTGCTCGCCGCTCGACGGTGTGGTTCGTTGGTCGCCCTTTTTGTTGAAAAAAATATTGTGAGGGGCATCTATATATACTCCCCCCGGGGGTGTTGGGTGGTTGTGTCGTCTGCTCACTTTGGCAATCACCAACGCCAACCGTCCACCCTTTCAAAATTGTGGAGAGCACCCCCGCAACTTGCAAACACCCTTTTAGCTGTCACATCCTCGCACAGTTACCGCATGGTTTACATACATTTATGCTCGTGAATATTCACCCAAACCACACAGAAAATGCGCTGTATAAATCTATCATTTATGCACAAATTACTGCATATTGTTACATATTTGTTTATACTGCACAACCGCGTGTTGAATTATACACTTGCTTGTTATGCAATAGTCACAAAAGCGAACTATACAAAATAAGTGATTTGTATAGTTGGTGACTCATTCGGGGATTTCGTCCTCGTCAGAGAACTTTACAGGCTTGAATGTGACCTCGGAACGTGTCATTTCCACCATACCGTGGTTGACTTTGCCGAGGAACATATAGCCGGTAGTGTTGCCTTTGTCAGCCAAACAGTCCTCTAAATCGGCTCTGCTTTCCTGCTTCGCGCGTTTTAATGCTCGGCAGACCGCTTGTGCGCTTTCATCATCCTTTTTCCCTTGTAACTCGTTCACGATTTCCACCAATTCGTCGGAAGTCAGTCCAAGGAACAGCGCCACGCGTGACATCAGCAGCGGCTTCCCTTTAGCCTCAGCGTGCTCTCTGGCACGGTTTACGGCCTCTAATACCTCGTCAGCGTCAATCAATCGAATGTCCTCCGCTTTTTTCATTCCGCGCCCCCGCTTTCACTTAATTCACTTCACAATGTATTATACTATTTGTATTTTGTCAAGGGTTAAACAAGTGTTATTGTTTACTATCTGTATAATGTCAAAGCAAAAAGAAAACCGCCCAAAAGGACGGCTAAAAAATTTTTTGAAAAATTTCGAAAAAAGTGTTGACATACCGTTAACGGTATGATAATATAGTGATGTCGCAAGGGAAACCGAGCGACACGACCGATGGGTCGAACGGTTAGCGCGTCCCTTTTGTATGACGGAAAGGGGTGACGCGTATGGGACACGAATTGCTAATACTTATTACAGTACTACTTCTTGTGATTGCTATAAAAAAATAACCGCTCGCCCGTGACAAGGTGCGGTTACTTTTTTGTATGAGCCAAACGGGATGACCTAACAAAAGTCGCCCATCGGTCACCGTCATATTATCACAAAAAGAGGGTGTTGTCAATAGGTAAAACATCGTATGACGTCAAGAAACGGTATGAAAGCAAGGTATATACAATGATTGCCGCTCGAATACCCAAAGACCTTGCCGAACAGTTTCGAACTGTTACAGCCGAACGCGGTGACAGCCAAGCTGCCATCATCAAAAAAGCTATCGAACAATATCTTGAAGAAAACAAATAAGGCAAACCCACTCTTCCGTTACGGTTGAGTGGGCTTTTCTTTTACCTCTCGCCTATCATTTTAAGCAGCGCATCGAGCCGAACCTGTTCGCGCTCATATTCGCTTTTAAAATCCCTATCCGCGAACTGCTTCGCCACTTTGGCAATGCCGTCACGGTGGATACGTTTGCAATGGTCGGGACTGTACCCAAGCGAATTATACAAATGGCGCCACGTTCTCCCGCGAATAAAGCGCAGTCGCAAAAGTTTGCGTTCTTTCGCTTTGAGCAACGTTGCTTCAATGAGTTCACCGTTTCGGAGCCGGCAATCCATCTCAAAATCGTACATCTGCATCTTGACCGCGCGGAAACTGTCTGCTTTTTCTGTCAAACCGATTTGCCGAAGTTCAAGTTCGGTAAAATAAAGAGAACGAACAGCCTGGTGGACTTCCGGCATAAGGCGCATTGTCTCTTTCAGCCAATACGCGTGCTCGTCATGACCTTTCATCATGTTACAGCACTTCCTTTTACAGCCGTTTTTTTGCCTCTTTTTGCCTTTTCTTTCGCAGCCTTAAACTTCTTCAACCACTGCGGGAAATTGCCATTTTGCTTTGCTTCTTCCGCTTTCGCACGTGTTTCCTCTGCATCTTCTGCGTTGGCATACTTACCAAGTTGTATGTGCTTCCCTTTGTAACATATGTACGCGATATAAGAGCCTTCGTACAAACTAACTCCTTTTGGCAAACCATTATCTTTAACCCGCTTTGTTCTTTTTTTAACACGTTTGAGCATTCGCACGCACGCTTCAATTTTCTTTTTTGCCTCTTCGTTTTCCATTCTTTTCGTTAAACCAAACGGACATACCAAAGCGCAATATCCGCCGCAGGCAAACTCACAATGCTCACGTATGCACTTCATCCGCACCACCCAACCTTTCTGTTGGTTTCACTTTCCCAATCACTGTGTAATTATCGCCATCACGTAGCGTTTCCAATCTCTGCATAAACGCTCCCCCCATTCGTGTGGCTTGTCCTTCAAACCAAACGTCGTCATAGTTCGGCAACCCACTATGTTTTACACCCTTTACCCTTTGCAGGTATTCTCTGTACCAATACCGCACCGCAGAGGGAATGCACACAACAAACGGCATAAATACACCAAACAACGTGTTTTGGAGAGCGTGTCCGTGTTCGTGGCACATTAAAGGGTATGTACCGTTCTTGCATTTCAAGAAGAACACGCCGAGTTCCAAGCCGCCCCAATTCTTGCCGATTTCAAAATACCAACACCAACCAAAGCGCTGCGGCTTATATCCGGCAATCACAAGCACCAATGCTGCAAGGCATCCGATGAGAGTCATCGGAAGTCCCCACGTAAAGGACAAGAGATAAAACTGCCACTTTTTCACTTATCATCACCCACCATTTCTTTTACAAGGTAATCAATGTTTTCATATGCTATAACAGATATTTCACCGTTTTTCGTGAGCAAAAGGTACTGTTTCAACCTCTCCGCAAACTCTTTGACTGCTTCGGCTTTGGCTGTTTCGAGATTCTTCGCCTGTTTGTAGATTATTTCCCTGAAATCACCAACAACAACCTGCGAGCTTTCATAATTTTCTTTCCACTTATTGACTTTATATTTCAACCTCTCAATCTCTGCCTCTTGCTCTTTGCCTGCCTCGTACATTTTCTCGTTTGCGGTTTTCAAGCCATAAATTTCTGCATTTAACTTTTTAATTTCATTATCGGCAAACTGTATTGTTTCTTCTTTATCTTCAATCTCTGCCTTTTGGCGGTTGATTAGGTCAAGGCACTCTTTGGCAATTACTGTTCCGCACTCCAAGCCGTCTTTTACATTTTGTGGCAAAGGACAGTTGCGGCATTGTATTTCTTCACTGCAACAACACTCCAATGCCTTTATAATCTCGTTATCTGTCATAAGGTGTCACCACACTTTCAAATTCTTCTTTGCTTAAAACATCATCACAGGCATAAACCTGTACTTGGTCATAGTCTTGTGGTTTAAGGTTTTTAAGCAACATTCTTGGACTTTTATATACTCTTGGTTTGCATTGACTGTCTAAAATCCACTTGCCGTTTTTTGTTGGGAAATAAAGAAATTCACTCGGTGTCATTGGCATTGTTGCTCACGCTCCTTTACCATTCACGGCGACTATTAAAATGACGGTCTTCTAATTCGTCGCAATAGTCACGCCACGCTTCTTGAATTTCCCTATCATCGTCCAAGCCGTTTCTTTCCAAATATCTTTCAAATACTTCTCTTTCTTGCTCGTTAGGTACATATCCCATTACTTTCACGCTCCTTTAACGCTTGTTCTGCTTCCTCTTTGGTGATGAATACGGTTTTGCCGATTTCGGTTAGTAATTCCAATTTGAAAGGCTTTTTAATAATCTTATAGCAAATAGTTCCTATCGGTCTCCATTCAAATTTTGGTTTTTCGTTCCAATAAGAGTTCTTTGCTAACCTTTTACCTTTTTGTAAAAGCATTATGCTATCAATCACTTTTGGCGTTTTCTTGGTCTCTTTCTTATGACAATGTTTCATTTCGTAGGCTTGGGGGTTGCCACAACGACAGTATTTTATTACATACACCGTATCCCCAACCTTACAAGGCGGTACGATAACACCGTTTGCTAAAAGGTGGTCGGCACATTCGGCAAAGCCTTTTCGCATTATCCGCATATTGTCAACAGTTCTTAATAACTATATCAGCCGTTCTCTACCGGTCATCCTGTGTCAACCTCTCTTTTATTTCTTTCATAAGTTTGTTGTTTTCTTTAAGCAATCGGATAATTTCTATAACGCCTTTGACAATTTCCGCTTTTGTTGAATATTCAATCATTCCGTTACCTCACTTTCCACATAGCACCACGACTGCGGCGGTCTTTTGATTTCGTGTGTAGGTAGCGGATAACCATTTTCAATATATGTTCCGCAATTATAAGAATGAAACTCGCTCAACTCTTTCAGATTGTCATAGATTACAAGGTTGGATATGTGCCAACCGTAAACATCACCACCGCTTGAATATTCGTCAATTTCGTTATAATGCAGTTTGCATTTGCTCAAATATGTGGAGTCCAACTCTTTGTAATTGCGGTTTTCATCAACAATCCTTAAACGAATGTTGCTGTTACAAGTGCCGCAATGTACCATTCTATCAATCTTTTTACACACAAACTCGCCTACTACTTTGCCTAAAAACTTCTCCATAAAAGGCTGATATTCTTTCGGTATTTTGGCAAAAGACTTTTTGTCTTTACTGCAATATATCTTTGCGACTTTATCCCAATTTTCGTCTTTCGGGTAATTTTTTCTAACTTCTACCGTTTTTTCGTTGTCTATGTTCCAACCCATTTTTTTGGCTATGATTAAGAACACCCAATACGGCTGTATGCTTATCAATACTGATTTCATCACTCCGCACCGTCCTTTCAATATGGTTTTTCGCCTTTGCTATCTTCGCTTATAGCAAACTGTCTGTAAAAATCTTTTGCAAGAACATTAAAAATCAAACTATTATAATCGTGGTTTGCGGTATTATCTTCAAACCCCATTCTTGCAATCCGCAAAGTATGTTGTTTTTCATATTCTGTTGCGTTTATATCTGCATAGTAAAAATCTTTGTAAAATTCTCTCCAATCAAGACAAGGGCTTTGCCCTGTGTACCAAAATAAAATTTTTTCATCACTCAACAAAGCATTTGCATATATTGTTTTCATTCACCCTCACCCTTTCGCTTGTTCCACGCTTCGATTGCTTTTTGCTTTATGGTTTCGTTTTGCTCGATTGCAGTTCGCCCTTTATAATCGTTGTGCGACACTTGTTCTGTCAGTGTTCTTGCACCGTAACAATGGCACTTGTTGCAGTACATAGAAGCGTGATACCTTACATCGAAATGCCCCGTGATTTTCAAAGAATATCGAATGTCCGTACTCCCACAAAACGGACACGGTTTCAAGTTATCCATTGCTTTCACCCTTTCCGTCCATCTTTGCACCGCAGTTGGGACAGTAGTTTCGTGCTTCGCTTACATCAAATGTCTCATTGCAGACAGAACATACAAGTAAATCAATAGTATCAAATACTTGGTTGTTGAATGGGTTTCCAACTTCTCCTTGTATCTCTTTCCAATATCCGTGCCGTACCTCTACCACATCGGCGACGAGGGCGTTCATGACAGCACTTGCAAATTGTTTATCATTCGGGTAAAACTCCCTTGCCCAACTCAGCAACGCTTCACGCTCGATATATTCAGCCATTGTCGTCATCCTCTCTCGCTACAAAAAGTAATGCCATACCTAACACACCACCGAAGCCACCTATAACAAGTCCTACAATAAACTTAATCATTGCAAATGAACTCCTTCCCCCTTATCTGCTTCAACGCAGTTTCAATATGCACCTTCGTAACAAGCGGGTCGTTGGTATCGACGATTTCATCGACCAACGCTTGCACCTTTTGCTCTAACCGTTTCAACCGTTCCTCACCAAATCCAAACTCATGATTCAGTCCAATGGCGGCAAGGTTTAATCCCATCTGTATTCCCGCCCACACACCATCAGAATAAGCGTTGTTCTTTGTTTCACGCAGTTTTGTTGCGTATGCGTTTTTCACCGGCATTCTTCACACCTCTTTCAGCAACTCGAAGCCATCGTAGAGGTTACCGATAATTTCAATGCTTTTTGAGTTTGTATGTAAAAAATCCCAAAAACCGCTTTTATCGTAAATTACCCAACAACCTTTTTCGAAAGAAACCGCGTATTTTCTATTTTCGATTCTTACAATATCCCCCTCAAAAATCTTGTTTCCGTTCTTGTCTGTCATTCCTGTAAACTGCCCTACTGTTTCCGGAATAACAGCATAGTCATTGACAAGCGGGACACCATCTTGACCAAGTGCCGCATCATACCCGATTTCTTCAAAAACAATATTGCACGGCTTACAAAAATCCCCCTCGACCCATTCGCCGTTATCTACCCGCTTTCCTTGGAACAAAATCTCGCGAATCATATTATCGTTGCTCATCATCCTGCCTCCAATACTCTACGTAAACAACTGACTTCTTCGGATTCACTTTTTCCTTTGCCAATCGCACAGTGTATCCGTTCTTAACCAAAATCGCCGCCACCTGCTGACGGTCTTCGGGATTTGTTATTGAAATTCGTTGTTTCATTATTCACCCTCCAAAAACTCGCGGAACTTCGCCGCGGCTTTTTCTTGATTCTTGTTCGGCTTCGGGCTTTTTTGCCGATAATCCAAATGCTTGTCGAAAAGATTCGCCACAAATCGACGTGCGTTCAAATACCCTTGCTTCAATCCGTCGTGATACGTCTTGGCGGGTTTGATATCATCCATCCCGCTTTTCCCTTGTCCTTGTCCGCCGATGGTTTTGTTGCGTAGCTGATACCCTTTATTGGCATACATTTTTATGTACTTGCGCTCCATCGCGTCCAACTCACTTTCGGGAAACTCCAAAAAATGAACACGCCATCCGGTTGGATTGTCGGCTCTCCACAGCCCATGCTTTTTGATTGATAAGTCAATATGCTGGTACCCATTCAAGTGTTGAGCAAGACGCGAAAGCAAATTTTTGGCTTGTCCGATATACGCATATTTGAATCCGTCCTCTTCTCGCAAAAGAAAATAAATCCCGCTTCGCTCCGGAACACCGGCACACACTGCGAGAATTATTTTCTTGTTAGCAGCCTCAATCGCTTTCACTTGTCGCATATCCACGTCTGCTCACCTCTTCTTTTTTCTTTTTATACTTTGGAACGCACCGTTGTACCATTTCCTCGTATTCGCTGTTTTCTACCGCTGGTTTACTTGAACCTTTGTTGTCGTATTGGCCTTCTTGGATTTTCACAATGTTGCCCGCTTTCAAGCACCAATCGAAACCGCAGTTTTTCCATATTTGATTACGGCCGGTAAGAAAATCTGATGCTTCGATACGCTTGAAAAACTCCTCAAAGTTTTCAAAGCCGCCCAACCGTTCTCCCGCTTTGCGAATTGCCGTACGTCGTGCGTCGGTTAACGCAATCACCTTTGGCAACGAGGGACATAAACGGTTAAAAAGTTCAACAACTTCTTTTGCCGATAATTCACCCGACGCGGAAGCGGAGGAGACAGTATATTTATTATCTCTTTCTATTTCTTTTTCTATTTCTTTTTTCTTTCGTGAGTTTTCCCCAGTTTTATGGGGGTTTTCCTCAGTTTTATAGGGGTTTTCCTCTGGGAAACCTGTTTTTAGGACAACTTTATTAAGAACACCCTCCGAAAGTCCTTGATCGTGTAGATCAATGAGAAGGTATTCCTTAATAAAAACGATCTTTTCTCGACTGTTCTTAACCATCTGTAAGAACCGCCGCTGGATACCGGCAGACGTGAGGATCCCGAACATTTGGAAACGGCTTTCATCAAATAAGCCGCGTCGTACACACCCGTTCAACACTGCACGCACCAACTGTGGAGAGCAACCATCACCGACATCCTCAGACATCATGAGACAGTCGTCATCATCCCAGCGTTTGTAATATCCGTTGTCCTTGTAAACAGAGTTCAAAATAACAAGTGCAATATACGCACCCTTTATTCCAAACTCGGCGCGGATCAGCTTGAATTTTCTATCCTCAAGCATATCCACGTCGAAAGGCCAGTAGGAAACCCCATCCTTGATCGGACGGGCCATTCACTTACTCCTTTCTTTGAGGAACGTCGAGAGCACCCCCGAAACGGAAACACTAACGAAACCCCTCAACAAAAGACGGCAAGAGCACCTGCTAAGCAGACACTAATGCAACCTTTCCCTGATTTTCTGCTCTTTGGTTTTGTACCGGCACCAATCGACAGAGCAATCCGATTGGTGATAAGGGCACTGCATACAGTGCGCCATATGTACTAATGCCCGATATGCGGGACAGGTGACAAAGTGCTTATCATTTACACCTACATCACCCACCCTCTCGCATATGGGACAAGGGGGAACGTTAGAATGGGAGGTCGTCGTCATCTATTTCTTCAAAGTCACCTTCGAAAGAAGGAGCAGCGGCAAATGTCGTCGGCTCGGTAATACTGGGTGCAGAAAGCCGCTTTAGTTCGGGAATCACATAATCCAAGTTGCGAATCTTATCTACAGAATGGATTTGGTCCACATACAAGCGTTTGCCAATTGAGCCGTCGTTCTTACGGTATTCTTCTTCACCGAACACCAACCCAACAAGTTTACGTTTCAATTTGTTTTCGTCATTGTCCCACGTATACCCGGAGTTGCTTCGTTCAACGGCCGTAATAAACGCTTTAAAGAACGGTAATGCTTTTTCTTTATACGACTTCACAAATTTACCGCCCCAAAAGCCTTTTGCGTCACTTAACTGCCGATAGTAGTTCTTCTTCGGTCCTTCGGCAATATCGTACTCTATCATCAAGTACTCTTTTTCCGGAACGTCCGTCACCTGCGTGATACCACATACATATCCACCCGGTACTACGCGTTCAAATTCTGTTGCCTCTTCCACATTTTGAAGATTAAGTTGTCTCATTTTTGTTTTCCCCCATTTCGTAATATTCACGGATAGTCGTGTCGACCATCTTTAAGTCGTTGTCGATTTCGGGTGGAAACATTTCCATTGGACTTTTTGCCGTGGTATATCCATCCGATTGCGTGATAAAAGTATGTTTGATGCCGTCGGTTTGACACAGCAAAACGATGGAAAACAATCCTTCTACCGTTAATTTTTCATCCAACATTTTGCCGATTGTTTTAGCCTTAACCTTACCCTCAACTTCTTCTGTGTGATGTAGGAAATACACGATTACATCATCCGGTAACTTCGTGATAATAAACTGAATCAAATTGTAGAAGTTCAACGCCATATCGGTAAACTTCTGATAACCGGTTTCCTTGGCTTTGTTAAACATTTCAAAACACAATAGATATTGTGAATCGTCAATAACAAAGCGTTTCAAAGGACTTTTAGCCAAACCGGAAAGTATCTGTCCGTAACCCGCTCCGTCGACCTTTTTTAACTTTTTGCGAAAAGGCAACGGTTTACTGGCAACGTTAAAAACGCCAACTTCTTCCGGTTCAAAATTTCTCATCGAAGTGGACTTACCGCTTCCGCTGCCACCGAGAATCATAACTGGAATTCCCATTATTCTTTTACCTCCATTACAATAGGACACTTTGCCCCGATTTGACGTGCCGGGTCAATTATCCACTCGCCTGTCAGCCGGCACGAATATCGCTTAAATGCGTCTTCATAACGCAGAAATAAAGGACACCATTTGCATACGCACTCGTTGTTCGGAAAAAACACGTCAACCACAGCCTGTCCGTGCGTATATTCTAAAACTCCTTGCACTCGTCCAACTCCTCTCCGCATACCACGCAGTGAGTTGCGCCATCTATGTACAGCGGAACGCCGCAGCGTTCACAATATCCCGAAACGCACGGGTCCAGCCTTGGGTCATACTCCGGGCAATTCGGCGGGCAATACACTTTCCCACATACTGCACACATATTACTTGACAACTCCTTCCAAGTCGTGTATACTATGAGTAACGTGTTTTTTTAGTTGCCGCTTTCGGTGTTCCAGCGCCGAGGCGGCTTTTCTTTTTGCCATTTTCCCCATATCACTCAAACCTCATAAACTTACCAAACTTGTGCCAAACTTTTTCGGGTATGTAACGTTCTGCCAACGCTGCCGCTACCAAGAGCAAAAGCAACCAACAGAACACCACCAACGTGAATGCCATGTTATTCATCCTTTCGTTTGTCCTTGTCGTCGGCTTGTTTTTGCCGACGCTTTTTCATATACTCGCGCATATACTCGTTGTACGCTTCGCGGTTTTTCTTACGATACGCATCGCGCCGCTGCGCTTGTTCTTGCTTGTTCTTTTCGTAATAACGCTTGTTATACTTTTTTCGTTTGTTATCCGGCATAATAAATTCCTCCTTCCCATAGCATGTCCACTCCACGTAAGCGCGATACTATCGCGCCCCGTTCAGATATGCCGCACGGCACATGTGCCACATAGCATCTTCTTGCGCAATCCGATTCTTCTCGTGCAGTACCGGGTCGGGATTGATTTTTTCAAAAATCGTACAAATGGGACCACCTTCATCGAACTTGTCGATGTGCTTTGCAATCCGATACCCGGGCGGCGCCACAGGGTTGCGCCATTCTTCCAACGTCGAGCCGTAAATCATTCTCGTCGGCCGCGGTGTCGGCACCTTTGTTCTTGCCATAATTCTCACCTCTTTTTCAATGTATATGTATCTATGCTTGTACTTGTTGACTGGGTTGCTCTCGAACGGCGGTCGGAAAATCGCCAAATCCAACCGCCGTCGAAAACCTTGGCGTAAAACGCCGTCTTCCTCTCTCGCCCAAGTCGTATTGCACCAACCAAGGCAACGTAAGAAGAACCAAACCCTCGCCACTTCCAACGAGCAACTTACAACGACCTACTACCGAAAACGGGAACTTTGATTTCTTAATCTAATACAATAAGTATTTAATGAAATTATTATACATTTTGTTGACTTTTCGTTCTTTTCGTGATATAATCACAAAAAAACGAAAGGATGTTAACCTATGTACTTCAACAACAACCAATCTCAGAGCAACTCTCATAAAAATGAATTGTGTACCGTGTCGGCATGGCTTGGAAGAGAATGCTACGATATCATCTCTCGTTCCTGTTGCGACCAACAAACAAAAGACTTAGCGACCCAAATTTCAAATGCTGTTGTCAAAGCATTTGATTATTACACAGAAAAAATCGTTAAATGATTTTCCCGAACAGCCGAACCGTCATTTCGGCTGTTCTTCTTTTATCACAACATTTTCCGCCATGAGAGCTGCGGTAAGCTCGCTTTTTGCTTTTCGATATGCCTCATAAAGCTCTTCGATTTTTCGATTTTCCATGTGCAAGGATACTAAAATTTCCATATCTTCCCCTCCAATCGTGTTTTTTAATTTTTCTTCAAGAATAAAAAAACTCAACAATGCTTTCTTTCGGTCTGCCCAAAACGGTGCAGGCCTTTTCCATTTCTGCTTGCTTCCACTGGAGCTTTCCCGTCATTTTGAGGGACAAGCTCCGTTCTGAAAGCTCCATTTTCTGTGCAAAACATTTTTGCGTTCCACACACTTCTGTAATAGCACCTGCCAATTTGGGATACTTAATTTTCACAATTTCACTCTCCCTTCCTACAATCCCAAATATTACGGAACGGAATTTTTTATATTAACGCCGCCGTTTGCCCATGCAATCAATCACCGAAAAACTGTAACATCGTTTTTGCTAACAACATACTGCTGCTGTATACCCCTCAAAATATCGGACACTCGAAAACGAAGTTCGTCCGGTAACAAATTTAGTTCATCATAGGTAAAACCGTTGTCTATGCAATGTTGGACCGTTGCATCGATGACGGCTTTTACTTTTTCTTTATCCACATTAACTCCCACTTTCTAATCAAAATTTTTGTTCGGTTGCAGTTATAGTCATTCTCTGTTATAATAAAGTCAACACAAAAACGAAATGAAAGGACTGTTTAACAATGGAAACTTATATCTTTGCACACTCTAAGAACATAGAACAAGCCGAATATCACGAGGGCGTGTTGACGCTTTGTTTTAAAAGCGGTCACGTATACCGCTATTTTGGCGTCCCAGAATATGTTTTCCACGAGCTCTGTATTGCACCATCAGCCGGTCATTACTTCCGCGAGAACATTCGCGAGGAATACGACTCCGAAAGGATGCGTTAATCGTAAACAATCAGCACGGTTGCAACGCCGTCAACGCTAATGGCTTGTGTTTCATGCGGCGGAACAACAACCGTTTTCACGCCTAATCGTTTTTCCAACTCATCAGCCAGTTGCATCGTACTAAAATCAGAAAGAGTCATATTTTCGCCCCCTTTTTCGTTAAAGAACTTTCGTAAAAAAATATGCGGGTATTTCTTCAACCGGAAACTCCAAAACTTCCGCTGCGAAAAGCATTTCATTTTGCTTAAAGAAAAGTTTATTGTTGAGTTTCAGCGATAAACTGTGCGCTGACAAGCCAATTTTGTCCGCAAGTACTTTGCTGGTTTGACATTTTTCCACGATTCTTCCGCGCAATTTTGAATAATCAAAAGTCATTTTCCTTCCTCCTTCAATCTGATAAGCTCTCCAAAATATTCGCCGTCGGTACTCCACAACTCGCAATTTGCCCTCCAAAATCACCCTTAATACAATTCTTCGATATTACAGCTCAATGCTCTTGCCAATTCGGGGAGCTTGTCTGCGCTCGGAAAGCTGCTCCCCTTTTCCCACTTCACAACAGCTTGCTGTGATACATTCAGCTTTTTTGCTAATTCTTTTTGTGTTATTCCAGCCTTTTTCCGAAGAACATAAATTTTCATCTTATCACCCACTACAACCAACGGTTGATTTTTTCAAAAGAATGTGTTACAATTCTCGTATCTTCGAATTTAGGAGGTGATGCCTTATGGAAAAGCTTATTAAAGCTCTTATGAGGCCCTCCCGTGTCGCGGGACTACCACAAATTGTCGGGCCACGTTCGGGATACGTTGAGGCGCGTTAACCCCCGAAGTAGGTAACAGCAGTGCAATATGCCGGCAAACCTTGGTATACTAACTTGGTTTACCACCTACGACCGCGATAGCCTTGAAACTCCGCTCTGTGATTGCACACAGGGCGGTTTTTCTTTTGATACGAGAATTGCAACGAGTCACAACACTTTGTTGTGACACTAATATACAACATCCTGTTGTGTTTGTCAAGGGTTTTTAAAAATTTTTATCAAAGTTTGTTGTATCTGTTGAAATACAACTATTTGTTGTTTATAATCAAAAGCAAAGATTGAGGTGAATTTTAATGAACAGATTAAGAGAACTGCGAATCGAACGAAAAGAATCCCAACGTGATATTGCCGAAATTTTAGGAATCACTCAACAGGCTTATTCTTATTACGAATCCGACAAAAGAAAACTGGACCCCGATTCCTTAAAAATTTTGTCAAACCATTTTCAAGTTTCAGTCGATTATTTAATAGATAACTCTGATATAAAAGAAAAAACGCCCTCCAAACAACAAGCGTCCCTCGACAATATTGACGAAGAACGCTTGGATGAAGAACTTATTGATGCTCTTTGCAAGTTGAATGACGAGGAACTGAATCAGGTGACCTCTTTTGTTCAATTTCTCTTATCTTCTCCAAGAGAGTAACCTTATCCCCTTTTTTTATGTTTTCGATAAATTTTTTTGCTTCTTCTCTTGTCATTTTTTTACTCCTTTCAACTTCCATACTTTTCCACAATCATGCCGAACGCTCAACGGATACATATTTTACCATTATTTCCAAAAAATGTAAATTGTAATTTTGACAATTCTACACCATTGGTGTTTTTTGTGTACCCTTCTTATGTCCAAAACGCCTACAATAGCACAAAATGAAAGAAAATCAATAAAAGAAGTGATACCTTGAAACAAGACGAGCTAATTGACGTCGGAAAATACATAGAAGCATTTAATACAGCAACCTCTCAATCGTTACCGTGCGGAACCATCTATCAATCAGAAGGCCTTTACAAGCATATATTGAAGAGGCATCCAAACGAGATTGAAAATATAAAATACGTTCCGGAAATAATTAGTCAACCGGATTTTATTGGGCAAAACTCGAAAGAAAATAACAGTGTTGAACTAGTGAAACGCATTGAGGGTAATGTCCAAGTATGTATTAAGTTAGATACTGATGAAAGACACCTGTATGTTGCAAGCGTTTATACTATAAGCAACAGCAAGTTGCAAAATCGAATAAACAGTGGACGTCTCAAAATTTTCGTTGACAAATGATATAAAAAGTGATATAAAATAGGTGTAAGCATATACTATGTTGGGTATTGAGGTCGGAAATGGCTCCCGACACTCCCGAAAGGGAACCTGAGATGCAGGATACGCCGCCCTGCCAGTATCCAACGAAAAAGACGAGCACCTAAATGGTGCTCGGCCTTTTTAGTTCTTGCATGTACAGAGATTTTAAATAGTTAGTATACGGATTTATCGGTGCGCGGATTTTTGCAGATTACCAATGCTTATTAAATGGAATTCAGCACCACGTCAAGTAATTGTTCGGGGGCGAGTTGTCCTCTTGTGCAGCGTTTTGCTATTTCTTCGGCAACAGCCTTGTCGGGTGAAACATCCGAAACAAAGGCGACCCGCTCCCCCTTACCGTTCACGGCGCCAATACCGTAGGAACGATAATTACCAAGCTCGGGCGAAAAAAGGTCCTCTTGCACAACAACGTAACGAAACATAATAAACCAACCTTTCCACACTATAAATTAAGTTCACGAAGAACGGAGGGACAAAATGATTGCGGATATTCGTATTGGCAAAAGAATAGTTGCTGATATGTATCTTCGAAAGTCGCGAGCAGACGACCCAAATGAAACCATAGAGGAAACACTGCGTCGGCATGAAGATACGCTTTTGAAATTTGCCGCCGCAAACAATATTGTTATCCGTGATATATATAAAGAAGTAGTATCCGGTGACAGTTTGTATGCACGTACGGAAATGTTACGGTTACTTTCTAAAACCGAAGAAGAGCCGGCAGATGGCATACTGTGCATGGATATTGACCGTCTCGGCCGTGGTTCAATGGCGGAACAAGGAATTATCCTTGACACTTTCAAAGGAAATGACGTGCTCATTATTACTCCGCGCAAATTGTATAACCTTAACGATGAGGTTGATGAAGAATACACCGAATTTGAAACATTCATGGCACGGCGTGAATTAAAAATGATTAAGCGGCGCCTTATTCGCGGTTTGGAAAAAACCGTTGAAGAGGGCGGATATCTCCCAAACGCGCCCTATGGATACCGTAAAACCGTAATTGATAAAAAGCCATCGCTTGAAATCGTCGAAGAAGAAGCAGCATTTGTACGAATAATTTTTGATATGTACGCGAATCAAAACGTTGGGTGCCAAGTGATTGCCGACACCATTTCTTCAATGGGGGCAAAGCCGCATCGAGCTGCTGAATTTAACCGCACGTCTGTGGCTAAAATCATTCGCAATCCGGTGTATATTGGGAAATTCGTGCGGAACTCTCAAAAGAAATACCGCGGAAAAGATGGGAAAATACACACACGCTCGTTGCCGAAATCTGAATGGAAAATATACGACGGTCTGCACGAGCCTATCATCACCGAAGAATTGTTTGAAAAGGCCAATCAACTTTTTGATGGTCGTTATCACTTGCCGTCTAATAACGGCACTATCAAAAACCCGCTTGCCGGTTTTCTTAAATGCGGTATTTGTGGACGAGCCATGGTGCAAATGCCACACTCGTCGAAAGACAGAAAAAGCGGTCTATATCAACTTATCTGCACCACAAAGGGTTGCGTGTGCGGTTCTCGCGCAGACCGCGTAGAAAGCCAAATTTTGGCGCTTATAGAGGTGCACTTAAATGAAATAAAAGCACTGCGCCACCAAGAGAAAAGCACCAACACCACCACTATTGATTACGCGGTTGCTATTCGTTCTTTACAAAAAGAATTAGATACTGCAACCTCGCAACTTTCAAAACTGCAAGATTTATTAGAACAAGGTGTTTACGATATTGACACCTATACGGACAGGTCCGTAGTTTTGAAAAAACGAATCCACGAGCAGCGCAACCAAATAGAAAACCTAAAAACCGAGCACTTAAAACAAGATGCAAAAAACCTTGACGAAACGATTGCACTGTACGAGGACATTCTTCGTCGGTACTCTACCAGCACACCCGAAGGCAAAAACACCTTACTTCGTTCGGTTATAGAATCGGGTATATACTACAAAGAAAAAGGCTGGGCTCCCGACCAATTCATCGTTCAATTGCATTATAAAGACTAATTCTTACATCTTGACAACTGCTGTTCCGAACAAGAATCGTACACTCTGCCGGCATCAATACAGACCGCTTCTTTGCATCCGTTGTTGGACATGTATTTGTTGTCAGACATAACAAAACCTCCTATGTTACAAGATAGGGTGCCGGGGCAACCCTTCATTGTCAGTATACGAAGGAGGTTATTTTTGGTGATAAAAAATAAAAATGGGGCTGCGTTTTGTGAAACACAGCCCCATTTTTTATTCTTTTTTGAGTTTTGCAAACGTTGCCATGAGTTTTTTGAGTCCCGCTTTGTCAAACTCAATGGTCAGCAACGTATCGCCGCCCATGGCTTGTACGGCAGTGATGGTACCGGTACCAAACGTTTTGTGGCTGACCACATCGCCCACCGCCCAAGCGGTGGATACCGCTACCTGTGTTTGTTTGGGCTTCGCGGTAGAAATGCCGCCACCAAAGTTTTCGGTGCGCACCGTTTCGCGACGGAAAGTGGATGTTGGCGTTTTGCTTTGCGAATAGGAACTACCCCAACTGTTGCCGCCCTCAAAGCTGCTGCCAAAGTGGTAACGTGGGGTGGGTTTATGTTCCTCTACCAACTCAGTAGGGATATCTTCCAAAAAGCGCGACGGCGCATTACGAGTGGTGGAGCCGTACAGCATACGGCTTTGCGCATTAGTGATATACAGTTCTTGTTTGGCGCGCGTGATTGCCACGTAGCAAAGTCGGCGGTCTTCTTCCAATTCGTCGGGGCGGAACATGGTTTGCATACCGGGGAAAATGCCGTCTTCAAAACCGGGCAAGAAAACAACAGGAAATTCCAAGCCTTTGGCGGCGTGCATGGTCATGAGCACCATGGCGTCGGCGGCGGTATCGTAATTGTCAATATCGGTCATCAAGGCGTTTTCTTCCAAAAAACCCGAAAGTTGCGGCAAATCTTCGCAATGTTCCTCATAACTAATCAGCGAGGATGCCAATTCGTTAAGGTTGTCCACCCGCGCGGCTTCCGCATCGCCTGCCGTCTGCCACATGGCAAGGTAGCCGGTTTGGCTGAGCATTTCTTCGTACAATTTAGGTAACGTCAGTTCGTCCATGCGGTCGCGCAAATCGTCCATCATATGTATAAACGCAAGGATTTTGGAAGCCGAGCGGCTCAAATCGCTGTATTCATCCGCATGGGAGAGCACCGTATACAGCGAGACACCTTGTTCTTCTGCCAGTGCGGCGGCTTTATCCAAAGTGGTATCGCCGATGCCTCGTTTGGGTTCGTTGATGATGCGGCGCAAACTCACGCTGTCCTCAGGGTTATTGATTACCCGCAAATAGGCAACGGCATCACGCACTTCTTTGGTGTCGTTAAAGCGGTGGCCGCCAAAAATGCGGTACGGCACACCGCTTTTGACCAAAGCGCGTTCAATGGCATTGGATTGCGCGTTAGCGCGGTACAGCACCGCAAAATCGTTATATCGAAAATCGCCGGTTGCCACTTTGTCCAGCACGGTTTGCGCGATAAAGCGGCCTTCTTCGTCCTCGTTTTCCAAGGTGTGTTGTTGCAGCAATTCTCCTTTGCCGTTTTGTGTCCACAACGTTTTGCCTTTGCGATTGGTATTTTGCGCAATCACGGCATTGGCGGCATCCAAAATGTTTTGTGTGGAACGGTAGTTTTGCTCCAAGCGAATGACCGCACAATTGGAAAATTGTTCTTCGAAATTCAAGATATTTTCAATGGTCGCGCCACGGAATTTGTAAATACTTTGGTCGTCATCGCCCACCACGCACAAGTTCCCGCTTTTTTGTGCCAGCAAACTGACCAAGCGGTATTGGGCATGGTTGGTATCTTGATATTCGTCAATCATAATATACCGAAAACGGTTTTGGTATTTTTGCAATACCTGCTCATCGGTTTCTAATAATTCTACCGTACGGCACAGCAAATCATCAAAATCCATGGCATCGGCTTCGCGCAATCTTCTTTGATATAATTCATAACAATCGGCAATTTTTTTGAGCCGAAAATCCGCACCCGCTTGTTCAGCAAACTCTTTGGGTGACAACAAACTATCCTTGGCACGGCTGATTTCGTTCAAAATCTGTTTGTGGCCGAGGGTGCGTTCCTCGATGTTCAGGGTTTTCATACATTCTTTCATTAAACGGCGGCTGTCGTCGGTGTCGTAAATCGTAAAGTGCGCCGAATAGCCCAGCGCCATACCGTCGGTACGCAAAATGCGTGCGCAAAACGAGTGGAAGGTACCTGCCATAACTTGGGTGCCTTCTTCCCCTAACATGAGCGCCAAACGGTCTTTAAGTTCCCCGGCCGCTTTGTTGGTAAAGGTGATTGCCAAAATGCGCCATGCGGGGCACGCATCCACTGCGCATAAGCGATAGGTATCTTCATTAAAAGGCAATTCCCCCGTTGATTGGCGGTGCAACATTTCTTCTTGTTGCAGCGAAAGTACCGGTATGTGTGCGCTGTGATAAGCTTTACCATACCGCACCAAATTGGCAATACGGTTGACAAGTACCGTCGTTTTGCCGCTGCCGGCACCCGCCAAAATAAGCAGCGGGCCTTCCGTATGAAACACCGCCTGTTGTTGCGATGCATTCATCCGTGAAAAATCACGCGATAAAATGCGGCGGCGAATATCCAAAAACGTTTGATTATCCATATATAATCTCCTTGGGTTTGATAAAAAAGGCAGGGCGTGTACCCTGCCTTTTTTACGTGAAATCAACCAAATAATGTCAGCAGTACACCCGCGGCAACTGCCGAGCCAATGACACCCGCCACGTTGGGGCCCATGGCATGCATGAGCAAGAAATTGGCAGGATTTTCGCGTTGACCTTCTTTTTGTGCCACGCGCGCTGCCATGGGAACAGCGGAAACACCGGCAGAGCCGATAAGCGGGTTGACCTTACCGCCGGTAATCCAGTACATAATTTTACCAAACAGAACACCGCCTGCCGTACCCATTGCAAAAGCGACCAAGCCAAGGCAAATAATCAACAATGTTTTGGCTTGCAAGAAAGTATGCGCATTGGCGGTCGCGCCCACCGTGACACCAAGCAGAATGGTGATGATGTTCATCAGTTCATTTTGCGCGGTCTTGGTCAGGCGTTCTACCACGCCGCTTTCGCGGAACAAGTTACCAAGCATCAGCATACCCACGAGCGGTGCGGCACTGGGCAACAACAACACGCAAACAACCGTAACAAAAATCGGGAACAAAATCTTTTCGGTTTTGGAAACGGTGCGCAGTTCTTGCATAACAACCGAGCGTTCTTTTTTGGTTGTCAAGGCACGCATAATCGGCGGTTGGATAATCGGTACCAACGCCATATACGAATATGCCGCCACGGCAATGGCACCCAACAAATGCGGAGCCAATTTAGAGGTTAAATAAATTGCCGTCGGACCATCGGCACCACCGATGATGGCAATGGAAGCCGCTTCTTGTTCGGTGAACAAAATCCCCATTCCTTCGGCACCGGGAATCAAGCCGAGAACACGCGCGCCGAAAAACGTAACAAAAATACCCAGTTGCGCTGCCGCACCCAACAAAAAACTTTTGGGGTTGGAAATCAGCGGTCCAAAATCCGTCATACAACCAATGCCGAGGAAAATAAGGGGCGGATAAATACCGAACTTGACACCTTGGTACAAATACCAAAACAAGCCGCCTTGTTCAAAGTGTTGCCAATAGAGCATACCGTTGCTTTCAAACACCGGATAGTTTTGAGCGTAAATGCCTTGCGCAAGTTGTTCAAGTTCCTCCGCAGTAAGAGGAACCAACATGTTTTGTTGCGGGTCCATCACGCCCGAAAGGGGCAAGTTGACCAGCAACATGCCAAAAGCAATGGGAAGAAGCAACAACGGTTCGTACCCTTTTTTGATTGCCAAAAACATCAACACGCAAGCAATGCCAATCATAATAAGGTTTTTCCAACCGCCGCCGGAAAAATTAAACAGTCTGGCAAAGCCCGACTCGTTCCAAATTTGTAAAAAAGCATCTAAAATCCCCATAGTAGTAACTCCTTAAAACGGTTGCGTGTTTTGCGCAACACCTGCCGCTGCCCACGCAGAACGTGCAGTTTTACCTGCCGGTGTAATACGACGAATGGTATATCGTGTTTTGCCATCGGACATGGCAGCAACTGCTGCCGCAATAACCGCTGCCACTTCATCGGAAACCTCGTCGCTGTCTGCAACAATGGCACCCGCGATAGCGGCTATCAACTCATCGGGAGTTTCCTTGACGGTTGCCGCAGGAGTTTTTTTAAGACCGGAAAACAAACCAAACAAGCGGAAAATAATGGTGAGTAATACCAAAACAGAAAACACTACCAGCACACCAATTAACACCGTTTTTCCCGCTTCGGTCAACAACGCACTGCTTGCCGACAACAACACCGCTTCCATGAGCAAAACTACCTCATTCCTTAGAAAATATACGGTTATAGTATACTACACAAGGCATTAAAAATCAATCGTTTAGCTAAAAAAATGAAAAACTTTCCCAAAGAAAATTGCGTTTGAACGTTTTTTGTGATATACTGTCGTCAGAACACAAAAAAGGATGGACAAAACATGAAATACGTTGTTTTACTGTGTGACGGCATGGCAGACATTGCTCACGCAGATTTACAAGGCAAAACACCTATGGAAGCGGCGCACAAACCAACCATGGATGCATTGGCGGCGAGTTCCCAAGTAGGGATGGCGTTTACGGTACCCAAAGGGCTGTCCCCCGGCAGTGACGTTGCCAATTTGTCGGTACTGGGGTATCGGCCGCTCGAATGCTACACGGGTCGTTCGCCGTTGGAAGCCGCTAATATTGGGATTACTCTTACCGATGACGACGTGGCTTTGCGGTGTAATTTGGTCACGCTGTCCGAAAACGAACCGTATGAGCAAAAGACAATGGATGATTATTGCGCGGGGGATATCCACACCGACCAAGCGGATGAAATCATCCGCACGGTACAACAAGCGTTTGGAGGCGGCGAGTTCGATTTTTATACCGGTACCGCATACCGCCATTGTTTGGTATGGCACGGCGGCAAAACGGCTATCGGCAAACTTACCCCGCCGCACGATATCAGCGGTCAAGTGATTGGCGAACATTTGGCAACGCATCCGGATGCGGCCCCGCTTTTGGATATGATGCGGCGCAGCACCGAATTGTTAGCAAATCACCCCCTCAACGAAAAACGCAGAAAAGACGGCAAAAACCCTGCCAATGCCATTTGGTTGTGGGGGCATGGCAAACGCCCCTCTTTGCAAAATTTTGAGGAACGGTTTGGGGTTAAAGGTGCTATGGTATCGGCGGTGGATTTGCTCAAAGGCATTGCCCGCTTGACCGATATGTCGGTGTGCGAAGTAAAGGGCGCTACGGGATATTTGGACACCAATTTTGTGGGCAAACGTCAAGCGGCAATAAACGCTTTGGCAAACGGTCACGATTTTGTATACATTCATGTGGAAGCGCCCGACGAGTGCGGGCATCGCGGTGAAGTGCAAAACAAGGTGCGCGCCATTGAAGAAATTGACCGTCAAATACTCACGCCTTTGTTGGAAGAATTAAAAGCCTTTGGTGATTACTCGTTGTTAATCATGCCCGATCATCCTACCCCACTTCATACACGCACTCACTCCGCCGACGCGGTTCCCTTTTTGCTATACCGTAGCAACGCGGCGGTTGAAAGCGGCCTTACTCGCTTTACGGAACAAACGGCAAAAAGCACCGGTGTTTGTGTGCCGGAAGCATCTGATTTAATGTCTGAACTGCTCAAATAACCATCTTTTTTAAAAAAGCGGTCGCTTGTGATATCACCACAAGCGACCGCTTTTATATTCGGTAGTTAAAGAGATAACGATTCAAAAGAGGTGCGCAACGTATGGCACGAAGTATGGAACAACTCCGCCTCTTGTTCGTTAAGGGATAGCGGTATTACTCTGCGTACACCGTTGCGGTTAACAATACACGGTACACCGGCGAAAACATCTTTTTCACCGTATTCGCCCAAAAGCATCGTCGAAACGGTGAGTACGCTGTTTTCGTTACCCAAAATTGCTCGGGTAATACGGGCAAGTGACATACCAATGCCGTAATAGGTAGCACCTTTAGCGCGAATGATTTGTTGCGCGGCATCCCGCACTTCACGTTCCACTGCACGTAATTGTTCCCAAGTACAAGAGCATTCGGGCGTGTTGCCGCACAACTCGGTAATCGGGCAAGTGGCAAGCATGGCTTGCGACCACGGTACAAACTCGCTGTCGCCGTGTTCACCAATAACATACGCGTGAACATTGCGTGGGTCCACTTTGAATAATCCGCCCAGCATGTACCGCAGCCGCGCTGTATCCAAAGCCGTACCGCTCCCCACCACTCGGCGAGGGTCAAAACCGGAGATAGCACACGTAATTTGTGTCATAATATCCACCGGATTGGTAGCCACCAAAAAAATCCCGTCAAAACCGGAAGAAAGTACCGATTGTACAATGCTTGAAAACACTTTTGCGTTGCGTTGCAATAGTTCCAAACGAGATTCTCCCGGCTTTTGCGCCACACCCGCACACAGCACCGCAATGTCGGCGTCTGTGCAATCGGAATAGTCACCGGCATATATCCTCATGGCGGATGCAGAAAAGGCTAATCCATGATTTAAATCCATAGCTTCGCCCATGGCGCGTTCTTTGTTGATATCAATGAGTACCAATTCATCACACACGTTTTGGTTGAGCATGGAATACGCATAACTCATGCCCACCATACCGGTGCCGATTAGTGCAACCTTGCGAATATCCGGATTCATACGCTGTCCTCCAACTGTTCATTTATCTATTATTTTGCCTGAACAGACAGCGTATATTCACGCGGGGTCATACCGGTTGCTTGTTTGAAATGCCGTGAAAAATAGTGAACCGAGGCATATCCCAACATATCGGCAATCTGCGTAATGTTTCCCTTGCCTTCGCGCAACCATTTTTTTGCTTTTTCAATTTTTAACAACCGATATTTTTCCATCACGCCGTGACCGGTTACCAATTTGAAAATGGTTTTCAAATTCGTTGCACTTTCCGAAGAATAGCGGCAAACGTCACTGAAATTCAACCCGTCACAAACGTGCTCTTCCATATAGCGTATCACGCGGTCAACCAACTCGTTATCTGCCCGTCGTTTAATGGTAGAAGATATTTTTGGCTGTTTGACTGCTTCGTGATGACGCACGGTATCGATGAGGAACATTTCCAAGTATAACTGGATAAGTTGTTGTGAGCCAAACGGTGCTTCCGGTGACAATTCCATTTGTAAAGTGGACGGGTCACCTAACGAACAAGAAAACGTTTGTCGGGCTTCTTTGATGATTTGCGCCAACAAATCTTGTTGTTGCTGCGTAGCATAAAGGATTTTGCCGTTAAAAAACGACATAGCCGTCGAACGGGAAATGAACGAAACAATCACCAAATTGGGCGCAACCGTACCGTTGGCATACAAACTGTGAAATTCATTTGGTTTATGAAACACCATTTGTCCTTGCGACAATTCATAGCCTTTATCGTCAGCAATAATTTCTACCATGCCTTTGTCACAATACAAAATTTCCCAAAAGTTATGTTTTTCGCCTTCGAAAAGATAGTCTTTGGTATGTTCCAAATAGTGAACCGTCACAATAGAATCCACCGCAATATCGCGCTTCATGGGAATGGGAATATAATTCGTCATACTTCACGTCCTCTCTGATTAGGTTACCTTATAACATCACCCGCGGAACACGTTTTCCGACAGAGCAAAGAGATTCATAAGAAATAGTGCTTGCAAAAGAGGCATATTCCTCCAGCGTGGGTGAGTCGCCAAACACAGTGACGATATCGCCTTCTTTAACATTTTCTGCATTCGTAACATCCAATAAACATTGGTCCATGCACACTCTGCCGACTATTGGAACTGTTTTTCCTTTTAATGACATGACAGCGGTGTTAGACAGTACGCGAGGCAGCCCATCGCCATAACCAATCGGGACCGTGGCAAGGACAGTTTCGCGCCCGGTAACAAACGTTGCACCGTAACTGACAGGTGTTCCGGCGGGAACGGTTTTCACCAACGAAACACGCGTTTTGAGCGATAACGCCGGATGTAAAGAACATAAATGGTGCATCCACGGTGACGGGGCAACACCATACAACAAAATGCCGGGGCGCACCATGTCCAAATGCATTTCGGGGAATCGCAAGGTAGCAGCACTGTTGCAACAATGTCGTAATGCAAAAGTAATGCCCTTTTCTTCTAACTTGTCCAAAGCCGTCATAAACAAAGAAAATTGTTTGCGGGTCGCTTCTTCACCATGGAGTTCATCGGCTACGGCAAAATGAGTAAAACAGCCTTCCACTTCCAAGTGCGGCAACGCACACGCTTTGGCAATATCTTCTAACACGGCATCATCGCGCACTGAGTCGTGATAAAAAAATCCAACACGGGACATACCGGTATCGATTTTGATATGTACTTTCAGCTTCACATTTGCCGCGGCGGCGGCATCTTCCAACCGATAGGCATATTCTAAACCAACAACCGTTTGCGTGATGTCGTTTTCCGCCAAGCAGGATGCTGCTTCGGGCAATACATGCGAAAAAATCAATATCGGTGCTGTGATGCCGGCCTCTCGCAACTGCAACGCTTCGTTAAGATTGGAAACTGCCAATCGGTTTGCACCGGCAGCAAGGACACGCTTTGCAACTTCAACAGCGCCATGACCATACCCATCGGCTTTGACCACTGCCATTAGTTGGCAAGAATCGGAAAGCAAGTGCCGAACAGCAAAATAATTTTTTTCAACCGCAGAAATATCCACTTCTGCCCACGTATGTTGCCATAAACCAGACACCGCTACGCCCCCTTTTTATCATATATATATAATATTATACTTTTTTTCAGAGCACGATTCAAGAGAAAAATAAAAAACAAACAAAAAACTCCCGCAGAAAACTCTGCAGGAGTTTTTAAGTGGTTTATTTTACCAATTCGATGATTGCCATTTCAGCAGCATCGCCGCGGCGAGCACCCGTTTTAATAATGCGGGTATAACCACCGTTGCGGCCTTCGTACGAAGGGGCAATTTCGTCAAACAATTTTTTGCAAACGCTCTCTTTGGTTACAAAAGAGAATACCAAACGCTTGTTGGCAAGCGTGGGTTGTTTGGCAATGGTAATCATTTTTTCTGTCATGGCACGAACTTCTTTGGCGCGGGTCACAGTGGTTTCAATGCGACCTTTTTCCAATAAGAACGTTACCATGGCTCTCAACATAGCCATACGCGAAGCTGTCGGTCTGCCGAGCTTACGAGTTCCGGGCATGTGAATTCACTCCTTTTCAGAATTCTGCGGAATATGTTTTATTCCTCTTCGTCGCTTAAGCTAAAGCCCAACGACGCCAATTTGTTAATAACTTCTTCCAAAGACTTACGGCCCAAGTTGCGGACTTTCATCATATCGTCTTCCGTTTTGTTGATTAAGTCTTCCACCGTGTTGATACCGGCGCGTTTGAGGCAGTTAAACGAACGTACGGACAAATCCAATTCTTCAATCGTCATTTCCAACGCTTTCGCTTTGCCTTTTTCTTCTTTTTCAACCATGACGGAGCCATCCACAAAAGCTTCACCGGACAAATCCACAAACAAAGCCAAATGGTCAGTGATGATTTTTGCTGCCAACGAAACAGCTTCTTGTGCGGTAATCGTACCGTTTGTCCAAACTTCTAAGTTGAGTTTGTCAAAGTCGGTGATTTGACCGACACGCGTGTTGCTCACAGCGTAATTCACCTTTACCACCGGTGTGTAGATGGAGTCCACCGGAATGACACCAATGACCGATTGCATCAATTGCTTGTTGCGTTCGGCAGGTACATATCCGCGACCTTTGTCAACTGTGATTTCCATGTTCAGTTTGCCGCCTTCGGTGACAGTGGCAATGTGCGTATCGGGGCACAAAATTTCCACTTCGCTGTCACATTTGATAGAAGCAGCCGTCACTTCACACGGACCTTCAGCTTCAATGTAAACCGTTTTCGGTCCTTCACCGTTAAGCTTCAGAATCAAATCTTTGATGTTCAGAACAATTTCCGTAACATCTTCTTTCACGCCTTCAATGGTGCTGAATTCGTGAAGAATACCTTCAATTTTCACGGAGGTAACTGCCACACCCGGCAAAGAGGAAAGCAACACACGACGCAAACTGTTACCAAGTGTCGTGCCGTAACCTCTTTCTAACGGTTCCACCACAAAGCGGCCGTAAGTACCATCGGCAGTAAGGTCTCACGCCTCGATTCTGGGCTTTTCAATCTCTATCATTCAAAACCCTCCTTTTTATGAACGGACACCACATGCTTTCGCAAAAAAGTGACCGTGATATGTGTTGTACAAAGTTGCTCAAACGAGCGACATTTAAAATTATTTCGAGTACAACTCGACGATAAGGGTTTCTTCCACTGGCAAATCAATGTCTTCACGAACGGGAACAGCAACAACTTTTGCTTCCCAGGCTTCGCGATTGAGTTCCAACCACTTCGGAGTCGGACGAGAACTGTTTGCCTCGGAAAGTGCTTTCATCTTATCGAGCGAACGGCTCTTTTCTTTAACAGCAATCACTTCGCCCACTTTGGTCAAGTAAGACGGAATGTTTACTTTGCGGCCGTTCACGGTAAAGTGACCTTGGGTTACCAGTTGACGAGCTTCGGCACGAGAACTGGCAAAGCCCAAACGATAAACCACGTTGTCCAAGCGGGATTCCAACAAACGAAGTAAGTTTTCACCCGTCACGCCTTGCATTTTGGTGGCCATTTCAAAATAATGATGGAATTGACCTTCCAAAACGCCGTAATAGCGGCGCACATATTGTTTGGTACGCAATTGTTTACCATATTCCGAAGATTTTTTGTTGCGGGCTTGACCATGCTGACCGGGGGCATAAGCACGACGAGCAATCGCGCATTTGCCGGTATAGCAACGCTCACCCTTTAAGAATAATTTTTGTCCTTCACGGCGGCAAATTCTGCACACCGCACCGGTATATCTTGCCATATTGGTTGCACCTCCTGCTTTCTCGTGTTATACGCGTCTTCTTTTGGGAGGACGGCATCCGTTGTGGGGGACGGGCGTTACGTCTTTAATCAAGGTAACATCCAATCCTGCGGTTTGCAAAGCGCGGATAGCAGCTTCACGACCGGCACCCGGACCTTTTACGTACACTTCAACGGTTTTTAAACCGTGTTCCATTGCTGCTTTGGCAGCGGTTTCCGCAGCCGTTTGTGCAGCGAAGGGAGTGGATTTCCGCGAACCGCGGAAACCTAATTCACCGGCACTTGCCCAAGACAAAGCGTTGCCTTGTGCATCGGTGAGAGTAACAATGGTGTTATTGAATGTGGACTGGATATGTGCGGCGCCACGCTCAATATTTTTACGTTCTTTGCGACGGACAGTGCCCTTTTTCGCAGTTGCTTTTGCAGCAGCCATTCTATATATCCCTCCTGCTTACTTCTTCTTGTTGGCAATGGTCTTTTTGGGACCTTTACGAGTACGGGCGTTGGTTTTGGAGCGCTGACCGCGCACCGGCAAGCCCTTGCGATGACGCAAACCGCGATAACTACCGATTTCAATCAAACGTTTGATATCAAACGCAATGTCACGGCGCAAGTCACCTTCCACCACACAGTTGTGGTCAATGTATTCACGTAATTTCGCGATGTCTTCTTCGGTCAAATCCCGCACACGGATATCCGGGTTAACACCGGTTCCCGCCAAAATATCGTTCGCAGTTTTGCGACCGATACCGTAAATGTAGGTAAGGCCGATTTCTACACGCTTATCTCTGGGTAAGTCTACACCAGCTATACGAGCCATAATAGTTTCCTTCCTTTCGGTTTTTCCGTCAAGCGACTTTGAACGTCAAATTAACCTTGACGTTGTTTGTGCTTGGGGTTTTCGCAAATCACCATGATGCGGCCCTTGCGTTTGATAATTTTGCATTTTTCGCAGATTTTCTTCACAGAAGGTCTGACTTTCATGAAAATACCTCCTTTTTTGTGATAAACACAAAATTGACGTTGTGGCTTTTTTTGAACAATGCCATTACTTGGTTCGCCAGGTAATGCGACCTTTGGTCAGGTCATACGGTGACATCTCAACCGTCACCTTGTCACCGGGTAAAATGCGGATGAAGTTCATACGCAATTTTCCCGAGATGTGTGCGAGTATCTGGTGGCCATTGGCAAGCTCCACTTGAAAAGTTGCGTTTGGCAACGCCTCGACCACGACACCCTCCAGTTCAATAACGTCCGCTTTGGACATGCTGGTTCCTCCCTCTCGTTACGGCATGGTTAATATGACCGGTCCGTCTTTGGTGATGGCAATGGTATGCTCAAAGTGAGCAGACAACTTACCGTCTCGCGTGACCGTTGTCCATCCATCTTTTAACACTTCGACATCCGGAACACCCATATTCACCATAGGCTCAATGGCTAAGGTCATTCCCGGCAGCAATCTCGGACCGCGACCGGGGGTACCAAAGTTGGGGACACTGGGGTCCTCATGTAGATTCGTGCCTACTCCGTGGCCGACAAATTGCCGTACAACCGAGTAACCACGCATCTCGACATACTGCTGAACGGCGGCGCTGATATCGCCTATCCTGTTGCCGGCAACAGCTTGTGCAATGCCTTCGTAAACACTTTCACGAGTGGCATCTAACAAAGCTTTTGCTTGCGGTGATATATCACCGGCGGCAAACGTGGCGGCATTATCGCCGTGATAACCGTTCAAGTGCGCACCCACATCAATGCTGACGATATCGCCGGCTTTGATTACGCGCTTATCCGGTATGCCATGAATGACTGTCTCGTTTACAGAAATGCAGGCGCTTGCCGGAAAACCGCCATATCCCAAAAACGAAGGCTTGGCGCCTTGGCTTTCGATATACTTGCGAATGATTCGGTCAAGCTCGGCAGTGGTAACACCGGGTTCCACAGCCTGCCCTGCTAATTGTAACGCCCGTGCCGAAATAACACATGCCTCTTTCATCAAGGCCAGTTCACGGCTGTTTTTAATGGCTATCATGGCTTAAACCTCTTGCAAGATTTCCAAAATCCGCTTTGTGACACCTTCAAGCGTTGTCGGTCCTTCAACGGAAGCTAACTTACCGGCAGCGGCGTAGTAGTCTTTGAGCGGTTCTGTCTGCTCATGATACACTTGCAAGCGTTCTTTTACTGTATCGGGATGGTCATCTTTGCGCTGAACAAGGGTGTTGCCGCATTTGTCGCAGATACCATCAGTTGCCGGTTTTTTGTTGGCAATGTGGTACGACGCGCCACAAACAGGGCATACACGGCGACCCGATACACGCTGAGCAATCACTTCGTCTGCGACTTCCAAGTTGATGACGCAGTCAATGGCGATGCCCATACGGTCAAGTGC